>NZ_JAVJQO010000008.1:0-308728 GCF_040218225.1 Gracilimonas sp.
TTAAGTAATCATATGTTGTGGTATAACAAGGCGTTTTAAATCGGACGCGGACGGGGTTCGATGGAAACTTGTTTGCAAGGAATTAATATCGCTACTTCAACTAAATTATAATCCCCGCGCCGTTTAAACGCTGGGCCGTTAGGCCAACAAACCTATTCATCATGAATATTAAGAATTACATTTCGCTACTTTTTATACTGGCGCTTTTAATTCCATCTAGCTATGGAAGTAATATTTATACTGTTCAGGCTGACTCTGCTACGATTGATAAAATTCAAATGAATCATAGAAATCTAGCTACTAAAATTGATTCATTACAAAAAGAACTTGATAAGTTTCAAATTTCTGAAAATTATTTTTCTTCGATACTTCAATCACAAACTGCAATATTTACTGGAATTGTAACTCTCTTATTATTCTTCTTTGGATTAATTGGGTGGCAAGCATATTTAAAAAAACACGAAAATCGACTAGATATTCTTGATGAGTGGAAAAATAATTTTGAGAAAGAATATCAGGATCTTAGGAAAACAAGCGACGAAATCAAATTTAATGCATTCAGAGCAAGTTACCATGTCCTAGAAAATGAATGGAAATTTATATATGCGGTCAGACTTGCAGAATATTTTGTAGACATCAAAGATAATAAAGGTGCACTTACTTGGTTGGGGCATGCAAAAAATGATTTTAACCAAGTAACAAAAATCATGAAACTGTATAAATATAATTCCTATCAATTGTTACAAGAACTTGAAGCCAATAATGACGAATCACTAGGTGAGAAAGCTAGAGAGTTACGTAAATTGATAGAAAGTAAAACTGAAATGAAGTGAATGTTGGCCTAACAAGCGTTTTAAATCGGACGCGGACGGGGTTCGATGGAACTTGATTGCCAGGAATTAATTTCGCTACTTCAAAGAAATTATAATCCTTGTGGCGCTAAAAGGTCTGGCCGCTAAGTAAGCATTGAGATGAATAAACATCATAAATCATCAAAAGATAACAAATACCCAAAGATTGTAGATCTCTGGATTTATCAAAGTGAGCTGTTTTGGAGAACTGTTTATTCTGTACCATTTGTAGCGATCGCAATTTTAGCAGGTTGGTACGCCTTAATAAGTAATGAGCAACTTTTATTAGGTCAATCACTACTGGTTGCTGGTATTTTAATTATGTTTGTTCAGATGTTAATCCTTTACAGGATGTCTCAATACCTAAATGCATTTAAGAAAGAAGCAAGAAAGCAAAACCATTTACCGAAAGTCGAAGATGCTCTATTGGGTTTGACAGGATATAGAATTGGAACATCAGTTCCCGTAATTCTAATTGGCTTATTTTTGTTTATTCTGATCTTATATCCCAAATTTGAAGTAAGTGATAATCATGAAAGAGAGAATGAAGTATCCACAGAAATAAGAAAAGATTCACTTAAAAAAGGTTCTCTAAAATAGATTAATGTCATAAAGTTAGACCCTGCCAAACGTTCCAAATTGAACTGCCGACATATATGACAGGGACCCAATTCGGATTCTTAATTTTAAACTCCTGGTTCTTCCACCATACCAATCGGGGAACCTTTGGCCTTTGCGCGTATCCACTTGAAAAGTGCGTATACTATCAATGACCATGTCACCAGTATAACTTCCAGAACCAAAATGTATGCAGGCCAGGGGGGTAAAAGACTGAAAAAAGTAGTTCCCGGTGGTTTTCCCATCACGTACATGTAGTTACTGCCCAGCAGCAGGTTGATTCCAAAGATGAGTCCTGCCGCTACATTTAGCCATCCCACGGTTCGCAGGATGTCTTTACGTTCAAGATCCCACTTCCAGATGAGGGCGGGATACAGGGCCAGCAGCACGAGCCCCATGTGCACCATCCAGTACCGGATGGCATCATAATGAAATAATGAAAACTGAACCGAGGGCGTCAGGTTGGCTTGAGAAACTCCCAAAACGATCCAGAAGAAGACGGTTCCCCAGACTTTGCGGCTTTTGGTGAAATACACCCAGATCAATACAAATGGCAGGAAATTGCATAAATGCAGTGGGATGTCATGTTTCACATCAAAGGTGCCCAGATACATATTTACAGGTACCTTCAGAAGTTGTGTAATGGATAATAAAACAGCGATGCCAAGCAGCACTTTCCGTTGTGCAGGTTCTGGCCAGGAACCAAGCATCCGGAAAAACAGGAAGCCAATGAACAGAAATCCGGTTAGGAGCAGGAGATGTTCCGTATCATAGGAGGCAAACAGATGCGTTGTTTCAAATAAGGAATTCAAAGGGTATGGAGGTATGAGTTATCTTTGAGAAAAAGTTAATAACCGGAAATTTGATTCAAAATAAAAGAGCGGATGCTTCATGAGTGAACTCAGCCGCTAAAGAAGTCAAACTGATTTTCTGGAAAATAGAGTTGACGTTCAAGTGGGCGAAATACATAGCTCCGTGTTGTTTGTTAAAACAATTTCACAAGGATACCGATGACTATGGAATTCCAGTCGGTTGAGAGGCTATTTCTGTGAATAGGATTAATAGCGATGTATTAAAGCTAAAATTTGCTTTCCCGAACGTTTATAACCTCTGTATTTGAATGAAGCAGCTTACTTGGACCTTCACTTTTGATAGGCAATTAGTCAAAACTTGATAATGCCCCAGTAATTTGTTTTAAATTGTTACATCAAGTTATTGAAAAATGACTTGGCATTTTAATACAGACACATTAGGTAAAAGACCTGTTAAATAGCATTTTGAGAGTAAAATAGGGGCACAACAAAAAATAAGTAAAGCAGATTAAATTCTGTTTTGCTCTACCAATAAAAAATCTTCAGGTCCTCAATTCTGACCATAATTAAGATTATAGTCAATGTGATAGCAGGTCACTTTTTGAATTAAAACTAAGAATAGAGAATAAGGGGTTACAATGTATTCAAGGTTAATTAAGCCAATAGCTTTAGCTACAGGAATATGTACAATTTTAATGTGCACCACATCCTGCAATATTTTCAACAGCAACGGCGGCAATAATTCTGATGATGAATTACCTCCTGAAGTAAAAGAAATAGTACCAGATGACCTGCTTGCCACTGTTGAAGACAGTTTAGGCGTATCGGTTAACCGAGGCAGCAGTCCGCCGAATATCGAAAGTTTATTAGCGGGTACACAGAAGGCGAAGCCTCCTGAGGGAGTCACAGTAATAATGGAGCCTTTTGAATTGGTTGAAACAGTGGTGCCGGATGATGATGAAGACCAGTTGTTCTACGACATGTATGTGAGAATGGGCAACCAGAACACAGACAATGAGGAAATTGATATCAGTATGAGGCATAGACAACAGTCCGTATCTACGGGTTTAGGAGGGTACATTACAGGAGAAGACAGCAGCTTTACGATATTTGCCGAACAAGAGTCGGAGCGTGAGGGGGAAACCATCAGATCGGTACGTGTTTTTTCCGGAATTGTCACAGAAGATGGAATTGACAACCCTCAGCTTGCACTTATGATGAAAGAGAATGCAGGTTTCGATGACATCATTCCCAACGGTACCGGAAGGTCGTTTGATGACGGGGACGGACTTGCCGAAATAGATGAATGGCCGGAAGGAGATGCTAGCCAGTCTGAACCATCCGAGCTGATTCTTTTAGAGAGACTGCCTGAGAAATAGTACTGACAGACAAGTACCCAGGCAGAATTCAAACCAGTTATTCCTAGGAATATTTTTAAACAGCTTTGATCTATTATGAATAGTTACGAGAGAACATTGGCCGATAAAAATAGAGTTCTAATTTTAGCTCTGCTTTTGTTTTTATTTCCGGCCTTTCTTCACGCACAAAACATTCAAGTCAATTCAAATTCAAGTACAGCCGAGTCTGTATCGCTGATTAATGATTTAGAACCCGGTTGGTATTTTTATCCCTATTTCACGGTTTTGGGATTTGAGTATAATTTTGAAGAGTTTTACCTGTCGAGAGTGGAAGTAGAATCCGTTAATGATATTTGGGCCATTGGAGCAGGTAAGACATTTGCAGGGGATTACAAGGGACTTTTTATGCATTACCGGTCAGGTAGCTGGGAAGTAGAAGATGAATTTAATCTCTCCACGGAAAATGATACCGCTCTTACATCCCTGCCACTTATCATACCGGATAACAATTTACCGCTTTACTCCAGTGGCTATAACCTGAGGCAATACACTTCCAATGCTGTTGATGTTATAAATCCACAAAATTCAGCTATGCCGGAACCTATGGATGAAGGTCAGGAACGAATCGTTGATATGATAGAACATGAACAAGAAGATCGCTTGTTGATGCTAACCAGCTATCCGAGATTGTTATCCTATAATGAAGACGATGGATGGGCAGTATATGATACATCAAACAGTCCCTTGCCTGCTCCTCAACCGGATAGTATTAACATTGGAACAGAGCTCCCTGCAAGGCACATGGCAATGGCCAACGGGGCCTTATGGATAACCACTCATCGCGAAGGAGATGGGCTCATAAAGAAAGAAGGCAGCAATTGGGAAGTGTTCACGCCTCAAAACTCAGACTTGCCGAGCAGTTTGGTTTCATCCATTGTGGCACAGCAGGATGGACAACTATGGATTGGTACTTTGCCTGCTGAATCCGGTACACAAAGTGGCGGACTTGTGCATATTAAAAATGGAAACTGGACAGTAATGACCACCGGTGATGGCCTGCCAAATAACCGTGTAAGAGTTCATACCTATGAAGATGCAGGAGACTATTTACTGGCTACTTTTGGTGAATTTACCGATCAGGCCGATTCCACACATTATGGATACCTGGCGGAGTATGATGGACAAGAATGGACAGTGATAGCGGAGAAAGATGAGTTCTATAATTACCTGGGATGGATATCTGTGGATGGTGACCAGAATAAATGGATGTCCGGTGATTTCAATGTGTTAAACGCCGGCGTAGCAAGCCTGAACCAAGTTTATGTATCCCTGACCGATGCCCCTGAAGACGGAGGTTATTATCAGGCCGGCAGTGATTTTTACCTTGACTGGGAATCAGGAAGCCGGATAGACAGCGTAGCTTTAGAATACTCGACGGATGGGGGAGAAACATGGCAATTAGAAGAGGACGGACTGGAACCTGAGGAAGTTCTGCATGAATACATATTTCCGGATGAACAATCAGAGAATTTCAAACTGAGAGTTTCGGCCGAAAACATCGAAGATGTAACGGATGAGTCGCCCACTTTTACAGTATTGGATCCCGATGAACCTTTTTATCACCTGAGAAATCTGGAAACCAATCAGACGTACGAGGTGTACGATCCTCAAGTACATGGGTGGCGAATGGCAAACAGGGCAAGCGTAATGTGGACCCAGGATCTATGGCAAAACATTGAGTATGAAGGCCCGCTTGATTACTTATTAGGCGGAGAACAGCGTGATTTTCCAAGTTTTAACTCACTGGTGGAGGCGTTTGGAGAAGATCGAACTATTGCAGGTTATACTCTGGGTTTTAACAATATTATACCCACGCTAAGTGCATCGGTTTGGTGGGGAGTGCTCAGGGAGATGGGATTCAATGGTGTTTGCCATGGGTTCTCTGTTACCAACTTAATTAGTTTTACAGACGGCAAGCAGGAGCTGGGGCAGTTGGGAGCTAATATAACCGGTGATAGCTTATACAGTGCTGAAGTAAATAACGAAATTCGGAAGATGATCAACAAAGTTTGGGTGCGGCAATGGTCAGCTGATCATTTTCCAACTCAATTAATCGGCACCCTGAGTGAAGATCTTCTTGAGAACCTTGCTGAAAAGGCAGAGAATGATGAAGAAATAACTTTGGAAGATATACAACAAAGTGATTTAGTTTTTGCTCCCCCCGTGCAGACTTTGGAAGAGCTTAAGACTATGTTGGATACTCCTGGTCCGGGCGTAAACTACCAGCCATTAATTATGGTTCAAAATGGCACCTTTACCTCTATCCACTCCGTGGTTCCATATAAGCTGGAACAGAGAGAAGATAATCCTGAGATATGGAAAATTTATATCCACGACAGTAATTATCCGGCGGACAACAGTACTTTTGTAGAAGTGGATACCCAAGCAAATACTTTTGTGTATAATGAACCCGGTACCAACGGAAATCCCAGATATTTCGGTCAAACCGGTTTGTTCCTGGCCGACCCTATTGAAGATTATAAAACGGAATCGAGGATGCTTAAGGAACCCCAGGAGAAGGAAGGTAATATCCGAAATCAAATTACAGGACTTGAAGACATAGGCTATATGTTTGCTTTGGTAGATTCTGAAAATAATCTGCGAATCACCGATAGCCAGGGGAATGTTACTTCTCTTGAAGGTGATGAAAACTCTACCGAAATACCCGGTTCATTTCCCGTCATTCCTCTTGTGGGAGGAGAGCATGAGCCGATAGGATACTACCTGGTGGATGATGAGTACGAGGTAGAACTGGAATATACCGGGCAGGAACAGGGTTCATTTACAGCCTTTACAGGAAATTCAGTGTATAAATATATAAACCATGAACCTGCTTCTGAAAGTGTTGATGAACTCAGGTATGGAAATTCAATTTCAATTTCAGGAGACAACCAACAGTTTGACCTTGAAGCTTACAATCTTACCGAAGATGAAGAACAGGTATTTCGACTGATGGATGTATCAGTTAGCGGGAGTGATTCTGTGACGGTTCAGCTTGAAAACGGTAATGAGCTGAATGTAGAAAATTATGCAGGTGCTACTACACTCGACCTGGAGTTAAGGACTAACTTTGGGGGAGAAGACTACTTCAGGTATGAGGACCTGGAACTAAACGAGTCATCGGGATATAAGATGGTGGTTGACAGTTGGGATAATCTGGAAGAACAGGAAGTAACCCTGAGAATTGATGACAACATGGATGGGAGGTACGAGAATTCTGAAAATCTAACGAGCATAGCTACCTCTTCCGAAGAAAATGAACAAACCGAAGAGTTGCCTCAGAGGTTTAACCTGGGGCAGAACTATCCCAATCCATTTAATCCTTCTACCACAATTGGATACAGCTTACCTGAACCCGCCGAGGTAGAAATCAAAGTGTATGATATGCTGGGAAGAGAAGTTAAAACATTAGTAAATGACTTCAGGAATGCAGGACAACATAAGGTAACATTTGATTCCGGAAACCTCTCCAGTGGAATTTACATTTACAAAATCAGGGCTGGTAATTACACCAATTCCAAAAAAATGACGCTGTTGAAATAATGAGCTGATTTCTTTGGCTCTTATTGGTTGAGTTTTTGAGTCCAGTTCCGGGATTTTTAGTTTCTGCTCTTACTTTTCATCCAAAAAAATCTCGAAAGAAGAGTAGGCTGAATACCTAATAATACATTCGGTCGAAATATATTGCTTTCGGTAACTATGGACTGATTGCTTAGCTGATTAATAAATCATGTAATAAAAAAAAGTTAGAGCACTAAATGGTGTGATTCTTTTACTGCCCCTGGCCGGTTTAACAGGTACGTACTTTTGTAAATGCCTAGCAGAGGCTAAGCCTGGAGGAAAGCCGGATTGTTGTAACACAGGATCGGATATCTTTATCAACTACAGGTACACGCTCAAAAAAAAAAAGACGGAGCGTACCTGGTAATTGCCGTTGCGTATGCTTATTAGGATAGTGTTTGATTTAGGCCAAATTGCTTGCTCTTGCCAAATATTCAATATTTTGTTAGATAGAAGCGTTAAAAGCCCGCATGTCCTGTTCTTTTGAATTTCTATATATGAGCAATTTAAAACAATTTTATCCATCCTTCCGACTTTTGCCTTCCGGCGGGCTGTTTTCTGCGGCTCATAAAAAGTATTTCATCTGGTTTTGTGCCTTCTGGGTTTTTATTGCTGTTCTGGAATTTGGACAGGATTACATCAGCTCTGTTTTGCAGGACAACACATTCAGAATAGGGGAGTCGCTTTCGTACAAGCTTTTCTGGCCGTTATTTATTCCGTTTTTTATCGCTTTGGATTACGGGCTTGCTAAAGCGGATGAGGCTTTGTCAGGAGTATGGTATGTGTGTGCCCTGATCTTACAGACGGTAGTGATCACTTTCATCCATCTGCTTGTATTCTCGTTGATTTTATTCGGGGTTTCTATTCTCATTCATGACAACCCGATGACCCTGTTATTTTTGCTGTATGAAAAACTATCCAGCCGGCTGTATATCGCGTTGTCAATCTACAGCACGTTGTCTGTGTTGAGCGTCTTCCTGAAGAGCAGAAGATCCCGGGAGGGAGTTCAGGCCAAGGTTCAGCCAAAAACCATCACGGTAAAGAATGGCAGAAGTGCTGTACTGGTTGAGATTGCTGATATTAAATGGATTAGCTCTGACGGGGGCTATCTTGATATTCACACCGATAACCAAAAACATGTGATACTTGACAGCCTGAAAAATATCATCCAAACCCTGCCGGAGAATTTTAAGCGTATTCATAAATCCACTATTGTGAATATCGCCCGGATTAAGAAATTGCAGTCGCGCGGTAACGGAGATTATGATGTAATTCTGGATGATGACAGGGAACTTCGTCTCAGCCGGAATTACACAAAAGAACTCAGGGGAAACCTGCTGTAGCTTTTCTACTCATCTTGTGCAACGAATTACTCATCTTATATAATTGCATTCTTCAGGGCTTATCGGGATGACTACATTGAGGCAGAAGCACATTCTGTTCAATAAATCAAAATCCAGTTGCTATGCAAAAAATACTTATACCGCTATTGTTATTTACTGTTTATTCATGTTCGGGCTTTGCGCAGAAGTCGGCTGTACAACATGCGAAGTTGGTGGGAGGTCCTTGTCAGGGTTGTGAAGCTGTACTTGATTTTGGAGACCGAAACCTGTCCTCAGTCGATACTTTACCCGAATTTGAAAGTAATGAGCCTAAAATAAAGTTAACCGGTACTATTTATGAACGTGATGGAGTAACTCCTGCCGGAGGTGTGATCCTGTTTGTACACCAAACAAACCGGAAGGGAGTATATCCAACCCGCGGCGATGAAACCGGCTGGGAGCGAAACTATGGGTATATCCATGGCTGGGTTAAAACCGGAGCAGATGGAAGATATACGTTTTACACGTTCAGACCTGGTGAATATGGTCGCCAACCTGCCCACATCCATCCAGTTGTTCTGGAACCGAATGGTAAATATTACTGGCTGGATGCCTACTTTTTTGATGATGACCCACGATTGGACTCTGACCAGAGAAATCCTGACTCGCCCCGGGGCGGGAGCAGTGGTGTGCTTTCGCTGGAAAAGGAGAATGGAATCCTGACAGGGAAGAGAGATTTTATCCTTGGAAAAAATGTTTCCGGCTATGAGTAGGGTCATGATTTTAGCCATACTTTGTTTTTTGATGGTTGGTACAGCGGAGGTTTACTCTGCGATACAGCCGCCCGTTCAGTCTCAGGGTGATTCTTCAAAAGTGGTAAACCTGCAAATTGATAAAGAGCGGTCGGTTGTGAAATGGAGAGGAACAGAAATGCGCGGTGCTGACAGTCATGAGGGAATACTAAAGTTGAGTGACGGAGTTCTGAAGCTTGAAAATGGAGTCTTGGTCAGCGGATATTTTGTGGCAGACATGCATTCCATCGAAGTGACGGATATCCCGAAAAGCGATCCGGTTCCAAGAAGGTATTTAACCGAGCATCTGGAAAGTGAGGATTTCTTTCATGTAGAAAAATATCCAACTGCCAGGTTTGAAATTACCCGAACGGAAGATTCAGGAGGAGTCAGCTTGATGATCACCGGAAACCTGTCGATAAGAGATGTGATAAAACCGGTGTCTTTTAAAGCTTATAAAACTATAAACGATAGCGAATTAGTTTACAGGGCTTCATTCACCATCGACCGTTTTGAGTGGAATGTTTCTTACCATGGGAGCTATTGGGAGCGAATATCCAGTATTATTGATAATAACTTTGTGGATGCAGAAATGTCGATAAATGTGAGGTTGGTTGTTTCTTCTGTGGAGTAAACTAAATCTTTCAGGCATCAAGTTAGTTCCTTTATTATATTTTCCCCGCCGCAGGCTTGTATGCAAGTGCAAGGGCTTCAATCATAACAACAGGGAGTCAATCAGGTGGGGAAAGATATTTTTAAAAATCCGGGAGCCTGTAACAGGCAGGAAGAATGGTATCAGCGGTTTTTGGTCAGAGCTAATCTGAAGGTAGAGTTTGAAACAGTATCCACTTCTTTTGGTGAAAGTCATGTTCTATTAGCCGGAGATCCTGACAACCCACCGCTGATTTGTCTGCATGCCATGCTCACCAGCTCAGCCCATTTACTTTCTGAAATCAGATATCTGGCCGGGCACTACCAGTTAATCATCCCTGATATTCCAGGCTATTCGGTGAAAGCTATTCCTGAGCGACTGTTTTTTACAGATAATAGTCATTCTCAATGGTTTACCGAAGTCTTGGATGCTTTTGATCTGGACAGCTTTAATTTATTTGGGATCAGTATTGGAGGATATATAGCCCGGGAGTTTTCAACTGCATTTCCTGATCGGGTAAATAAGCTTGTGCTATTGGTGCCGGCCGGTATTGTTCAGGCTTCAGTTGTAAAAGGGTTGATGAGCATGGCTATTCCTATGATCAAATATAAGCTGAATCCCTCTGAAGATAACATGAAGAGCGTTGCCGGCTTTCTGTTAACGAGCTGGGATGAAGACTGGGGACCTTTCCTGATCGATTCTATGAATGATTTTGTCACCCCAAAAAAGATACCTTCGGTTGCTACTGATGAAGAGCTTCAAAACCTGAGGATGCCGGTTCTTGCCATAGCTGCACAGAATGACATTTCGTTTCCTGGCGAGTCATTGATCGAAAGGGTACAGGCACATATTCCGGGCGTAGAAACAGAGCTGCTGAAAGATACCCGTCACTGCCCACCCACAACGGAAGAATTCAGAAGGTGGCTGGAACACCGCTTGGTGAAGTTTCTGGATAGATAATGGGTTATTATTGTTTCCAGAAGGCAGGAGAGAAGATAATCAGGACGGTGAAAATTTCGAGGCGACCCACCATCATCAGCATGATTAAAATCCATTTACCAAGGTAAGGAAGTCCGGCAAAGTTATCGGTAGGACCAAAATCACCCCAACCGGGACCAATATTTCCTATAGCGGCAATACTTGCTCCAATGGATGACATGATATCGTAGCCGAATAAACTAATGGCAAAAGCTCCGGCAGCAAATATGAAGATATACAGAATAAAAAAGCTTAATACGGTCTGCTGAATATTCCGGTTGATAGCCTGATCTCCGATTCGTACAGGAAGGATGGCTTTAGGGTGGATGATTTGCTTGATTTCACGGGCGGTATTTCGAATCAGGATCATCCATCGAATCATCTTGATTCCACCTCCGGTTGAACCGGCACATCCTCCGGTAAAAAAGAGCAGGAAGAGAAAAAAGGCGCCAACGGTGTTCCATACTTCATAATTATCGGTACCGAATCCAGTGGTAGTTACAATAGCAAGTACCTGGAATGCTCCATACCGCAGGGCATCAAGAATGTCGTAATTATCGATAATCCAGAGAGAGCCGGAGATAATGAGGATCCCGATAAAAATAACCAGTGTGTAAAAACGGATTTCACGGTTCGCGAAAAAGGAATCTCTATCACCCTGAATAAGCCGGAAATGCATGGCAAAGTTAATCCCGGCTAAATACATGAAAATGATGATCACCCAATCGACGTAGGCTGAGTTGAACGCTTCGATACTGGCATTTTTGGTGGAGAAACCTCCGGTAGCCATCGTCGCGAAAGCATGATTAATAGCTTCAAACCAATCCATGGAAGGGTGCAGCCAGAGTAAAATAAACTCGGCGGCAGTAAAGGCTACATAAATACCCCAGAGTAACTTGGCTGTTTCCTGTACACGCGGTGTGAGCTTGTCGGCGGTAGGCCCTGGAGATTCAGCCTGAAATAGCTGCATTCCTCCAATTCCAAGTAGAGGCAAGATGGCCAGTGAGAGTACGATAATTCCCATTCCACCCAGCCAGTGAGCCAGCGATCGCCAGAACAAAAAGCTTTTTGGGATATCTTCAATCTGAGGATTCTGAAAACCATCGCTGGTTGTGCCTCCCAGGATAGTTGAACCTGTGGTCGATAATCCACTCATGGTTTCGAAAACAGCGTCCGTAAAGGAGGGGAGAATGCCGGAAATCACAAAGGGGAGAGCGCCCACCAAAGACAGCGATAGCCAGGTCAGGCTTACAATAAGAAAACCTTCCCGAACCCTGAGCTCATCCTGTGGGCGGAATAAATACCATAAAGCACCTCCAACCACAAAAGCGATAGCTGCAGAAAAAAGAAAAGAATGCCAGGTATCTTGTCCGTAATAGAGATCAACAAAGGCGGGCATCAGCAGGGCAAATCCCATAAAAAATATAAACGCACCCAACACTCCCAATACAACAAGGAAGTCAATCTTAGCCCGGTTCAGATTTGAGGTTGCAGAAATAGCCATTATTGGAATAGCTTGGTTACTTTATCGATGGCTGATGGCAGGCAGAATATCATGACCCGGTCGTTAGCTTTTACTTCTGTCTCACCGGTGGCAATTTCAACCGATCCGTCACATAATACACCACCAATTACGCAACCTTCCGGCAGCCGCAATTTTTTAATGGGTTTTTGAGTGATTTTTGAGTCTTCGTTGGCCTGAAGTTCAATAACTTCAGCTTTTATACCTCTTAGTTCGGTAACCGAAATAACCCGTCCGCGGCGCACATACCGATGAATTTCGTTAGAAGCCGCTACTTTTTTGTTGATTACTGCATCAAGGCCGATGGTTTGGGCCAGGGGAATGAAATCAGGTTTAGAAACCAGAGCAACCGTCTTTTTCACTTCCAGGTGTTTGGCCATCAGGCAAGAAATAATATTCGATTCTTCGTCATCTGTAACAGCAATAAATGCATCCATCTCGCTGATGCCTTCGGTAGCCAGTAAATCCGGGTCGGTAGGATTTCCGTTTAAAACCATCACTTCTTTGAGCTCAATGGCGAGTTCTTCAGCGGTATCGTAGTCAGGTTCAATCAGCTTGATGGACCAGTTCTTGGATGGGTCGGCACACAGAATACGGGCAATCATAGCTCCCATGGCAGAACCACCGGCAATCATAACGGAATTCAGTTCTGTCTCCTTTTTTCCGGTTGTTTCAATGATAAAAGGGATGTTCTCCGTTTTAGCCAGCACAAACATCTGGTCATATTTTTGAAGCTTTACCGAACCGTTTGGGATAATAGTTCGTCCCCGCCGGCCAATAGCTACAACACGGAAAGTCACATCTGAATGAGCTGCAGAATATTCATTCAAAGATTTTCCAATCAAAGGCGAATTAGGTTCCAGCCTGATTCCAATCAGCTGCATGCGATTTTCAGCGAGGTTAATAACATCACTGGCTGATGATCGCTTTAGAAGCTGAGCGATTTCCTGTGCGGCACTCAGCTCGGGGTGAATCATCACGTCGATGCCCAGATCAGAAGGGGTGAGAGGGGCATTTTCGGCAGAAAATTCGTCGCTGCGAATCCGGGCTATTACCATTTTTGCGCCCAGCCGTTTCCCGATCATCCCTGAAATCATGTTTACCTCGTCAATACTGGTAACCGAAATCAGGATATCTGCTTCTCCCACATTGGCTTTTACCAAATCTTTGACGGAGGTGGCGTTTCCTTCTATGGTGAGTACATCGAGAGACTCGGCTACCCGGTTTAGGCATTCCTTCTCCCGGTCTAATACGGTAACGTCATGTTTTTCTGATGAAAGTACACTGGCAAGATCATAGCCAATCTCCCCGGCACCAATAATAACAATCTTCAAATGAAGCCTGATGATTAATTATAAAACGTTCAATGTTACCATCTTTTTTACTGAAAATAAAACCATATATAATATTTTAAATTCAATATAATCTTAAAGATACCGGTCTATTCAGTGATAATAACCATTTCGGTTTCAACGGGTGATGATTGTTTCACCTGCAGGTCTCTCACTCTCACGGTAAAACGATTTTCTCCTTTCTGAACCGGCAGGTTAATTCGATATCCCACGCCCACTTCTTCACCATCACGCAGCCAGGTAAATTTGACTTGTGAAACGTCCCGGTTAACTTCGGGAGCTCTGATTACAGTAAAGGGATTAGCCGGATTCCACTCAGCATTCCGAAGGGTATCCGAAGCGGAAACAAACTGAAGTGGTTCGGATACCACGATTGGGAATTTAACCGATGAGGTTGGGCGGTCTTCAAAAAACCACATTAAATGGAGGCTGTCGGCACCCGGTGAATTGGCCGTCCAAATATCCTGAAACTGTCCGCTATACACGAACTTCCAGTCATTTTGATCAGGTATTTTAAGATCGCTGATGGAAATACTGCCTCCAAGGCTTATCCGGGATGGATATTCAGGTGAGATATCAGGGTGACCAACAGGGATAATTTCCACCACAGCCGAATCAACAGAATTTGAAACTCCTCGCCCATCATCCTGAACATAAGTGATCCGGTATTTTCGAAGTTCAGTAGGGGTGAAAGCAGAGTCAGCAATAACACGGTTGTTGACTTTCCACAGACTGGTTAATTGATCTCCATCCCTGTCGGTGTCAGGACTTCCCGAAAGCCTGACCTCCCGATTCAGGTATACTTTTCCTGGAACAGTAATCTTAGGGTGGGGAGCGCTGTTAGCGAAAAAGGTTTTCTCCATACGTGCCTTGTTATTTTCGGAAGGAGAATTGTCTTTCACTTCAAGGACTACCGTATGATTACCCGGTTCTACCGTTTTGATGATTTCAGATGCATTTTTGCTAATTAATTCACCATCCAGATACCAATTATATTCTTTGATAAAACCGTCAGGATCTTCTGATTGAAGAGCATTCAGGTTCAGGTCCGAACCGGCCGGAACTGTTTCAGCAAGCTCCCATACAATTTTTGGAGCCGCATTTACTTTTAAGGATTTCGTCAGGGTTACCGAATTACAACTGGTCGAAGAATTTGTTTGCAAGAACAAGGTAACCAGATACTCCCCAGGTTCAGTAAACTGGTGACTTGCCTGCAGGCCTTGAACGGTTTCGAGTGAACCGTCAGCTACATATTCAATTCTCCATTCGGCATTGATGATATCATCGTCGGCCGAAGAAGCACTCCCATCAAGGGTGATGACATCTCCCGGAGTTGCCCATTCCTGCAAATCAAAAACGGCATTGGGGCCTTGAATAACCCGGACATTAGCCCGCACCTGGTTTGTATTTCCGCACTGAGCTGAACCTGAACCTTCAACCGTTAATGTGAGCGGGTAAATACCTGGTTCTGTGTATACATGCTGCACTTTAGGGCCACTTTCAGTGGTTCCGTCTCCCAGGCTCCAAACCAAAGAGGGAAGGGCGCCCGATGGATCGAGACTATTTGAGCCGTCAAGATTCAGAGCTGTATTAACACAAATGGTTGTGTCGCTTATATTCATTTTGGCAACGGGAGAACCTTCAACGATCACGGGTATTTTTGCAATCGTTTTTTCTTCGGTGATTCCGTCACTGAGTTCAAGTCTGGCTTCGTAAACCCCGGGAGCATCATAAATGTAAGAGGGATTAGCTTCTTTAGAAATGTCTCCGTTACCAAAGTACCAGGTTACATCAAAGTTATTTCCATCCGGGTCAAAACTGCTTGAACTGTTAAACAGAACGGTTTTTCCACTACAGGTTGCGATCAGCGAATCGACATTGGCTTCAACAGGGCGATTGACTAGTATTCGTATGGTTTCCTGATTGGTGCTATTCGATAAACCCAGTCCGTCATGAACGGTTAAGCCTACGATATGTACACCGAACTCAGGAGCTCTCCAGCTGAAACTGGCTTCATTTCTTTTAGAACCGTCGGGAAGTGTCCACTCAAAAAATACCTGATCGTTGTCAACGTCATAGGTTTCAGAAGCGTCTAATTTTATATCCAGAGAATTTGAACGAACTACTTTCTCTGTGATGATATAAGGTTCATGGTTAATATTTACCATTCCCTCTTTGGATATTGATGAGTTGGCCAATCCCTGGTTATCAGTGGCTGTCAGGGTAAAGTAATGAGGCCCGCTTTCATCAAATCGTTTCCGAACTTCTGAGCCTTTAATTTCGGTGCCATCAGCGAAGGTCCAGATCATTTCCCGGATCTCCCCATCCGGATCATAGGATTCTGATGCGTTCAAAGTAACCTCATCGCCCGGTGCAATTTTATCAGGACTGGTATTCCATTTAAGAACAGGGGCATGATTAACCCATACATCTTTACTGGAAAGATCCTGGGCATTCTCGTGTCCGGAGTTGTCCTGAACCCTCAGGGAAATAGTATGCTCTCCGGGATCGCTAATCATAAGCGAAGGGCTGGGGCCGCTTGCAGCAGGAACCCCATCTATATACCATTGATAATTGGTAACAAAACCGTCATTATCGATACTTTGAGTTCCATCAACCCGGAAACTGTGTCCTGCAGCTAAAGTATCAGCAACGTTAAAAGAGGCAACCGGATATTCATTGATTACGATTACGTGACGTTTTTTCTGGATTTCATCACCCTTTCTAATACTTACGTTTACGGCATAGGTGCCGGGCTTTTCATATAAATGTGAGGGTTGAATTCCGGTAGCTACCGTTCCATCGCCAAAGTCCCATTCGTACACAACAGAACCAGTATCAGCAGCAGTTGTGAGAGAGTCGTTTACTGTAAAACCTACTTTTGAAGCTGAAGAAATACGGGGTGCACTAATGAAAGAATCAGGTTCAAATGCTAAGGCGCTATTAACTACGCTATCTTCTGCGATTACTTCATCATTCGTTTTAATATTTTCAGTTATTGGTTTTGCCCGGATAGTGTCAGCAACTGATGAATCCTGAGATACCGGCTGAATATTTCTCACAGGAGGGATGACGGTATAGTTCCGGGTGATCGTGTAACTGGAATTTTCTGTGTTTGTATTATCATCAACCGTTAGGGACACTTCAAAAGTACCGGTAGCCATATGGCTGATCACCACTTCACGAGCTGTGATGTCACTGCTGACAACACCCAATCCTTCCCATTCAAAGCTCAGGGAGTCGTTGTTTATATCCTTATCATTAGCGACAGAAAAGGTAAGGTATTGTCCGGTTTGGAATGTTGAATCATATTCAATTTCGGCATAGGGCTGGGAGTTGACTCTTATCCGGATTTGGCGCTGACTGTTGTTACATCTTATGATATCCCCTCCGTTATTAACTCTCACTGAGATGATATAAGAACCTTCATCGGGTGATGAAAAATCAAAAGTAGGTCCGTTTCCAGCTGGCCGTCCATTTATAAACCATGTGTAGTTCAATTCTTCCCTGCCTAAATCGTACGACTCCTCGGCTGACAAAGTAATAACCTCCTCCGGAGCAATAATTTCCTTAGGGCTGTAAAGTCTGGCAATAGGAGGTGAAGTAATATTAACTTCAGTTGATGCAATCCAGTATTCCGGCAATGCAGATGATACCGGATTTGGTATCATCACACTGACAGTTTGGTTTCCTCTCACAGAAAAAGGAATAGTAGGGGAAAAGCCGGTAGCTACCGTTCTTCCATCAACTTTCCACTGAGCATTTTGCATGTCCCGCTGTGAAAATAAATTACTGCTGAGCCTGAATATTTTATCTGTACAATTGTTTGCAGTGGTAGTTTGTATCTCAAATTCAGGTTTTTCAGTTGATGAGAACTGTTCTTCATAAAGCCACAGGGTTGGTTGTTCCTTCCCATATATTGCAATGTTATTCAGGATTTGTTTGGATCCGCTTATATTCACTGCCCATTCATTCTCTATACCGAGGTTGCTTTCAGGGATGCGGTTACCAGGCTGATTGAATGGATAGGTATTACCTAAAGCATCGGTTATTTCAACCTTGCTGTCTTCTTCTCCGTCAATAACCAGTTCTGGTATTATGAAACCGGGGTTGTGGGGCTTAATCTGCAAACTTTGATCAGGTGGCATGTCAAAAAATCCAATAGCCAGATCAATGGTAATAATTTTCCAGGGTTGATTTCTGAGGGGTTCGCCAACGGTATTCATTACACGGAGGTCAAAATTATTTACATCATTGCCGCCATCAGTAGTAACCCTTACGATATATCCATTTTCAGCCTCTTCATTGAGTACGAAAAAGTTAATCCACCGTCCTTTAAAACGTTCTTCATTTTTTACGGAGAGTGTTTCTAAGACCGATTCATTCTTCTGCTTTTCAACAACCTGATTTCCATCAAGTGAATACAGTTCATCAAATGTATAAATACGGTAGGAAGTAGTTGTGTTGGCATTCGGTGTAGTAATCTGATCAATGGTTCCACCAATACCTGCATCATAAAGCTGAAGCATGGCCTTTGGTGCATTGGCTTCTGGTTTTATCCAAATATCGTATTGATGCCTGCTGTCACCGCTTTTGAAATCTGTATTCGTTCCTGATATCGAGAGAAATAATTCCTGTGCCTGTACCGATACAAACGGACATAACACAAAAAGGAGCAGAAGATATGTGCTTATGGTGATTCTTTTCATTGTTCTGCCTCAACGATAAAAGACTTCGACAAATAGGTATGATCTGTACTCATGTTTTTGAAGGTAATGGTCAGTTCACCGGGTATTAAGTTCATTTTTGTACCCCAGCGACCCTGCCCATCAGTTGATATTGTTCGGGATTGTTGTTGGTTAGAGATCACAACTTTTATCCCGGCATAGGCCTGAGATGATAGAATAGTATTTCCTGCTTTTACCCGTTCTGCATCTAAAGCAGGCAGCCTTCCAATATCGAAGTTAAAAAGAATTTCTTCTGACAATCGTACTACTGTGACCTTAAGTTCAGATTGATTACCTGTAGGATCTTTCGATAAAATCTCAACGGTAGTTTCTCCGGATAATCCTGATAACGGGTGTGAAAATCGACCCGAAGCTGCAATTGACACTAATTTTCCATTGATAGTCAGTTTTGCATCCGGTTCGGTAACTCCCTCAATGGCAAAGTCCTCACTGGTTGTTAAAAGCAGATTCTCCCTTATATCATCCACAAAAACAGGAGGAGGGTTGTTGTCTACGTTCCTGATGATCCGCGCGGTTTTGGAATAAGGCCCTCTGAGTCCCAGCTGGTCAGTGGCCTGAACTCTTACATAAGTCATGCCGAGGGGTAAATCTTCAATAGTGAGCGCTGTTTCATCGGTCATTACCTCCGTTACTTCTCCATCAAAATTCGCTGAGGTGCTATATTGAACCCGATAGTTTACAGCACCCTCTATTTCCCGGAATGAAAAAAGCAGGCTTTCTTTATTGATGATGGTATCTGCAGACGACCAATTTAAGGAAGGAGCTGGCAGCAGCTCTACAGGCTGCATGGGATCTTTACCTTCTTCAACAATAGTACCCTGATTCTTTTGAATGGTAATGGTTACATCATTGGAGTTTATAATAGCCTCCCCGTCATAATTGGATAACTTCGCTCGTTCTTCACCTTCCGTTTCAGCATAAAAATTCTGAGTTTTCAATTCAGAGCGGGAGGGGCCTGCATTCAGGATATACCGGCTGCGATCTTTACCCGCTGCAGAAAGTTTGGCTAATAGTCCGCCATCCTCCAGTGTAATTTCTGTATCTGTTGAGTTATTGAGTTTGTCAATTCTCGATTTACGAATTACAGCAACGGTGTTGGGTGTTACCTGTATATCACTCCCGTCGGTAAAAGAGAGAGTAGCATAGCTTTCGATTAATGTTCTGATGCCATCCGATTGCTTGAATAAGTCACCAGTCATGGCGTCCGACCAGCTTCCCAGGAGTCCGATTCTCTTATCAACTTCTCCTTTTTTTCTGCTTAGCTGAGCCTGAATGTCTACAATTCTGTTATTCATCAATGTAGTTTCCAGCAAGTCGACGGCTTCTTTTAACTGCCCGGCCGACTCAATGGCTTGTTCCAGCTCACCATCATCAATTGCTGCAGAATACTCAGCGATAATGTTCTTAGCATTTATATATTCCTGATTGGCAAAAACAGTTGCCCCGGAATTAATAAGTTTACTGATTCGGTCTTTTTGTTCATTTACCCGGGAAGAGAAGTCCGCAAAGTTCTGTAGTTGCAATATATCAGCAGGGTTGAGTGTAAAAGAGTTACTGCTGACATTATGAGTTGCCATTTCTATAACAATGGGCCAGTTAACCGTGCTTCCGGTATAGCGCTGGGCTATTAATTGCAGATCTTTGGATTGAAAGGTAAGCGGATTCTGCTGTGCATGTGCCTGCACACAAATCACCGATAGCAGCACTAGCAATATGATATGACCTCTGTATTTTCTAGTCATATTAATTCTGCCTGTTTAATTTTGGGAATACTAATGTAAACCGGCTTCCAATGGCCTCATTCGATTCCAGTTCAATTTCTCCGTTATGGCGGTGCATAATTTCCCGTACATAGGCTAAACCAAGTCCGGTACCTTTTTCTTTAGCATTGGCTTTAGATTTAACCCGAAAAAACTTATCAAAAATCTTTTTTTGGTCCTCTGTGCTGATTCCATATCCAAAATCAGTAACACTAAACAGGATGCTGTCTTCTGTTTCTTTTAATTGCGTTTCTATGGTACGGTTGAGGTCACCATACTTAATGGCATTACTGATCAGGTTTTGGACTGCATCAAAAATTAAATCACTGTTTCCTTTGACCTTGAAATTTTTTCCTTTTTTGGAAGCACTAACTTTCAACTTTTTCTCGCTGAGTAAAGGATTGGTGATTTGATGCACGTTTTGTACAATCTTATTCAAATCAACATTTTCTAATTCCAGCGATTCTTTTCCTGATTCGAGCCTCTGAATTTCAAGGAAACGGTTTACCAGCTTATTCATTCTGTCGCCCGACAAATAAATCTGGTCAACGAGAACTCCCCGTTCTTCAGCGGCAATATTTTTGTTTTCAAGCAGAATTTGGGATAATCCAATTACCCCACTTATAGGGTTTTTGAGTTCATGTACGATGATATTGATCATGTCGTTCCGCTTGATGTCATTCAAACGGTCTTCTGTTTTGTCATGCAGGATAATAAGTGCAGCTTGTTCAGCGCCTTCCTTATCAACAATCGTCACATACTGAAAATCATAAAAATAGGTTTTCCCTTCCTTAAAAGACTGCGATAGTTCTGCACGATTGATCTTAATGGTGTAGGGGTTAGGATAATGAATGGTACGTTCGAACTTACCGGTCTGGATATTCTCGTGTCCCAATATATCATCCAGTGAGCTTACTTTTGGATCCAGGGAAAGACTCTCCAGAAAACTCTGGAAATTGTTGTTGAGGAAACTGAACTGCTGGTTTTCGTCTAAAATGCCTATCAGATCTTCTGAATAGGTCATCATATACTTGTTTTTAGACTCCTCCAGAATAATTTTTTCCACATTAATTTTTTGATAACGCTGAAGGGTGAGCCGGATGTTTTCCAGCGTCTCCTGCATCAGGTCAAACTCCGGTAGTGAAACAGGTTTGATCTGGTGATCAAAATTCAGGCCGCTCAAATATTCCACATCGGTAATAATCTGCTCAACGGGTTTATTCACGTGAATACTTACGTACCAGCTGAAGCAAAAGAGGATAAAGAGGATCACTCCACCCGTGATAAGGGAATAGGTGATGAGATCATAAACAGGTTGCAGCACAAACGAATCTTCAACGGCAATCACATGCCAAAAAGGAGTGGTCTGGAAACGGGAGGTCATTACAAACCAATTATTGCCATTAAGTTCTATGGTAGATTGATTGGAATAACTGGCATCGCCAACCAGAAAGGCTGGAAATTCAAAAGGTTGCTCAGGAACAATGTTATCACCCGTTCCGCTTACAATGTTGGCAACATAAGTTCCCCCAAGAGGAATGTTAATGAGCTCAATGGTAATTTGAGATGCATCAAAAAACATATCCAGCTGGTAGATATTACCGGCAATTTGGATCACCCGTTTGGCAATAAAAAAATGAGTGTTTTGAAGGGTATCGGGGCTCCAGCTTACATTGATCATAGGATCTAACCGGGACTGATACCAGTTGTACTTAATCCCGCTGAAGTCAATATCATCATATAAGGAACGCCTGATATCCACAGATTCTGTAGACGATTGCTCCGAAATGGTAATTCTCATCAACCCCGGGGTAAGGTTGATGGTTTTGGTTACGATATTCTGTGTCTGATCCGGCGCTTTTGCTATTTCTTCGGCGGTATAATTGGTTGAGTTCAGCCAGTTTCGGATGACCTGATCAGAGCGTTTAAGGGAATATTCCTGGAGCTGAGAAACGATGGTGGTACGCTCGTTGATTATAGCTTCTCTGTATTGAGGGCGTACGAATACCCACATCAGCACAAAGGCCATAAGAAGTAATAGAGAAGAGAATAGAAAAATTCTATTCCTCAGCGTCAACCCATCAAACATAAAACACCTATTTTTATTAAGGTAAAGTTCCGTCTAACTGAGCAAATATTCGATTAGAATAGTCTTATAAATCAACAGGTTTTCAATTCTGAGCTTTGCTCATGTTAATGATAGCTTAACATTAACATAACCTTTTCTTTAGCTGAATTGGGGATTCTTAGCCAACAAACAAAAAAGCGTATATATGCTGATTGGCGGAGACTTTAATACCAGAGCAAAACAGTTGCTTATTAGACTTGGGGAGCTAAGTGAGCAGGATTCTGGAAAAAAAATACCTGTTGAAGATCTTGTAGAAGGACTCGAAATAGATCGCACAGAACTTAAAAACCTGCTCGAGTACCTCGAAAATAAGGAACTGATTGAGATTGCCAGTATTGGTGGCCCATTACTTTACGGACATATCAAAATCTCCGAAAAAGGGATTCTGAAAGTACTGAAGCTTAAATAAAAATGGCTTCTGCTTTATTAAAACAGAAGCCATCATAAGCAATACAGCTAATCTTAATTAGAAGGATCTAAAATCCCGTCAATTCGTTCCAGTACATCCGCGATGTGCGCTTTTGAAATGGGATCAGAAATCCGGTTCTGAGCACGCTCTAAATCATTCCGGAGTTCGTTCAACTCCACTCTGAGCAATGGACGGATATCAGAAGTAGCCACATCAACGGGATTCCAGGAACTGCCCGCCTCATCATTTTCAAACATCTCTTCAATATTGTGAATGTACATTCTTTGCAGGTTTCTGCGGTAAGGATCTATAGCCGATGGGGAGTATATTTCACTCCATATACCTTCTCGTACATCTTCCAGCATATCGAGCGGAGCATACGCATCGTCATCGAAAGTATAGGCTTCGTTGAGGCGAATGATCACGTCTGCGGCCATCACATCATTGAGTAAACGAGACTGCAGGTTTTTCACTCTTTCTAAAGCTCCGGCATGTTCAATGCGGCGCAGGATTTCCTTGTCAAGAAGCCAAGCCGGAGTTGTAAAAACATGCTCATTCAGGAAAGCCAGTGCTTTTTGCTGATAATCTTTGGGTACCGGAGTGTAGAGGACGCCACCCTGATTTGAACTTTTTCTGCTCTGGTAAACACCCCCAATATTTGTAGAAACATGACCGGCGTAGCGAGCCCATTGAAATACCAATTCACCATAAATCTCTTCGAGGTCGTCGTAGCCTTCACCGGGAGTAGAGGTCCACTCAATCAGGTTTGGTACAACCCGTTTAAGGTTCATTAATCCGTAGGTACTGGCCTGAACCGGATCGTTGGATAAGTCCTCGGTTTGAGCCGATGGATCCCAGCCAGTGGATGAGGCAAAGCGGTAAATCGGATCGTCTGCCTTTTCTTCAATCCATTTGTCGAGAATTGGTTTTTCTTCTTCCGGAGTTTCTGCTTCTGGAATCACGCGATATCCCCAGTTTACAGCATATTTATCATAAGGTCCGATTTTTCTAATGAACCGGATGTTCTCGTCACCCGGCTGGGCGATATAATTCTGGCGTGCGTATTCCATGATGGTCGTTGCAATGCCGTATTTCTGTGTGAATGTGCCAGAACGCAGGGAATCAACAGGATAAGCCGAGCTGGACTGCATGTTATGAGGAAGTCCGATGGCATGACCTACTTCGTGAGCAATTACGCGGCGCATGGTCTCACCAATAAGATCGTCATCCAGCTGGAGTTGCCGGGCGGCAGGATTTGCAGCTCCTGTTTCGATCATCAATCGGTTTCGGTAAGAGCGCATGTGGTTGTGATACCAAACAATATCGCTCTCGATTATTTCGCCGGTTCTGGGGTCACTTACACTGGGCCCAACCGCATTCCGAATAGTACTGGCTACCCAGCGAACGGTAGAATAACGAATATCTTCCGGGCTCCAGTCAGGATCTTCTTCTGGTGTTGGAGCTTCTTTGGCGATAACGGCATTTTTAAAGCCGGCAGCTTCAAATGCTTCATTCCAGTCTTCCACACCTTGCTTTACATACGGCACATATTTTTTGGGAGTGGCGGGATCCAGGTAATACACAATGGGTTTTACCGGCTCAACCAGTTCACCCCGTGCATAGGCTTCAGGATCTTTTGGTTCCAGCCTCCAGCGGCGGATGTAACTGACTTCTTTGGCTTTTTGAGCTTCGAGTCCGTAATCAATTTGGTTTACTGTAAACCAGCCAACCCGGTAGTCTTCATAACGGGGACGCATGGGCTCTTTGGGAAGAAGTACCATGGACTGATTCATCAGCATAGACAGGGTGTTGGTTCCCTGGTCGGAAGGAGGGTTACCGGCATCGTAAGTAAGGACGTGGCGGACTTCAATATTCTCGGGAAAACTTTTGGCTGACTCAATGTAGGTGCGGTTTCCATCCAGTCGGCGTACCTGATATTCTCTTCTCAGAAAGCTGATGGCACCGCTGATGGCTTCGATATCTGAAGTGAAGAAATCCGTCATTTCAATTACAACGGAAGCTGAATCTTTACCAATGGCTTCGATTGGAAAAGCGGCAAGGATGGGGGCGAAATTATTGGCCTTAACCGACTTGTAAATAGGGAGTGTGTCGCTTGCAACCGCATTGTAAGACTGCTTTCGGATTAGAATCTGATCTTTCTGACGCTCAAAAGTGAGTACCTGCTCTGCCGTTTTAGATCCGCCGGAAAAGAAACCAAAATAATCGGTGGGTACCTGGGCGATACGACTTACCAGCAGCATTTCGCGATTCAATAAAGAATCCGGGATTTCATAATAAAGTTTGTCATCAACCCAATGCACATCAAACAAGCCTTTATCCGTTTTTGCTTTATCGGTGATGACTTCCGGGTATGCCTTCATTCCATTGGAAGAAGAATTCATTGATTGGGAAGGTTTTTGAGCAGAATTGGAAGCTGTTTCTTTAGAAGAGGAACAGCCAGCAATCAAGAAAAGTGATAGAAAAAAAGCGGATAAAAATTTAGGAGACGAGACAGACATGAAGCTTATAATTTAGTTTCCGAAAGTAATTTGGGTGAAATTAGTATAAATGATTCAATTTTTTAGACATTTAACATCAAATAACAAAAATAGTTTTACAGCTAATTATTAAATATTCATTCGTCAGTTTTGGTTAAAAATACCTACCTTTGCATCCCTTAAATGACAGCATAACTAAACGTTTTAAATCATGATTATTGGAGTTCCAAAAGAGATTAAAACCCACGAAAACCGGGTAGCTATTCAGCCGGGCGGAGTGGTTCAAATGAAGCGCAACGGACACGAGGTATTAATTGAAAAAAATGCCGGGGTAGGTAGCGGCTTCAGCAACCAACAGTATATTGACGCTGGTGCTACCATCATTGACGATGTGGAGGAAGTCTGGAAGAAGGCCGAAATGATCATGAAAGTAAAAGAACCAATCGCTGTGGAATACCCGCGTATGCGTGAAGGGCAGGTGATTTTCACCTACTTCCACTTTGCGGCTGAAGAAGCTCTGACCAAAGCTGTTGTGGATTCAAAGTGTATTGCCATTGCTTATGAAACGGTAGAAAAAGCAGATCGCTCGTTACCTTTGCTCATTCCGATGAGTGAAGTAGCAGGACGTATGGCTGCCCAGGAAGGAGCGGTATACCTTGAAAAACCCAAAGGTGGTTTAGGTAAACTGATGGGTGGAATTCCCGGTGTACCTCCGGCAAAAGTATTGGTATTAGGCGGGGGAGTTGTAGGTGTGAACGCAGCCAAGATCGCAGCCGGTATGGGCGCAGATACAACCATCATGGATATCAATATGCCACGCCTGCGGTACCTTGATGATGTGATGGACAAAAATGTGAACACCATGTTTTCATCTGAAGCCAACATTCGCAAGATGCTTCCGGACGTGGATCTGATTATCGGGGCTGTACTAAAGCCCGGTGCAAAGGCCCCACATTTGATTACCCGTGATATGCTCAAAGAAATGAAGCCCGGAACGGTATTGGTGGATGTTGCTATTGATCAGGGCGGATGTTTTGAAACCTCCAAGCCAACCACGCATAAAGATCCGGTGTATATGGTGGAAGATGTTGTGCATTATTGTGTGGCTAATATGCCTGGTGCGGTTCCTTACACCTCAACAATGGGGCTCACCAATGTAACGCTTCCATATGCGGTATCTCTGGCCAACAAAGGCTGGAAGAAAGCGCTTAAAGATGATGCTGAGCTCCTGAAAGGGCTGAATATTGCCAACGGCACGATTGTGTACAAAGATGTGGCTGAAGCATTTGATCTGGAATGGGATGAAGTGGATACTGTTCTGAACTGAGTCTGAGTTTTCAGTTTTAAAAAGAATACCAAAAGGGCGGACAGTTTGTCTGCCTTTTTTGTTTGGGGTAATTATTGCCCTTTCATAGAGGACCCTCACTCTGTCTCTCTCCCTCCGGCGCGCCTGTGCTGCATTCTATTCCTTAGCTTGGGCCGCGGGGAAAGAGGACTCTGTAGTGAGAGTTGGTGTGATGGAAAAGATATGAGTTAAGAAAACACTCTTTGATTAGGTGCTCCCTCCAGATAAGCGGAGCACAATAGGGAGGGTTGGGGTGGGTCGTTTGGTGAAGGGCTAAAATGTTTGCAAAACAAACTTGCGGTTTTCGAGCAAAAGATTCTAATTCAATTATGAATCTCACCAAAAAAACCATAATCGAAATAGCAAGAGAGCTGCGGAAGAATGCAACGCCTTCCGAGAAAACATTATGGAAGTATGTAAGAAACCGTCAACTGGGTGGATATAAATTTCTTCGGCAGAAACCCTTTGTGCACGAGCAACATAATAACCACCGGTATTTCTACATCGCCGATTTCTATTGTGCGGAACTAAAACTGGTTGTAGAACTGGATGGCAAAGTCCACGATTTCCAAAAGGAGTTTGATTATCAACGGGATTTAGTACTGAATGGATTGGGGTTAAAAGTTCTTCGGATAAAAAATGAGGAGTTGGCGGATTTGGATAGGGTGCTGGAGAAGATTTTGGAGGTTAGTGTGAATAAATGACTGCCCCTTTAATACCGGACCCTCACTCTGTCTCTCTCCCTCCGGCGTGTCTGTACTACATTCTAATCCTTAGCTTGGGCCGCAGGGAAAGAGGACTCTGTAGTGAGAGTTGGTGTGATGGAAAAGATATGAGTTAAGAAAACGCTCTTTGATTAAGCGCTCCCTCCATGTAAGCGGAGCGCAATAGGGAGGGCCGGGGTGGGTTGTTAGGTGGAAATGGCTTGTCGAGTGGTAGCACATCCGGCCTCCTCTAAATCTCCTCCTTCGTAAGGAGGAGACTTTTCCGTGCTTCATAAAAAGAGTATAATAATTGATTTGAGCCAGAAAATATTCCAACGAGTCTTTCTCCTTGATGAGGAAAAAAGGAAAGAGGAGGACTCATGAATTAATGGTGATACCGGCAGGCAAGGATGGTTAGTTAAGCAACATCTCCATAAACGTTTCCCGTACTTCCTTATTTGCATCTCGATACGTCCCAAACTCCACATGTTGATTGGTATTGGTTGTATCAATCTCAATCCCCCAAAGCGGTGAGAGGGTAGTAGGAAGCATCGAATAGCGCCCATCGCCAATGACGTTATTGTAATCAGGATGCCAAATCAAAACCGCATCCGATAGCTTGGAAAAACGGGCGATGTCTTTGTACAAAGTGGTTCCTTTCAGGTGATTGAATTCCTGTTTCCATTGGAGTAGGGAAGCGGATTCGCCGTCATATATTACAGGGTCAGAAAAAGGAATAAGTTTAACGCCAGCAGAATATAAACTATCCCCGGCAACGTAGCGGATACTCCAGAGCCAGTTGTTGGCAATGGTAGGTTTTCCAATCAGCTGGCTGATTTCGCGATTCTTATCTTCGGCTATTTGCCGGGCGATCTCCACGGCTTTTTGCTGCTGACTAAATCCAAAGAGGAGGTAGAGTGCCATCCATCCGAGGGCGAGCCAGGCGAAGAGCTGCTTACGTTTGTAGAAGGCCATTCCGGTGAAAATGATAACCCCAAGGGTAAAAAGGGGATCGAAGACGGAGATGATATCCAGGGAATAGCGGGCGTCGGTGAAAGGCCAGAATATATGTACGCCGTAGCTGGTGAAAACATCGGTAATGCCGGCAGTGGCATAGCCGGCTAAGCTGAAGAAGTACGTTTCTTTTACCGTGAGGTATTTCTTCACGTACCACCAGAGCAGGAAAGTAGCCACCAACGCTCCAACCGGAATAAACACGATGGAATGGGTAAACTGCCGGTGCAGCTCCAGATTGAGCAGCGGATCGGAGGCACTCCCAAGAAACACATCCAGATCGGCGAGCATGGCCGAAGCCAACCCGGTAAAAGCCGCTGCCCGAAAGGTTCGTTTATCCGCAAACGACTGCGAGGCGGTGGCACCAATAAGTCCGTGAGTGACGGGGTCCATGGGATATTTCTCAGTTTATGTTATAGAGTTTTCAGTAATTGAGCTGCGTAATGTCTAATGAAGATTCGTATTCAAATTAAAAACTAATTCTTAAAACTGTCATTTTGCGGCGAATGCCCGAAATCTTGTAGTGTTTTAGGTAACAGATATTGAGTTAATGGCACCAACCAGATCCCTGCTTTCGCAGGGATGACTTCTCTTCAGCTGAAGGATTAAAAGTAGGAGTTTCGGAGAAAAGAAATGAAAGCGAATTGATTACAATAAAAGTTCAATAAACTTTTATTCAGCCGACTTATTTGAACGAGTTTATTGAACATTTTGGGATAAAAATACCCCTAACCCCTAAATTTTAATGAAATTGAGAAATGAATGATATACATTTATGGGAGACGAAATGTTCATCAATAATATGTTATACCACTAAGACTTAGAATAACTGATTTATGAAATTCAACTTTAAAACCATACTAGGAATTAGTCTTATTCTCCTGGCAGTTTTCATAACAAGTGATACAACATATACTTTTATAAAAAGTCTCTTAGTGGGTAATGGAAGTTCAATTTGGTTTGCGGTTCTTTTCACGTGGTCATTAATTGGTACTTCATTATTATGTGGCGTTGTCCTACTTAATGGGGGTAAATCAAAAAATAATAGTGGTATAAAAAGCGCATTAACTGGGACGCGGACGTAGCTTCGGTTTCCAAAGTTACTTGTTATAACTTTTTAGAGTTTAATTAACTAATAATCCCTGCGCCGTTTAAACGCTGGGTCGTTAGTGTGCCTCTTCTGCGAGACATTTAGTACAATATATTGTTCTGAATTTAGTACATTAAACAGAACAATAATTAAAGATTTTACCCATGTCTCACATTCAACTTGACCAAGATA
The DNA here is from genome assembly GCF_040218225.1 of Gracilimonas sp. NCBI lineage: Bacteria > Pseudomonadati > Balneolota > Balneolia > Balneolales > Balneolaceae > Gracilimonas > Gracilimonas sp. The sequence goes on from NZ_JAVJQO010000008.1 coordinate 29,766, forward strand.
TTCGTTCACTCTCTGATTTTCGAGCTAATGCTGCATCTTATATTGAGCGTGTCAAATCAAAACGCCGACCGCTTATTCTTACTCAGCATGGCAAAAGTTCTGCCGTACTAATTGATGTAGAAGATTATCAAAAAATGTTAGATAAGATTGAGTTATTGGAAGAATTATCTGCTGCCCGAAAGGAATTAGATAATGGAGAAGGTATAAGTCATGATGAATTCATAAGCGAACTGAGATCACAATATTCATCATGAAAATTATTTGGTCGCCAACGGCAAGAAACAAAACCAAAGAAATTCTCGAGTATATTTCTGAAGATAACCCAACTGCTGCTTTAGCTCTTATTGATTTAATCGAAGAGAAAGTTGAAAATCTAAGTCAAAATCCAGAGTCAGGAAGAGTGTTTCCACCAACAAATAATGACAAAATTCGAGAAATAATTGTCCATGAGAATTATGGGGTAATCTATGAGGTTAATCCCAATATAATCGAAGTTTTAACAGTTCGTCATTTCCGGCAAGACTTTTCTAACTATAACATGTAATTCTTTCGGTGCCTAACAAGCGTTTAAATCGGATACTGAATCAACTTCAGCAGAGACCGCGGACGGGGTGCGATGGAAACTTGATTGCCAGGAATCAATTTCGCTACTTCAAATAAATCATAATCCCCGCGCCGTTAGCTGTATGATAGAACTAATGAAGAAATTCCTTCCATATTTGTTTGGTCTAGCTTTCTTGTTTAGAGCTATGCGCCCGCCAAACATTTTCAATCTTATTCCAGCAGAAATTCATAGAAGTTTGTTCAAAAATATTTTTCCAGAAGTAGTAACAATTTTTCTCTTTAACCTATTAATTGCCTTATTTATTTTTTCGGTTTCAAAAAAAATTATTACTGCTTTTTCAAATTCAAAAGTCAATGCCTGAGCCAAGTTTAAACATACAGCTAACAAGCGTCTTTCTCGTTGATAAAGAGAAAACAAAAGAGGTCGAAAGGGTTATCTAAAGGCACATGTTGTAGAGCTTATCTAGCCAATCAGATCCCTGCTTTCGCAGGGATGACATTGTGTGATGATTTGGTTGCAATAGTCAAGGAGATTGCTTCGTCGATATAAATCTAAACCTGTGACTAGCTGATCGGCTCCTCGCAATGACAATGACTACCGCCCAAACGAAATTACCTTAACCGGATCGGTGTTGGCCGCCACGCGGGCCGGGAAGTACGAAGCGATGGCAGAGAGGACGAGCGTAACCACGGTGGCAATCAGAAAATCCATAAGGTGTGGTTCAACCGGAGCATAACTCATGTAGTAGTTTTCCTGCGAGAGAGGTATGATCTGGTAGTTAGCCTGCAGGAACCAGAAAAGTAATGATATACCAATCCCTATGATGAGTCCGACCCCGGCGACCATCAGGCCCTCCATTAAAAACACACGGCGGATGATCTTTGACTTACTGCCAATGGTTTTCAGCACGCCAATATCGCGGGTGCGCTCCAGCACCATCATCAGGATGGCTCCAATCAGGTTAAAGGCAGCTACAATAATCATCCCGCTGATTACCAGAGGGATCATGTTTTCCTGGAGCTCCACCCACGCAAAGATATTCCCGAACACGGTGTAAATGGTTTCGTTGTAATAGGGGAAAGTGAGACTTTCACTAAGCTTTTCCTTGAAAGGGAAAATATCTACATCATCCTGCAGCCTCAGTTCAATCCCATCAGCGGTATTTGGTGGATATTTGAACAACTGTTGGGCGTGGCTTCGGCTCACCATGGCAAACACATCATCAAACCGATCGATACCTGTTTCGTAAATGCCCGTCAGCCTGAATTGCTTGATTTCCGGGGAGTTGATTAAAGAGGGAATGCCTTCAATGGTGTAAACAGTGATCACCGAGCCGAGTTCAGCCTGCAGCTCCTGGGCCAGCTGTGCACCCATCACAATGCCGGGCATACCGGTGGAATCACGGCCTAAACTGTAGGTTCCTTTCGTGATGTATTTTCCGACTCCGAATGAAGGTTTATCCAAGTCGACACCTTTAAGGGTGGTTCCGGTTACGGCATCCCGGGTTTGGATCATCACCTGACCCTGAATTACAATTTGCTTGCTCTTGATTTCCGGGTATCGGTCGAGGTGTGCAAAAACGGTATCCACCCGTTCGATGGGTCGGTCGGTAAACGTAGTCACGGTGATATGCGGGGCAAAATCCATGATCTTTCCGTTAATCGTGGATTTAAATCCGTGAACAATGGAAAGGGCGATCAAGAGTCCGGCTGAACCGACTGCAATGCCGGTAATCGACATGTACTTGATGAACGACAAAAAGCCCGAGCTTTTGCGCGAGCCTTTGAAATATCGAAGCGCCAGATACCACTCAAATTTCATCTGTTTAAACTCCAAGTTTCAAGTATCAAATTCCAAAAACCAGAAAATACCGTCATTGCGAGGAGTGAATGCGACGTGGCAATCTCCTTTTCAGGACTTGTTGCTTGATTAATGAAGATTGCTTCGTCGTTATAAATCCCAATTACAGTTTTAACTGTTCGTCTCCTCGCAATGACGGTAAATGATGATCTATAAGTTTTTATTCTGGTCATTGGAATTTGGAGCTTGTGACTTGGTATTTGGTGCTTAAACAACTATTCCGGTTTCATCTGAGGGAAGAAGAGGACGTCGCGGATAGATTCTGAGTTGGTCATAATCATGGCAAGCCGGTCGATTCCAATTCCAATTCCTGCAGTAGGAGGCATGCCGTATTCGAGGGCTCGGATAAAGTCGTCGTCGATGGTCATGGCTTCATCATCTCCGCCTGCGCGAAGTTTAGCCTGTTCTTCCAGTCGTTCCCGCTGGTCGATCGGATCATTAAGCTCGGTGTAGGCATTGGCAATTTCCTTTCCGTTACAGATGGCTTCAAACCGCTCTACCAATCCTTCTTTGGATCGGTGCTTTTTGGTAAGCGGACTCATCTCCAACGGGTAATCCGTGATAAATGTTGGCTGAATTAATTTGCCTTCCACATATTCACCAAAAATCTCGTCAATGATCTTGCCGGCGCCAAAAGACTCATCCATTTCGATATGTAATTCTTTGGCAACCACCTTGAGTTCATCCAAGTCTTTGCCATAAAGATCATGCCCGGTTTCTTTTTCGATAGCTTCAAAAAGTGGTACACGAGGCCACGGAGCCTTGAAATCAATTTCGTTTTCTCCAACCTGAACTTTGGTTGAGCCATGTAGCTCGATGGCTACTTTCTCCAGCATCTTCTCGGTGAACTCCATCATCCAGTTGTAGTCTTTGTAAGCAACGTACAACTCAACCTGGGTAAACTCCGGATTGTGGAAACGGGAGAGACCTTCATTCCTGAAATCTTTTGAAAATTCATACACGCCGTCATATCCGCCAACGATCAGTCGTTTCAGATAGAGTTCATTAGCGATACGGAGATACAAGTCCATATCCAGGGCGTTGTGGTGCGTCACAAAAGGCTTGGCCGCTGCGCCACCGTAAATAGGCTGAAGAATAGGCGTTTCTACTTCCAGGTAGCCTTTGTCGTTCATCACGTTGCGCATGATCTGAACCATTTTGGTTCGCTGCTGGAAGGTTTTCCGTACTTCAGGATTAACGATTAAATCTACATAGCGCATTCGGTAGCGCTGCTCTTTGTCCGTAAAAGCGTCATGGACAATCGTCTCGCCATCTTCTGTTTCCTCTTCCTTGGGAGTAGGAATGGGACGGATGGTTTTGGTTAGAAAGTGAAATTCTTCGGCGTGGATGGTGGTCTCGCCGGTACCGGTCTTAAATACAAAACCCTTGATACCTACAATATCTCCTATATCCACGAGCTTCTTGAATACCTTATTATAGTTGTCGGTACCCAATTCTTCGGTGGCTACATCATCGCGGCGAATATACACTTGAATGGTGCCTTCGGAATCCTGAAGGTTAAAGAAAGAAGCTTTCCCCATAATGCGGCGGGTCATAACCCGTCCGGCCACTGTCACTTGTTCTGAATCAGGGTTGGTATCCTCATCACGCAGAAAGTGATCTTCGTTATTTAAAATCTGTTTTGAGTTGTGGGTAACGTCGAAAGAGTAAGGGTAAGGGTTGACTCCTAATTGCTGGAGTTCCTGCAGTTTTTCCCTGCGAATTTCTTCTTGTTCGGAGAGGGATAATTCCTGTTCAGACATCTATAAAAATTGGATTAATTAATTGCGTTCAAACGAAGCATCAAAAATACCGAATTGTAGTGAGAATTGTGAGGCTCAAAACAAATTAGTTTGGGTTTGCATTTTAAGTATTAACAAAATCAAATTGTAGTCGATAAGAATGCCTGAGAAGAAATAGTGCGGTATTTACGACTTATTAAAACTACATATTCAGGCGTTTTTTTTAGTTAAATCATTTTTAACTTTATATACTGAAAAGGCTTTGATAGCTTTAGGTTAAAATACTGTCGAACCTACCTTAAGGTATTTTCTTCGGGTCCAAATAAAATTAAAAAATCAAAACACTCGGTAATGCAGATTAAAAAACACTTTATAGCGTTTATTGCACTTGGTGTGGCTTTTACGGGTTGTGAAATTCCGAAATCACCGAATTTCAAGACCTCTCACAAAGTTGAAGCCCCCGTGATGTATAACAAAACGTTTCAATTCATGGGAGACTCTACGATGTCGGTGATGATTGATACGTCAGGCACAGACTTCGATTCTTTGTTTACAATAGATGGCGATGACTTCATCACGATCTCAAAAGAACAGGATTTCAACTTTGGGGAGCTAGATGATGCCATTCCTGTCATTGATGTGGACCCGACTTCTTTTGACGCAGCGGTAGGAGAGATTGAGATAACAGACTTTTCCTCAGGATCCGGAGATTTGGGTTCGGCTAATATCGAGGAAGTAACGGGATCTGATCCAAACTTTGTGCCGGCAGGCACGCCAATCCCGGCTGGAAGTAATGCTTCTGCTCCGGTAAGAATTGGTATTGGTGCCAATACCGACTTTTTCCGAAGTGCAACCATTAAAAATGGATCATTGGTCGTTGAATTGACGAACAGTTTAGGCTTCGATTTCCAGACGGCAAACATTCAGGTTATTGATACTACTACCAATACACCGATCGGGAGTGCTGCTACATTTAGTGCTGCTGATGGAAATCAGTTAACAGATGGAGCAACTCAAACAGCGGCTATCGACTTTTCTGATGGAGATCAACTACGTAATCTTGGGGTTGAAATTGTTGTATCCTGGAATAACTTTAATTTCCCTGCCAACCCACAGGAGCTGGTCGTTAACTCTGTGAATGGTCAAAACCTGATTGCCTCACAGGTACAGGCAGCACTGGATGAGCAAGACTTTTCCACGACCAGTACAGCTACTTTCAGTAATGAGGAGTTTGAATTCACCGATGCAAGTCACTTCATCAGGATGAATGCAGGTGAAATTGACATTGCACCTATCCAAAATGACCTGGAATTTTCTATTGATGTAACCATCGACTTTGCTGATATCAGAAATTGTCCGGCTTCTGTTGCTAACAACATTCCGGAGATTACAAGCGTGAACCCTCTGCAGATTTCATATACCGAAGCCAATAACACGGAGATATCGAGAGCAGGAAGTTCAAATCGTGTAACTATTCCATTGGCTGAATGTGAAGTTTATGCCACTAATAACGAGGTTACGTTTACTATAAGTGCGGCTACCGAAAACACGAAGTCTGCCCCTCAGGGAGACCAGATCCGTGTAATTAATGAGAATCAGTCTGTTGCTTCTTCAGTTACTATTTCAGGATTGGAGATCGAGAGGGCTACGGGTGTTATCAAGCAGCAAACGGTATTGTTGAATACCGAAGATGAAACTGACTTTGATGATGACTTAGCGCTCTTTAATGACAATGAGGCTGAGATTACCGAGATTGATGGATTGAACGATCTTTCATCACAACTAAGTAACCTGAATTTCACCAACCCGATTCTTTCCATTAACTATTCAACCAATATCAGTGTGCCTACCACTATTTACGGAGCTTTTGTAGGTACCAATGGTGATGGAGAGCAGGTTTACCTGAGAGGAACCGGCGGAGATTTTGACGTAGAATCTACAGATCCAATCGACGGACTTTTCAAGAATGCAGGTGATCCTCTTGATGCCGATGAGATGATTAAGTTTTCACTGGCTGAGAATTTGAATGGGGATGATATCAACGCTTCCATTCAGTTCGACCGTACCAATACCAATGTGGATGTTTTCCTGAATAATCTTCCTTCTGAAATTCGCTTTATAGGTAAAGCCGTTGTGAATGAAGATGAAGATGAGGCCACTATTATTGACCCTCTGAACTTCGATCCTAAAATCAGTGTCGATATTCCATTGAGGCTCTCAACAAATCAGCCTATAACCTATACGGATACGGTAGAACAGGATTTGGGTGGTGTTCCTTCTCCAGAACAGGGAGATCAGAGTTCCATTAGTCAGGGTATTATCGCTATCGATTATGAAAACGGATTCCCTCTCGGCGTTGATCTGGAGATCACATTTCTGGATTCATTACAGAACGAGTTTTCTCCTATAAATGTATCACTGGATGATATAAGCTTATTGCCTTCGCAGATTGGTACCGACCGATTTTCTGATCATGCAAATCCCGGCAGTGGAACTATTGAGATTGCACTGAACCAGGAACAACTGGACCAACTTTATAAGACAAGATTTTTGGAGGTTTCGGCTTCATTACAAACAACAAATAATGAAGACGTAAAAATACGAACTACCGATTACATCACTTTGTCGGTTCGTGCTGAGTTAACCATCGAATCGGAGGTAAAGTAAGATGAATAAAAGGGTATATAATAAGATTATGAAAAAAGGTTTATTCTTAACATTAGTTATTGGTTTCGCGACTACGTCATTGTTTGCACAATCAAGGCACTACACTTCCCAATCCCTTGCAATGGGAAGTGGGGGTACTGCCTATGTGGATGGATATCATGCCAACTTTGTGAATCCTGCGAACCTGATGCTGGATATTCACCGCAATAACACTCAGATAGGTCTGATAAATATTGGGGTGAAGGCTGGCGGAAGCCTGGCTAACGTTGCCGTTTACAATAAGTACCTGACAACGGGAGAATTAATAGCCGGGGATACCCGAACCAATATGCTGAACGCTTGGTTTGGTGAAAGTTCTTCCAACGAACGCGAGCTTTCTGCTACATTCAGCATGGCACCGCTTGGAGTTTCTCATCGTGCGGCTAAACAAGCCTTTAGTGTTGCTTCAAGAGTTCGGGTTACCGAAGACTTTGCGATTAACAAGGGAATGGCTGAACTCATGACCTATGGCCTGGATTCTGACAAGTTTTCTACACCAACACCGGTTAACTTCAGTTCCAATACCGTAGCTTTTGCGGAAGTATCCGTAGGTTATGCACGGGAGCTGGACTTTATTAATATCCCGGATCTGTTTTTTGCCAAAGACATTAAATTGTATGTGGGAGCAGCTCCGAAATATTTGTATGGTGTTTATACTGCGGATCTTGATTTCAACTCTACTCTGCAGATAGATGACGGTTCAAATGGTTCAAATTTTACCATTAACCATGATTTCAATTACAGCCTGCAAACCATTGGTGAGCTTTCCCGTCAGCTTCAGGCATACGAAGCTGCCTACAATCAGGATAACAATGCTGAATTTGGAGATTATGTAGAGTTTGGAGATGCTACCGACGATCTGAGTTCCCCACAAGCAACAGGCTTTGGCCTGGATATTGGTGGTACACTGGAAATGGATATTTCTTCCGTTCCGATTCCTCTTTTTGTCAGAAAACAAAAGACATTGCGTATTTCAATGTCGATTACTGACATGGGTAAACTGACCTATGACAAAGATCCTTCAAGTATTTATGCTGATGGTTCCTTTAGTTATCAGGGAGCGGGCGATGAAGATGAGTTTTCGAACTTTTTCGATAATCTCTCCGACAGTCTCCAGAATGATGTATATGGTCAGTTCAATTCTGAGCAGACGGATGGTATAACCTACAATCTTCCATCTATGTATAATTTCGGAGCTTCTCTGGAGATGGGTAAACTTCTTCTGGCTTTGGACTATGGAATCGGATTCAACAAAAACGGCCTGAACTCAGACCGAAGTGTACTTAGCCTTGGTGCTCAGTACCGACTGTTTGGTTTTGTGCCTATCCGTGTTGGAACCCGTGTTGGAGGATATTCTTCAGCTTCTTACTCAGCCGGTATAGGACTAGACTTCAACTTCCTGGAGTTTACTGTTGGAGCATCCAATGTGGGTAACTCTGAGAACTTTGGGTCTTCTGCTGGTGTAGCCTGGAGTGGAATCCTGCTTCGATTCTGATTTTAATAATAAACTGAATTAAATTTTTAGCAAGCTCGTTTTAGGTGCCGAATCAAATAGGCACTATGACGAGCTTTGCTATTTATGAGATTTTAGGTTTTATCCTGGCGCTGCCATTAAGCTACACAATGGCATGGTTTGCCCGGAAGTACTCCCGGGACACATATAAGGATGAACTTGAACGACTTTTTTCTGCCATGTGGAGTGGAAGGGAAGAAGATGAGCTCAATGCCTGGTTGCGGGTTAAGCAAATATTTATGGATAAAAAAGCTCCGAAAAAAATGAAGTACATCCATAAGAAGATTGAAGAGCTGAATAAACAAAATCTGTACAGCAAATCAATGGTAGATGACAAAGGCAGAATTGAAGAGCAAAAACAATCAAAGCCGGTTCACTGATACTTCTTTTGGAATAGCAGAACCGCGAATAATATAGTCTGTTAATGACTTTCCGAGGTAAACGCTATACAGCAATCCCTTGGAACCCAACCCGGTGAAAACAAACATATTTTCTATCTCAGGATGAGAACCCAGGACAGGCTTTTTATTTGGCATTGAAGCCCGCACACCAGCCCACTGGTCTACAAGTTTGGCTTCCTTAAATAAAGAGGGATAGACACCCCCCAGCCGGTCTGTAAGGTATTCCAGCCCTTCAATGTCCGGTTCAATATCATCGAAATGGTGCTCGTATGTACTTCCGGCTACAAAGCGGTGATCAGATATGGAGGCGATATACCCAAGTGCAGAAATGGAGTAGTCAAACTTTCGTGTTTTGGGAGATTCAAAAACAGCAACCTGTCCTTTTATAGCATGAAGGGGAAGAAAATTCCAATACTCAGAATCCGCAGTATATGAGCCGGCTGCGAAAACAACCGAGTTGGTTTCTATGGTTCCATGATCGCTGAAATTAAGTCTAAAACCAGTCCCTTTTTCATGGATGCTATAGTCAGCATTGATTCGTATTTCTAAGCCTTGCTTGTTAAGGAAGTCAGCTTTCGATTTCAGATATGTTGGAACGTTAACAGTTAGTCCATGCGGTAGCCACATTCCACCTTCAACACAATGTAATTCCGGGTTGATGTCATGAACTTCTTTTTTATCCAGCCAATGGCACCAGTCTTCAGGCCAGTCATTTTTTTCATAGTTATCATGCATTCGCTCGGCCATTTTTTCATCCTGAGCGGGGCGAAGAATACCTGTTTTATCGAAAAGCCGGACTGGAGTGTGTTCTTGTATTTCTTTTAGGTCTTCATAAACAGCCTGATGACATTTTTCAGCTCGCCAGCTTTTGGTGCCCCAACGACCGGTAGCCGGGTTAACGAGGCCAAGGGGTGTTCCGGAAGCTCCTGAGGCAATTTCACTGGTATCAATCAGGCAAACCGAGGCTCCGCTGTCAATTAAATGTTTAGAGATAGATAATCCGGCTAGTCCGGCTCCGAGTACACAAAAATCAAATGTTTTACTCACGGGCTAAATATCTTTTGAATAGGTTAAATTTACTCCGGCGTCTTTCATTTCCTGCATGGCTTTATCAACGGAACCGTTAAGGTCAATTCCGCGAACAGCATCTTCTACCAGATTAATTTTATAGCCAAGTTTGAGTCCGTCAAGAACGGTCCATTTTACGCAGAAGTCGGTAGCTAAACCTACCACAAATAATTCATCTACACCACGCTCCTGCAGAAACCCATGTAAACCGGTAACAGTTTCGTTATCATTTTCAAAAAAGGCAGAGTAGGAGTCAATGTGTTTTCGGAATCCTTTTCGTACGACTACCTGCGAAGCATTGGTCTCCAAATCAGGGTGAAAGGCTGCGCCTTCAGATCCCTGCACACAATGATCCGGCCATAGCACCTGCTCACCATAATCTAGTTCGATGGTTTCGTAGGGCTCTTTGCCTTCGTGATTGGATGCAAAGGATAGATGATCCTGAGGATGCCAGTCCTGCGTTTGAACAATGCAGTCAAATTCCGATAACAAATTATTGGTTGGCTGAATGATTTCATCCCCACCTGGAACTGCAAGGGCTCCGCCGGGGCAGAAATCATTTTGTATATCAACCATCACTAAAGCTCTCATCGTATTAACTATTTTGAACCAGTTGATCTTTCAGTTCGCGTAACTTCTTGCTCACGCCCACTTTGTACACATGGGGATTATCAAAGCGTTTATGCTCTTGGTTTAGTTTCAATAATCTTTTTTGAGCATATTTTGAACTTTCTTCAGGGGTTGGCAGTGAGATGATGATTTTGCCTGAATCGACTACTTTATTCAAAAGGGGTTCGGACTTTAGCTGAGAAACCGGGGTGGATTTATGGATTACATGCGGATGGTAAATCATATCCTGATCTTCTTCATCTTCCAGCAAGACTCCATCACAGTTAAAGCTGCCATCTTCATTAAGGTAGCGCACGACTTTTTTGATATCGGGGAGGGTGATTTTTTCTACGTTCTCTGAGATTTTAAGGGTAGGGTTATTGTTGATCGAGCTGAGTTTGTATACACCATCAAGGGCAGGGTGATCATAAGCTGTAACTAACTTGGTTCCAACTCCAAACAGGTCAATTGGTGCTCCCTGATCCAGCAAGCTTTTGATTACATGCTCGTCCAGCTGATTGGAAGCAGCAATTTGAACGTAGTCCAGTCCTGCCTCGTCCAGCATTTTCCGGCTTTCCCGGGCTAGATAAGCCAAATCACCACTATCGAGACGAATGGCTAATAGCTGATGGCCCTGTTCTTCGATTTCTTTAGCCACTTTAATGGCGTTAGGAACACCGCTCTTTAACGTATCGTAGGTGTCAACCAACAGGATGGAAGCGTCGGGGTAATGCTCGGCATAAGTTCTGAATGCGAGAAGCTCATCTTCAAAAGATTGAATCCAGGAATGAGCCATCGTGCCACTCACCTTGATATCATACATCTTGCCTGCCATCACATTTGATGAACCTTCAACACCACCTATAACAGCTGCTTTGGAGGCTTGCAATCCACCCAAGCCCTGAGATCTGCGTAACCCAAAATCCAGAACGGATTTATCTCCGGCGGCAAGTTTAATTCGTGATGCTTTTGTGGCAATAAGAGATTCAAAATTGAGGGTGTTTAGCAGCACCGTTTCCAAAATCTGTGTTTCAAGAATATTGCCTTCAACCCGTAGTACCGGTTCGTTTGCAAAAACAATTTCACCTTCTTTTACCGACCAGATATTACCCTGAAACCTGAAATCTTCTAAATAGCTTAGAAATTCTTTCTTAAATCCCTGCTTTTCCAGATAAGCTAATTCATCCTCATGAAATTGAAAATCATTGACGATTTCCAGCAGGTCCGATAAGCCAGCAAAAACTACATATCCGCCTTTAAAGGGGAGCTTGCGGAAGAAGTAATCAAAGTTGGCGGGCTGTTCGTGACGGCCAGACAAAAAATAGCCCTGAGCCATCGTGAGTTCATAGAAGTCGGTATAAAGTGTAGGTTTATCTAAGAGCATAGCTTACTTAAAATAAAAAGGCCTTCTGTAGTACAGAAAGCCTTAGCAAATCAAAACGTTCGATATTATCCGCGTAGTTTACGGCGTTCGATAAGCTTCTTAATTTTCTTGTTACCAATCCAGACTTTACGATTGGTTTCCACATCAATAAGCTCAAGATTCACAGAATAAAAGATAGCTGCGTCTTTTCCACTCAATGATTCATCCATTATAGAACTGATGTTACCGATTAGCATAAAGTCTGCACCAAGTTCCTGGGCCAGTGCCTTGGTCGATTCGTAGGAGGCAAAGCTTTGCTGATCCTGGCGTTCTTGCCGAATCTGCTGGCGCTCATCCTGGCTTGCCACAACCTGAACCTTTCCACTATTTACAAACGCGCGCTCCATTTCTTTAGTAATAACTTCTGTATCAATATGCTCCATTGTTTCATTCCGAACATTACCTACAATAGTAACAGGAGGTTCGCTATGGTTTTGGTTGAAGTTAGACAACCATGGCTTTGAAACGGCGTCGCTGATCATGTCTTCAGCTACCAGTCGGGCATCCGTATCATTCCAGCGTCCCGAAAGGTCGGTTTGGGTGTCAGCAGCTACACGGCTTACCTGCTGGGAAGGCCCACAGCCAGTGATAATCAATGAGCATATAAAAAGGGAGAGTGTAAGATATTTCATAGTTCTGGAGGGTTAGTTGATTTGCAAAAGTTCGTTATTTAGAAAGGTATTAAAATCTTTTTCGATTTTTGAGCGTGCAGTAAAATCGGCTCTCTTCAATGCATCGGCATAGGAGGGGGCTCCATCACGGCCTTCGGTCATATAGGTTTTAAAAGAACGGTTTGTTTGCAGGTCATTAACCTCAATAATCAATTCCCACTTCACAAACTCAGCATCGTCGCGGTTTAAATCGGCTTTCTGAGTAAGGTAATTTACATTCACGGCAAGAATCGCATTTCCCTTGCTTTCGGAAAGAGTGAACCCGGCATTTTGGAGAACACTGGCCACCGCAGCTCTAACGGTTGAAGTGGCATTTTCTGATGCCAACCTGACAATTGCTTTTTGCTGGGCTGTTCTGAATTTTTCCTGCAAGCGAGCCAGCGTTTCCGTGGCTTCACCACCCGTTCCGGCTCCGCCTCGTATAATGTTGAGTTGGCGTGTTAAGATCTCGTTAGCAGCAGCTATGGCCTGGGCTTTCTTCAAAAGAACGAGTTTCTGGAGGATGTTTTCTTCACCCGCTGCATTCTGTTCAAATTCATTAATCTTAATGTTGTTATTTGAAATTTCCTGGCTGTAAATGCGGGATGATTCAGCGCGGTCCATGCCCGCGAGGGCGTGGTAAGTTCCAAAATTATCCACTTTGGAAGCCAGAATGGTGGTATTCATCAACTCCTGGTTTGTTCCAATCTTGATATTATTTAAAAGTTGAGAAGTGCTCTCAGAGTAGATCTGGTTATTGATGTTTCGGTCTATAAATTCAGAAGTAACTTGTTCGGTTGCATCAATATCCATCTGGAAAATTTGCGAAAGGCTGGCAAAGGCATCACCTCTTGCTTCGTTAAGCGTACTTCCGCTTCCTGCTGCCATTAGGTATTTTTGTTCGTTAAACTCACTAGCTGGATTGTTTGCCCAGCTTGGAATGCCATTGCTTCCCGAAGATGCATTCTGGGATGAACCACATCCATGCAAAAGAAGGGCGGCAATGGCGCAAAGCACTATCAATTGTTTGTTCATAACGATCACTTAGAGATTCCGTATTAATTCCAGTAAATAGATTCGACTAATTTCAGATTATCATTTTCCAGCATGGTAATGGTGCGGTTCTGGGTATGAATGAGTTGCCCCGACCGGCCGTAATATTGTACCTGAATTTGATGTTCCCCCGGCCGCAGATTCAGTACCGTTGCGTAAGCTTTCCCAGGCATGGTCTGCCAGCTTCTTAAATCGGCTTTTTCAGTTGTTTCCTGTGCAATCTTGCCTAGAATATTCACAAAACTGCCCAGCGTTTCATTTTCCTTTTTGGCTTCCTTTTTCATCTTCGCAGCTGCTGCAGCTTTTAAAAAGGTTCGCACAAAAGTCCGGGCATATATTATAGGTTCCTTCACTTTATAAACTTCTTTAGCAACCTGGTCCATTTCTTCAATCAGGGCAAGTTGTACCGTTTCTTCATTAGCAAACTTAACCTTCACAGAGCTAACCTGAGAGTTGAACGTTTTCAGGCTTGGAAGAGAGAACTTTAGATATGTATCGGTTTCATCCAGGTAAAGCCGGATATCATTTTGCTCTTTAACGGGTGCCCGTCCAGCAAAAGCCTGAACCAAAACATTGTAACGCTCAGGTTCAGTGATTTCGCGCAGTTTACTTTGATTTGGCCCGTTGCCATACACAGAAGGTTGCTCCCGATACGCTTGTAGTAAATTCTCGAATTCGATTCGGGCATCATCCGGCTTATTGGTTTTTGCAAACAGGATGGTAGAGAGATACCGACCCAAAGCACTGTTCTGAACATTCGTCTTGCCCGTTTTCCACTTGTCTTCATTGGTGCTTGTGGTGTCCGCTTTGGATAATGATTCTACCAGGCCATTGTACTTTTGGTCGAGCCGTTCAAGTTTATAGGTAACACGCCGTACCTCAACGAGAGCGCTTTCCAGTTCATTAAGATGAATGTAATTCAGGCACTTGAAGATGTTTAGATATATGTCCTCGTAATCTTCACCGTCGTAGGCCAGGGTGTTGTCATTCACGACAAACGATTTTATAGCCCGGCTTACACTTTTTGAAAAGAGCGCATCAATTTCGTTCTCGGCTTCTGTGAAATGATAACTGCTCTGCTCATAGTTATCAGCAAAGTGGTTCACCATTCCGTGCTCAAGATGAAGTAATACACGTTCTTTATTCTGGTAGACTTCGTTTTTATCCAGCTTTTCGATGAGTTGCACGGTAGAAGCATAGTCGCCGGAGGCAAAGGAAGTACGCAGCTGGGTTTGAGCAGAATCCAGCTTGTAGGCAGCACATCCACCAATCAAAAAAATTAAAGCAACTAACCCCGGTAACCGTTTCATAAGCTATAAACTTTCAATATTTGCTTTACTTGTCAACCAGCTGATTCACAAATATATCAGACTGAATAGATATGGATTTTTTTAGCTCTTTCCCAATCATTCCCTATTTTTTGTCCTAATTTTATTCTGTTTCAAAGATATCAATGCGGTGTAAATTGAGTATATTCTCGATGAAATTTTAACGGTTTGACTATTTTCATTTGACCTCACGATTAAAAATTCAGATAGCTGTTCTCTGTGTATTTGCCGGAGTTGCACTTTCGTGCGCTACTCCTATGGCTCCAACCGGCGGTCCTCCCGATAAAGATGGCCCAAAGGTGGAATACACATTTCCGGAATCCGGGACTACAAATTTTAATGAACGGGCATTTGTATTTCAATTCGACGAATTCATAGGCCGTTCCTCGGTTCAAAGAGCAATTACAGTAGAACCTGATCTGGGGATAGATTACGACATTTCCTGGCGCCGCAAGACAATGACCATCGAGTTTGCCGAGCCTTTTCCGGATTCTACAACCATTATTTTAAAACTGGGTACCGAGCTTTCTGATACCCGTGGAAATAAGATGGAACGCCCCGTTACACTTGCGATATCAACAGGTGATGAAATTGACGAAGGTGAAATTATGGGGCGAATCCGGATGGCCAAAGACGGTACCGGGGCAGGAGATCAGCGAATTCTTCTCTACAGGCACCCTTTTGATTTAAGCAGAAAAGCCAATTATGAAGCCCAAACGGATACGGGAGGAGTATTCAGATTCACCTATCTCGCCGAGGGCAGATATAAAGCTATGCTCGTTGATGACCGGAACCGGAATAAAATTTGGGATCGGGGAAATGAGTCAGCTTATCCCTTTTTTGATGAAACCATTACCCTGGAAAAAGAGGGTAAAGATACACTGGATGTAATTTATACTACTCAGGTAGATTCCATTGCTCCAAATTTACAGGGCATAGGATTATTCTCCACCAATCGGATGCGTCTCCGGTTCAGTGAGAACATTGTTATTCAAAAAGAAGCCGGGTTAACGGTACAAGATTCATCGGGGGAGAACTATACTTCCGCATATCCACTATATATTTCACCTAAAGAACCATTTGTTGCTTTTGCGCAAAGTGAACAGCCTTTATTGGAAAACGAAGAATATACCCTGCGGTTATCAGGGTTTACAGATGAGGCGGGGAATCCACTTAAAACGGAAGAAATGTCGTTTACAGGAACCTCGCAGGAAGACACTACTCAACAGCGCATAATTTCTGCTAATGGAAAGAACGGTTTGCTTCAGGATGAAATATTCAGAGTAACCTACGCCGCTCCAATCACCGAGCCGGAGATAACAGATTCTCTGGTTGTGATCGAGGGGCAGGTAGATTTTGAAGAATGGCCTGAGGTTCAAACTAACAGAAACGAATTAAGTGTGGCACCTCAGGGTGAATGGATTGAAGGTGTTGACTACCAATTTCTGGTCTGGAATCCTAAAAGCCAGAGAAGAAAGTTGTACGAGCCTGAAGTTTGGGATTCGACTGAGTATGGGGAAATTGAAATCAACCTTCAGAATGTGGATTCAACCGATATCCATTATGTGCAATTACTTTCCCCAGGAGGAGAAGAGCGAGTTTTTACTCAATTCGGCCAATCTGCTATCATTTCAGATTTGCCCCCGCTTTCATATACCCTTATCCTATTCAGAGATAAGAATGGCGATAAAAAGTGGGATCGGGGAACCGTTATTCCGTTTAATGCGCCCGAACACTACTATGTACAAAAGAATTTGAAAGTTCAGGAAGGATTTACTTCTGAAGTAAATATCACATTCGACTAAACACATGAAAGAACTGCTTTCAACCTACATTGACGAAATCTGGCACCTCCCGATATTAATCGGAGTAATCATCCTGTTCACGATTATTATTGCCTGGGTTACATCCAGAGTGCTGAATGCCATTATCAAGCGAAACCGCGAAGCAGAAGATAATGAAGATGTAACCAGCCTTGTTTTCTTTAAGCGTTCCATTGTCGTACTTATTTATCTGGCAGGTATCAGTTTTGCCATATATATGATTCCGCAGCTTCGGGTTATAGCAGCGTCTCTGCTTGCTGGTGCTGGTTTACTGGCTGTAGCGGTAGGTTTTGCTTCTCAGGCAGCTCTTTCGAATGTAATCAGCGGTTTATTCATCGTTCTTTTTAAACCATATAAAATTTCTGACCGTATTCAGGTTCGAATGGATTTAACGGGGGTAGTAGAAGATATTAACCTTCGCCACACCGTGATCCGTAATTTTGAAAACAAGCGTATTATCATTCCCAATTCGGTGATCAGCAATGAGGTGGTCATTAATTCCAACTACGAGGATAACAAAATCTGTAAGTGGATTGATATGGGTATCAGTTATGACTCTGACGTTGATCTTGCCAAGAAAATTATGAAAGAAGAGGTGCTCAAGCATCCTAACTTTGTGGATGTCCGAACTGAAGAGCAAATTGAAGCGGGTGATGACATTGTTCCGGTACGTGTCATCATGATGGGTGAATCGTCGGTGAATTTAAGAGCCTGGAGCTGGGCCGAAAACCCTCCTGACGCATTCATAATGGGGTGTGATCTCCTCGAAAGCATTAAAAAACGATTTGACGCAGAAGGAATTGAAATTCCATTCCCATATCGGACGTTGGTATATAAAAATAGTCCTCCAAAAAGCATTGAAAGTGGTGAAAACTCCGCATCTTGAAGAAGATGTAATATTCGATCAAGGCACTTAATACTTCTTGTTCAAATCCATATCTTATGGAACCGCTTCCAACATCAAGAAAAAAGATTATGTCGGTAAACACGAAAACATCACAAGCTAAAAAAGCTGCTGCAAAATCAGATAAGAATAACAACATTCAGCAGCCCTACCAGGCGAAGCATAAAATTCGCTTTGTGACAGCTGCAAGCCTGTTTGATGGCCATGATGCCAGTATCAACATTATGCGCCGAATTCTGCAAAGCAGCGGAGCTGAGGTCATTCACCTTGGGCATAACCGCTCGGTTCATGAGATAGTGAATTGCGCTATTCAGGAAGACGCACAGGGAATTGCCATTAGCTCTTACCAGGGCGGACATGTAGAGTATTTCAAATATATGATTGAACTGCTGGAAGAACATGGTGCAGGACATATCGAGGTATTTGGTGGAGGTGGCGGAGTAATTGTGGATTCCGAAATAGAAGAACTCCATAAAGCTGGCGTAACCCGCATTTTTTCTGTTGAGGATGGAAGCAAGATGGGACTTCAGGGTATGATCAACTTCATGCTGGAAGAATGTGATTTCGATCCTATCTCTGTAGCAAAACCCGAATTTAAGAAGCTCAAAAAACGAGATACTATAGCACTGGCTCGTTCTCTGACAGCTATTGAAAATGAACACGATGATATTTTAACGCTGAAAGAAGGCAAGCTGCTGGATGGAAAAGGCAAAGAGATTGAGTTAGCAAAGAAAACTATTCCCCTGGTTGGAATTACAGGAACCGGAGGGGCTGGAAAAAGCTCCCTAACCGATGAGCTGGTACGACGTTTTCTCACTGAATTTGAAGATCTGACCATTGGTATCATTTCCGTAGATCCTTCCAAAGTGAAAACAGGCGGAGCTTTATTGGGCGACCGTATCCGAATGAACAGCATTGACACCGACCGGGTGTACATGCGTAGTATGGCTACCCGGGCATCCAATCGCTCTACCAGCAAGGGATTACTAGGAGCTATTGAATTATACAAAGCTGCTGGATTTGACCTGATTATCGTGGGAACATCCGGTATCGGTCAGAGCGGCACCGAGATTGTGGATATCACCGATATCCCGATGTATGTGATGACCAGTGAATATGGGGCTGCCACACAGCTTGAGAAAATCAACATGCTGGATCTGGCTGAATTGGTAGTGCTCAATAAATTTGAGAAGAAAGGATCGCTTGACGCCCTTAGAGACGTGCGCAAGCAAATGATCCGAAATACGGGCTCATGGCATGCCAAGCAGGAAGATATGCCGGTGTACCCAACCATAGCCGCACAGTTTAATGATGAAGGCGTGAATCGCTTGTTTAAGGCTTTGGTGGATAAGATTAATGGGCATTATGACATTGGCTGGGAAACGAAAATTTATACCAATCCCAAGCCAGCTGAAGATATTCAGGCACAGGCGATCATTCCGGGTAAACGGGTTCGGTATTTATCCGAAATCTCAGAAACCGTTCGTGATTACCACGAGTGGGTGGAAGAGCAGGTTGATGCTGCCTCCAAACTGGACCAGGTTTCAGGAACCATTGATCAGCTGGAAAGCTGGAATCCTGATGAAAAACAGGTTATGCAGGATAATCTGGCTAAGATGCGGGAACACTGGCTTTCTAAGCTGGATGTTTTACCCAAGAAAATCCTGGAGGGCTGGAATGAACTGTTTGAGCAATATCAGCAGGAGCATTTTGAAGTTCAGATCCGCGACAAAACCTTCAAAAATAAATTATACCGGGAATCACTGAGTGGATTAAAGATTCCACGTGTGGCCCTTCCGAAAACGAAGAATAAAGGCGAGCAGCTTAAGTTTGCTTTGAAAGAAAACCTTCCTGGCTACTTTCCATATACAGCTGGGGTTTTCCCGTTCAAGCGGGAAGGGGAAGACCCGACCAGAATGTTTGCGGGAGAGGGAACGCCCGAGCGAACCAATAAACGCTTTCACTATGTAAGTGAAGGGATGCCGGCCGCACGACTTTCTACGGCTTTTGATTCGGTGACACTCTATGGTGAAGATCCGGGATATCGACCTGACATTTATGGTAAGATTGGAAATTCCGGAGTTAGTATTTGTACGCTGGACGACATGAAGAAGCTATATTCCGGTTTTGAGCTGACTTCCCCTAAAACTTCCGTTTCAATGACCATTAATGGTCCGGCGCCGATGATTTTGGCCATGTTTATGAATACAGCGATTGATCAGGAAGTGGAACGCTACCTTAAAGAGAATGGAAAGTGGGAAGAAGCGAAAAAGAAAATCAAAGCTTACTTCAAAGAGCGTGGTGTAGAGCAGCCTCAATACATTAATGAAATTCCGGAAGGCAACGATGAGTTTGGTCTTGCTACTTTGGGTATTTCAGGTGATCACTTATTACCAGAGAGTACTTATAATGAAATTAAGGAGAATACGCTGAGTGTAGTACGCGGAACGGTTCAGGCAGATATACTGAAAGAAGATCAGGCCCAGAATACCTGCATCTTCTCAACCGAATTTGCTCTTAAAATGATGGGGGATATTCAAACCTATTTCACCGAGCACAAAGTTCGGAATTATTATTCGGTTTCTATTTCCGGTTACCATATCGCAGAGGCCGGTGCGAACCCAATTACGCAGGCTGCATTTACACTTGCGAACGGATTCACTTTTGTGGAATACTACCTGGCACGCGGACTGGATGTGGATGATTTCGCCCATAATCTGTCGTTCTTCTTCAGTAACGGCTTAGATCCTGAGTATGCGGTGATTGGCCGTGTAGCGCGACGTATTTGGGCTGTAGCTATGAAGAATAAGTATGAAGCCAACGATCGCTCCCAGAAGCTGAAGTATCATATTCAGACCAGTGGTCGTTCACTGCATGCACAGGAGATTCAGTTTAATGATATCCGTACTACTCTGCAGGCATTACTGGCGATATATGATAACTGTAACTCATTGCACACCAATGCATATGATGAGGCTATCACAACGCCGACTGAAGAGTCGGTACGACGGGCCCTGGCTATCCAGATGATCATTAACAAAGAACTGGGAACGGCTAAAAATGAGAACATCAACCAGGGTTCTTATTTCATAGATGAACTGACTGACCTTGTTGAAGAAGCTATTTTGACTGAGTTCGATCGTATCACCGAACGTGGTGGTGTATTGGGTGCAATGGAGAATATGTATCAGCGCGGCAAGATTCAGGATGAATCGCTCTACTATGAGTCTAAGAAACATTCCGGAGAGCTCCCTATTATCGGAGTGAATACCTTCCAGAAAGAAGGCGAAGGAGAAGAGGGGGATAAAGAAATTGATCTGATCCGATCTACGGAAGAGGAGAAGCGTCAGCAGATTGAGAACCTGGAAGCCTTCTGGAAGCGAAATGAAAAAGATGCCGATAAAGCCATCGAACGACTCAAAGAAGTAGCCCGAAACAACGGCAACTTATTTGAGGAACTCATGGAAACCGTGAAGGTTGCTTCGCTGGGCCAGATTTCACATGCCTTATATGAAGTAGGCGGGCAGTACCGACGTAATATGTGACGCAGACATCCCGGACTTGATCCGGATTCTCTGTTACTATTTGGGTTACCCAAAATGGCATATACAGGTGTCACTCTATCAATTGCCCCTCATCTATTAAGGTAAGCAAGCGAAGTCCTTCAGGGCTTCGCGTAACAGCGCTACTATAAAACGGATTTGGTTTCTGTCCGATCATCAATGTCTATTCAACCTGAATTAGCTATATTCTCCCCATGAAAAATATAGCCGGACTATTTCTACTCCTCATTTTCTTCCAGTCATTCATAGCAGCCCAAACTCCAAAAGAGGGAATTTGGAAAGGAACTATCATCTACAGCAACGCCGAAATTCCTTTTCAGTTTGAGGTAGATTACCCTGGAAAATCTGAGTCTCCTATTCTGACCTTTATCAATGGCAAGGACAGAGCATCGCTCCAAGCTTCAGTTCGAAACGACAGTCTGATAATCCCCATGTTTGGGTTTGATATAACCCTCAAAATGAAAATGGGGGAAATCCACATGGAAGGCCGGCTTTATAAGCACTACAGAAATCAAAGTTATTCTTTCAGGGCTGAATATGGACAACCTCGATATGAGATAACCGAGGAGGAGGAACCGCTTGATGTGGGAAAACGCTGGGATATGACGGTTAACTATGGCAGAAGCAGTGAGTATCCTGCGGTCGGACTTTTTAAACAGAATGGAAACCAGGTAACCGGCACGATCATGACGGAAGTCAGTGACTACCGGTTTTTTGAAGGTAAGGTGGAAGGTAACAGTATCGAGATGTCGACTTTTGATGGAGTGCATTCTTTTCTCCTGAAGGGAACTTATGATGCAGATGATGAAACCTGGAACGGTGAACTTGTGCTCGACGATGGCTATTCCCGACCATGGATAGCTACACGGGATGGCACAGCCAGACTCCCCGATCCGTTTGAAATGATTGATTTAACCGATAAGAATATCAAGCCTGATCTGGAAAGTTTGGCTGTACTGGCCGAACAGAAAATCAACCCGGAAGAGTATATAGGCAAGGTGCTTATTGTTCAGCTGATGGGGACATGGTGCTCTAACAGTCAGGATCAAACCCGGTATTTGACCGAGTGGGTGGAGGAACATCCCGACAAAAACGTGGAAATTTTGGCGGTGAATTTCGAGGCTAACTATTCGCCAGAATATGGTTTAAATCGAATTAAAACTTATAAAGAACGGCTGGGCATACCGTATAAAATGATTCTTGGCGGACCACTGTCCAAATCCAAAGCAGCCGAAGCTTTTCCATTTATAGATGAGATTGTGGCATTTCCAACACTGGTGTTTATCGATAAAAAAGGATATGCACGTTATGTACACAGCTATTTCACCGGCCCGGCCACCGGGGAATACTATGAGGAATTTGATCGAAGATTTAATGATATAGTAGAAGAATTAACCCGTTATTAGTTGGCTAAATCATGAAGAACAATTCGTCAATCGTTACTCGCAGTTCTGTATGAAATGTGATAGATCGAGCGACCGATTTTTGATGGACGAATTTTTGGACTCCCGGTACAATCTTACCCAAGCAATTCATACATTCGGCTATGGCATCCCAGAAAGACAAACATAGCAAACGCTTTAAAAACCATCTGCATAATAATGATCCGGAGCAGGAGCCGGAGTTAGATCTTGATTCCCGTGGTGAAGATCCTCAGGAGGAGGATGGGTTTCTGGGCTATGTTCAGCCGGAGTTCAACAAAGAAAAGAAGCGCACCCTCAAAAGAGACGCTATTGTATTGAGTGTTTTCCTGGTCGTTTTCTTTTTCTGGTTAAACGACTGGCGTCCGCTTGAAACACTTGGAATTACCGGAGATTCCGGTCAGGTGACTGAAGTTGTTCAGGGGCAGTCAGGGTTGTCAGGTGGAATCCTGGAATACATGGATGAGGTTAACCAGCTCGATTTCAATGAGACTCCTGATCAAAATCAGATTACAGCTTTATATCAAAACGATGTGCCACTGGACTATATGCAGGATCTCGATCGAATCGGCTTCCTGGAAGAATTGAGCTACTCCGGTGTCATTGGTTTATATGCCAATGGTGTACCCTCCGATTACATCCGTACGCTGGAACGCATCGACTATCTGGATGAGCTGGATTATTCGGGCGTTATTGGGTTATATGCGAATAACGTGCCTGAAGATTACCTCAGGGGATTGAATCGGCTGGATTACCTTGATGAACTCAGCTACTCTGGTATTATTGGTTTGTATGCAAATGGAGTTCCTCTCGATTACATTCAAACCCTCAATCGTATTGATTACCTGGATGAGCTGGACTATTCGGGGATCGTTGGCCTGCATGCCAATGGAGTAACGGAGGACTTTTTGAGAGAACTTAGTCGCCGTGAGATGCTGGATGGCTTGAGTTATTCGGAGATCATCACCCTTTATTTAAATAACTGAGCTGTAGCTATTTTTTCTTTCTTTTCCTGGGTTCAGGCAACTCTTTCAATGTAATTCGAACCAATTCACTCAGCCATTCAGAATCTTCCAGTTTTTCCTCAATCAGGAAGCTATTTTTTGCACCCTCATAGGGAGGGGCTTCAACCACATTCCCGATATACTTTCGGCCAGCCTCGGTAGGTTTAACAAATAACTTGTTATCACAGATCAGCCCGAAGATCTTTTTGTCAGAAAAGATTCCGTATTCTCCGAACATACTTCTTGCAGTGATATCACCGGCATTGGTTATTTGACCAATTACAAAATCAACGAATTCTTTGCTTGTAGCCATAGGCGTGCTTGTTAACTGGTTTAAAAGAAAGAAAATCTACTCAGATTTCATACAGGTTATTTTCCAGGTTGGATAAGCAAAAGTCTCGTTTGTATTAACCCATTCGCCAACCCATTCAAACCCATCTTCACTAATTTCAGAAAAAGTTAATCTGTAGAAGCCTTCGGTGCCACTAGGGGCCGCCTGCTCCCGATAAAGCACAATGTTGCCTGCTTCTGTTTGTGTACCTTCCCAGGAGGGTAATACAGCCGGCAGGGAAGAAGAGCTGTAATAATGGACATACCATTTCAGACTGTCTGCATTAAACTGTCTGATACTTCCTGAATGAGCGCCATCGGCTTTTAGGGTCTCATCCTGAACAGCTTTTCCATTCATGATATATTTGAACGTCCATATCATATCTACCGGTTCATTCCAACTGCCGTCTGCAGCCCTGCTTTCAGAACTGCAGGAGCTTCTGCCAATAAGAGGATCGAAATCTGCTACCTGCTCAGGGGCCTCAGGATTGAGTTGTCCAAATGGATGGTCGGCATTGGGTTCATATTCGTATTGAGCATATATCGGAAAAGTCATGGATGAAATCAGGAAGAGGAAGAGTAGATGTTTCATAATCGGTGATTTGGATTAAGGGTAGCTATCTTTTAAGATCAATAGAATCCCTACGCGACAAATGAGGTTTAAGATTCATTGACATCACCTGATTCAGCTTTTCTGGTTCCGGGTGAGCAATCCCGTTCTATCTTTTTGGACTTAAAAAAACATTTCAGGTAGTAAAATAAGGACCGACAATCTTTATAAAGTATATACAGCCGGGTTTTTTTTAAGCTTTCACTCCAATCCAATGCAATTGTCAAACATGCCTTTCTGAATGAAGAAAGGGTATTTAGGACTCAGAAAAGCGCTTTTCTGACCGCTGTATATATAATGTTAATATTGCCATTTCGGCTTGTCACAATTATTGTCTGCCAGATCACTTGCGGAATAGTGAATTAATTGGCGGAGTTCATAATAAATCTCTCCAGGAATAAAACTTAGTGGAAATGAAAAGAATCGCTTTACTAATAATTGCGTTATTGAGTTTAAATATAACAGCAATGAGCCAATCTGAAGAAGTTGCTGTTGAAAAATCCGCCGAGGGGTGGAAGCTACTCATCAACGGGGAAGAACTGATTATTAATGGTATGAACTGGGATTACTTTCCCAGGGGAACCAATTATGCATATAGCTTATGGGATCAATCTCCGGAGTTTATTCAACAAGCTTTAGACTATGAAATGTCTTTGCTTAAGAATATGGGCGTAAATGCAATTCGTGTTTACACCGGTATTCCCAAAAGATGGATCACCTACATTTATGAGAATTATGGCATTTACACGATGCTTAACCACTCTTTTGGCAGATATGGCCTTACTATTGACGGGGCCTGGATGGCAAATACAGAATATTCTGATCCAAGAGTCCGTGAGTTATTATTGAATGAAGTAACCCAGCTTGTAGAAGAATATAAAGACACCCCCGGACTGCTTCTTTATTTATTAGGAAATGAGAACAACTACGGTCTGTTCTGGGGTGGGGCTGAAACGGAAGATATTCCCATCGAAGACCGGAAGTCTACCATCCGTGCCCGGGCTATGTACGAATTATTTAATGATGCAGCTGTAGCCATGAAGGAAATTGACAGCAGTAACCCAATTGCGATCTGTAACGGGGATCTTCTGTTTATGGACCTTATCACGGAGCTAGTCCCTGATATCGACATCTTTGGTACAAACACCTACCGGGGCTTAACCTTCACTGATTTATATGAGCGCGTAGAGAATGAATATGGCAAGCCAGTTCTGCTTACGGAATTCGGCTCTGATGCTTTTAATGCCCGAACTTTACAAGAAGCTCAGGGTGCACAGGCAACATATTTATTTAATAACTGGAAAGAGATCTATAAAAATGCAGCCGGAATGGGAGGAAGTGATAATTCTTTAGGCGGCTTTACTTTTCAGTTTAGTGATGGCTGGTGGAAATATGGCCAAACTGAAAACCTTGATGTTCATGATAATAATGCTTCCTGGTCTAATGGTGGCTACCAGTTTGATTTTGAAGAAGGCGAGAATAACATGAATGAGGAATGGTTTGGCATCATGGCTAAAGGGCCAACCAATCTTTCTGGTTTTTATGAGCTGTATCCAAGGGCTGCCTATTATGTGCTTAAAGAGGTACATCAATTCAACCCATACCAGCAGGGAGTATCTCAGGATAATCTGGAATCTCACTTTTCAGATATATCCATCATCGATGCTGAACTTAGAACAAAGGCAGCAGGAGGAGAAGCAGGCGGAAGTTCAGATCTGATCTCCTTAAGCCGGTTCTCAGCTACCTTTGAAACATTTAATACGGGGGGCAGCCTGATAACCACTCCTCAAAACGAAATCCCGGACAGGAACGCATTTCCCGATGAGTTAGGGTTTGATCACCTGCAGTCCTTTTACATAGGTGTAGAGGCAAACCCAAGCCCAAATATGAGAGCAGAAGTGGTTACCAACATTTTAGGGAATGTTGCTGAGAACCCGATTGATGAGATTTTCTATGAAAACAGGGGACGAGCGGTAGAGTTAATGGGGCAGAACGATGCCATTACCGTTGAATCTTTAAACAGGGTAGAGATTTACAGTGCAACGTATAACTGGAATCAGGAATATTTTAACCTGGATGGTTTCTATAGAACCGGTCATTATCACTGGGGATACGAAGGCGACTTTTTTGGATTGTATCCGGAGGCAAATTATGGAGATCAAATCGATATCTATAATGGCATTGCACCTTTTGGGTTTGAAGCCGAAGGGAAAAAAATGTTCGATGGCTTCAAATTGGCTTTCGGTCCACAACTTTGGTGGGGTGCTAACCCGGCAGTATTGCTAAAGTATTCCACAAATATTGGGCAAACCGATTTTACTGGAGTGTTTCATGAGGATATCGAAAGACAGGGATTAACAGGAAGCTCATTTGCTATTCCTCAGCCTAAAACCCGACGCCTGACTCTATATGCCGGTCGTGAGTTCGGGAATTTTGGAGTAGAACTTGGGGGTATTTGGGCCGGGCAGCCACTAAATGGCCGGGAATTCCAATTGGTTCGTGAGCAATCTGACGGTAGCTATGATGTATATGTAGATGAAATCGAATCAATGGATAACTGGGGTGGAAAAGTTAAACTGACCTATTCACGTGGTTTATTTAACTGGTATGCTCAATCTGCTATCATGGGATTAGTTGCCAACGGCGGAGCAGACCAAACCATGACTTTTACAGGCTGGAGACTTAAAGACAGTGGAAGTGGCAATCAATACAATTTCTTGTCTGGTTTTACCTACAATGTCGGGAATCTGCAAATTGCACCTAACTTCTTATGGCAAAAACCAATTGAAGGTCCGGTACCTTCCGATGTGCAAGCGCCCGGTCGCCCCCGAAACATCCTTTCAGACCCATTTATAGTAAGGGCAAACCGTGAGCAAATAGCGGGTGAGCTGCTACTTACATTCGACCCGACTCCGGGCACTTACATGTACGAATGGAACAACGATATAGCGGAAGATGCCCCTCTGGCGATGAGTCTTGGATTTGTGTATCGCCATCTTCCCACTACACAGGATGCTGCAATTGGTATTCTGCCGGATGGAAGAACCTTTTTCCCATTCCCGGGAGCACCACCAGCTGAAGACCTTTGGGAAGTTCATGCCCGGGTTGTATCAAAACTGAACAGAGATCTTGGAATTATTGCCAACCTCTATGGAGGAGATGCTCAGGCACGAGGCAGCGATCCAAGACTAATCACCCGATATGGCGGGGATGTCAGGATGATTTACAAGAAAATGAAGTTCAGCAGTTTTGTAAAAGTAAATGATTGGGGGCCTTACGATTACCATAGAGACTTTAATTTGACGTTCCCTCTGCAACTTATGGCTGATATATCAACATATATAAGCCGTCCGGACTGGTTTAACCTTCCCTCTACCAGAATCGGAATCAGAGGCACCTGGAGATCGCTTGATGATTTCTCTCCGCGGTATGCACCTACCTATACATTGGATCCAAGTGGTGAGCGTGTGCCGGATCCTACTGCTCCCGGATTTGATAATGGAGCTGAGTGGGAGTTCAGAACATACATACAAATTGATATAACGAATTAATTAAAAGGCTGGAAACATGAAGACAATGGTTTTAAAAAGCACCAAACGTACAATACTGGCAAGTTTGCTACTCATGTTCATTGCGCTGGGTTGTGAACGATCGGTAGATGGATTAGAAGAGCCAAATTTTCCTGAAAATCCAGATGTTTTTATAGATGGATTTAGTTCAGGGCTCGAATACTATCCCTTTGCAGGCTCCAGGCCCGATGCCTTTAGCGTAGAGGAAGAGGATACCTATGATAACAGTTCTACGGCAATGCGCTTTGATGTACCCAATGAAGGAGATCCCCGGGGAGCATATGCAGGGGCTATTTTCAGGGACGAAAATGGTGGCAGAGATCTTACTTCCTACAATGCACTGACCTTTTATGCAAAGGGTACAACGGCCGGAACAATTAATGAAATTGGGTTTGGTCAGGATTTTCTTGGAAATGAATATTCAGTTGCGCTGAACGGCCTCAGACTTACAACCAATTGGGAAAAGTATGTTATTCCAATACCAGATGCTTCAAATCTGACCTCTGAGCGCGGCCTGTTCTGGTATTCAGAAGGACCTGAGGAAGGTGATGGTTATTCTTTCTGGGTTGATGAGTTGAAATATGAGAACCTCAATGGTTTAGCGCAGCCAAGACCAGCCATTGTTAATGGGAATGATGAGACTCAAACCAGTTTCATTGGTTCAACCATTCAGGTATCCGGACTTACATTTACCATCAACCAGGCAAATGGGGTAGATGTAACGGTTGGTGCAGCTCCGGCTTATTTTACATTCAGCTCTTCAGATACGGATGTAGCTACTGTAAATGAGAACGGATTGATAGAAGTAGTAGGATCTGGTACAGCCGAAATTACAGCCAGCCTTGGGGATGATCAGGCTAATGGATCTCTGACCGTTGAATCCATTGGTGATTTTACAGCAGCACCCACCCCTACAGAAGCTCCTGAAGATGTAATTTCAATCTTCAGCGATGCTTATGACAATGTACCGGTAGATTTCTACAATGGATTCTATGCGCCATTTCAGACAACCACCTCAAATGACTTTTCTGTAAATGGCAACAATGTACTGAACTACGAGAACTTCAACTTCGTGGGAATCGAGTTCAACCAAAATGTACCAACCATAGATGGGTCTGATATGACCAATCTGAGCGTAGATATATACCTCCCGAATGATGTCCCCAATGGTTCAGCTTTTGCCGTAAATCTGAGAGATTTTGGAGCTGATGATGCCTTTGGCGGAGGCGATGACACGATTGCCTCTACAGTAGTATCTACGGGCAACAATCCTGTTTTGGTATCAGGCCAATGGATCAATATTAACCTTGATATATCAGGTATGGCTAACAAATCTAACCTCGGTCAGATTGTATTTGACTCAGATCAGGGAGCTGCACTTCAAGGTGCAACCATCTATGTAGATAACATCTATCTGTACCGGTAATCCGAAAATTAAAGCTGTCATAAATATTAAAATAAACATGACATTTCCATTCAGACTTACATCAGCATTCTTAATTATAGCGTTCGTCATTTTGGGTTGCGACAGCAATAACGAACCCAAGGATACTTATACCAACATCGTTTGGCAGGATGAATTCGATGAAGATGGAAGCCCTGATCCTGACAAATGGACCTTTGACATTGGAACCGGACAGGAAATTTTCGGGCAGCCTGGTTGGGGTAATAACGAACAGCAGTATTACACTGACCGTCCTGAGAATGTTGTGGTAGAAGATGGAATGCTTCGGATCACAGCCAGAAAAGAATCATTCCAGAATTCGTCCTATACCTCAGCCAGAATACTTACCAGGGGCAAATTTGAGACAACTTTTGGCCGATTTGAAGCCCGCATAATGCTTCCATTTGGCCAGGGTATATGGCCTGCTTTCTGGATGCTAGGCAACGACTCAAATGGGAGTGAAGTATGGCCCCAAATTGGTGAGATCGACATCATGGAGTACAGGGGACAACAGCCAACGATTATTCATGGCAGCGTACATGGCCCCGGATACTCAGCAGGTCAGGCTGAAACAGACTCTTACCAGTTGACAAATGGAAGATTTGATACAGAATTCCACGTCTTTGCCATCGAGTGGGGCCCTGATTTCATTAAATACTTTGTAGACGATGTACTCTACAATGAGATAACCCCTGAGGATGTAGCTGGAGAGTGGGTTTTTAATGATAAAACCTTCTATATCATTTTAAACGTTGCGGTTGGGGGATCTTTTGTAGGCCCACCTAATAGCAGCACTCCTTTCCCTCAAACCATGCAAGTCGACTATGTGAGGGTTTTGACAGAATAAACTTGACCTGCATCATGCATTCATTAAATCGGAATTACTAAACAAACCTATAGCAGTAACAGTGTCTATCACCCTAAAAGAATTATATAACGAGAATTGGTTCAAAATATCTGACTCTGACTCAATTCGTCCTTTTTTCATGAGCATCGTGAGTGATTCAAATCACTGGATGTTTATTTCAAGTAATGGAGGGTTAACGGCGGGCAGGAAAAATGCAGAGTATGCTCTTTTCCCTTACAACACAGATGATAAAATTACTGAACTGGCTCACACTACAGGCAGCAAAACGATCTTTCAGGTTGAAGTAGATAATGATATCCATATCTGGGAGCCTTTTTCAAAACGAGATTCCTTCAAGTACCGTACAACTCAAAACCTGTACAAAAACTGGTATGGCAATAAGGTTCTTTTTGAGGAAGTAAATCATGATCTCGGCTTAACATTCAGGTATCAGTGGAATTCTAGCAATTTATACGGGTTTGTCAAGAAGTCTTCTCTAAAAAATAATTCTGAAAAAGAAATCAGTATTAAAGTCCTCGATGGCATGCAGAATATCATGCCTTATGGGGTAAGCAGTGATCTACAGAATAAATCCAGTAACCTTGTAGATGCCTATAAACGCAGTGAACTGGTGCCGGATACAGGATTGGGCTTGTTTGCTTTAAGTGCCATTATTGTAGATAAGGCAGAACCAAGTGAAGCATTAAAGACTAATGTAGCCTGGTCAAAAGGACTCGAAAATCCCCTCTATTTACTTTCATCCCTTCAATTAGAGCGATTCCGGAAACAGCAACCGCTCACTCAGGAGGAGGACATTAAAGCTGAGAAAGGAGCCTACTTTGTTGTTTCTGATATAGAACTTGTCCCGGGCAAAACCAAGGGTTGGTCTATGGTTGCAAATGTGAACCAAAACCATGCGCAGGTTGCCGAGCTGAACCAATCTCTTAAGGCAGATGATGAGCTGTATGAATGGGTTGAGCAGGATATTGAGCGGGGCACCCAAAAGCTTAAACAACTGGTAGCTGGAGCTGATGGATTTCAGCATTCTTCAGATCAGCTTAAAAATGCCCGGCATTATTCAAATGTACTCTTCAATATCATGAGAGGTGGTACTTTTGATCATAACTACCGGATAGAAAAAGCCGACTTTGTTAAGTATCTCAATAATGCCAGCAAGAAAGTGGTAAAAGAAAACCAGGCTTTTATTGCTGGTTTAGGTGATGTATTCAACAGAGATATACTTCTTGAGAAATTATCGCAGAATGAAGACCCTGATTTAATACGTCTCGGAAAAGAATACTTGCCACTAAAATTCAGCCGCAGGCACGGTGATCCAAGCCGGCCCTGGAACCAGTTTTCAATCAACACCCATAGTGAAGAGGATGGTTCTAAGATTCTCGACTATGAAGGCAACTGGAGAGATATTTTCCAAAACTGGGAGGCGCTGGCTCATTCATATCCTGATTTCATAGAGGGAATGATTTTTAAGTTTCTCAATGCATCAACTTTTGATGGGTATAACCCATATCGGGTAACTAAAGATGGTTTTGACTGGGAAGTAGCTGACCCAGATGATCCATGGTCATACATAGGGTATTGGGGTGATCACCAAATTATCTATTTGCTGAAGTTTCTTGAGTTCTATCAAAGCCATGAACCCAAAGCGCTAAAGAACCTTTTTGATAAGGATGTTTTTGTATACGCAAATGTGCCGTATCGAATTAAGTCGTTCGAAGAGATCGCGAAAGATCCTAAAGATACCATCGAGTTTAATGAGGATTCAGACACGATAATACGGGAGAAAGTTAAAGAGACTGGAGCAGACGGTGCTTTGCTGAGCAGCCATAAAGAAGAGATTCATCACATCAATTTTATTGAAAAGATACTGGCTACCGTACTGGCCAAAGTATCGAACTTTATTCCGGAGGCAGGCATTTGGATGAACACCCAGCGGCCTGAGTGGAATGATGCCAATAATGCCCTTGTGGGGAATGGAGTCTCGATGGTTACGCTGTACTATCTGAGACGATTTCTTAAGTTTTTTGAGCCGGTTATTGAGCAGTCGGAACACGAGCATGTCAATGTATCGGAAGAGATTAAAGATTTACTGGAAGGCACTCACGGAGTGCTTCAGGCTAACACTGACCTTTTAAAAAGCAGTTTCAGTAACAGTGATCGTAAAGCGATTACGGAAAAGCTTGGTAAAGCAGGCAGTACATATCGGAACAAAATTTATGATCAGGGTTTTTCGGGGAACAGAGCTTCTGTCAAGATCAGTGAACTCTCTGATTTTTTGCAAATAACGCTTCAGTATCTGGAGCATTCGATTGAGGCTAATAAGCGGGATGATGATCTGTATCATGCTTATAACATTATGAGCCTGGATGAAGAGGGGATCTCTGTTTCCTATCTGGCAGAAATGCTTGAAGGTCAGGTTGCCGCACTTAGTTCTGGCTACTTAGATGCCAGGGAAGCTGTACAGCTATTGGATGCTCTTCGCAACAGTTCCTTATACCGCGAAGACCAGCAGAGCTACATCCTTTATCCCAATAAAGAGCTTCCCGGATTTCTTGAACGGAATAATATTCCCAAGGAATTGGTCAAGAAGTCCAAATTACTGCAACAACTTATTGCTGATAACAACCTGCGCATTATAAACAAGGATGTGAATGGGGATTATCATTTCAACGGTAACTTCAAGAATGCCAGAGATCTCAAAAAAGCTATAAACGATCTTAAAACGACCAAATATGCATCTCTGGCTGAAAAAGAAGAACAACTCATCCTGCAAATATTTGAAGAGGTGTTCAATCATAAGGCTTTTACCGGGAGATCAGGGACTTTCTTTGCATACGAAGGTTTAGGATCTATTTACTGGCACATGGTATCCAAGCTTCACCTGGCGGTATATGAAGTGTGTCAAACGGCCCATCAGCAACATGTTGAAACAGACATACAAAAAAAGCTTGCACACCACTTTGACGAAATTGGCAAAGGGATAGGAATTCATAAATCACCTGAATTATATGGAGCATTTCCCACAGACCCATACTCTCATACACCCGAGTATCGGGGAGCTCAACAGCCCGGAATGACCGGACAGGTTAAAGAAGACATCCTGGCTCGTCTTGGAGAATTGGGAGTAAAAGTACAAGCGTCCAGGCTGGAATTCGAACCTTTTCTGCTTAAGAAAGATGAGTTTACAAACCAAAAAGAAAGCTTTGAGTGGGTGTCACTCAACAAGAAGCATGCAGAGCTCACACTTCCTGATAAGGCCCTTGCATTTACCTATTGCCAGGTACCGGTTGTGTATGAAATGTCGGATTCAGAGCACCTGATTGTTCAGTTCAGCGATGGTACTACAAAAGCGTATGACCATTCCTCGCTGGATGAGGAAACATCTCAGAAAGTCTTTAAGCGAACGGGTACAGTTAAACATATTACAGTACGCCTGAATAAGGAAATACTTCGATAAAATTAAAATAGATCACCATGAGCAAATCAATTACATACACAATTTTGTTGCTAAGCCTGTTTCTGGTTAGCTGTGGTGGTCACTCTGATGAAACTATGAGCTCCAATAATATTACAGCTAAGGAAATACTGGCTGACCCTATCAACTTTCCGGCCATTTCATATAGTGGCTATCGGGAAATCACCCGAGACAGTGTGCCGACCATACCTCAACTCAAAGAGGATATGATGATTCTCTCGGCGATGGGAATAAAGATTGTCAGGACCTATAACGTCTACCTTGATGCGGTACCCAGGCTGCTTCAAGCAATCCGGGAGCTGAAGGATGAAGACCCCGATTTTGAAATGTACGTTATGATGGGGGCCTGGATTGATGCCAAAAATGCCTGGACCGATGAACCCGATCGAATCCGGGATGAAGATAGCCCACGAAATGCAAAGGAAATTGAACGGGCAGCCAATTTAGCCAAAAAATACCCTGATATCGTGAAGATTATAGCCGTTGGCAATGAAGCCATGGTACACTGGCAAACTGAGTATTATGTGGAGCCCGGGATTATCCTGAACTGGGTCAATCACCTTCAAAACCTTAAAAAAGAAGGAGAACTACCCAGTACCCTCTGGATTACAAGTTCTGATAACTTTGCATCATGGGGCGGAGGGAGCAGCAGCTATCACAAAGAAGATTTGAATAAACTCATCGAAGCGGTTGACTATATATCGATGCACACCTACCCGATGCACGATACACACTATAATCCTGATTTCTGGGGCGTCAGGGAAGACGAGACAGGATTGAGTGATATGGAGAAAATTGAGATGGCAATGCAAAGATCACTGGACTACTCAATTTCGCAATATCAGAGCGTGGTTGACTACATGAAAAGTCAGGGCGTTAATAAACCCGTACATATAGGTGAAACAGGCTGGGCTACAGTATCAAATGGGTACTACGGAAATGAAGGCTCGAGAGCCACTGATGAATTTAAGATGGCTCGCTTTCATGAGTTGATCAGGGAGTGGTCGGAAGAGAAAGGAGTGTCAGTATTCTACTTTGAAGCCTTCGATGAAAAATGGAAGGATGCGGCTAATCAATTAGGGTCAGAAAATCATTTCGGACTCATAAACCTTCAATCAGAAGCCAAACACGTGCTGTGGGACGAGGTGGATAAAGGAACTTTTGAGGGGTTAACCAGAGACGGAAAACCCATTACAAAGACTTTTGACGGAGATATAGAGACGCTCATGCAAACCGTTCAGGTGCCTCCAACTAATGCTGAGATTCAGGCAAAAAAACAAGAGAACTAAACCATGATTACGCAACTCGAGCTTCTTTCCATTCTTTTATTAGCACTTCTTGTTTCAAGTTGCACAAGCTCAGATTCATTGGATATTGAAATCTATGAAACGTCAGAAAGTGGAAACAAACTCACTAAGCTTGAACCTGCATCAGAGGGTGGTCAGGCCGAAGAGATCACAATTAAACCTGATGAACGATTTCAGGAAATCACGGGCTTTGGAGGCTCTTTCACAGAAGCAAGTGCGTATTTGCTGAATGAACTTGGCGACGAAAATCGAAATAAAATTCTTGAAGCCTATTTTGGGGAATCCGGAGCGAGGTATTCACTCACTCGTACACATATGAACTCCAGTGATTTTTCGCTGGGGAACTATTCTTATGCACCTGTTCCGGGCGATCGTAACCTTGAAAACTTCTCCATTGAGGAAGATCGGGATGACATCATTCCGATGATTAAGGATGCGATGGCTATTTCTCAGGATGGCTTCAGGATTATTTCGTCCCCATGGACAGCTCCACCCTGGATGAAAGACAATAATGACTGGAAGGGCGGAAAGCTGCTCCCGGAATATTATGACACCTGGGCGCTCTTTTTCTCTAAATATCTGACGGCCTACAAAGAAGAAGGCATCGACATTTGGGGAATCACGGTAGAGAATGAACCGCTTGGAAATGATAGCAACTGGGAAAGCATGCACTTCACTCCGGAAGAACAGAATGAATTTGTGAAGAATCATTTGGGCCCACAGCTGGAGAGGGATGGATATGAGGAAGTAAAGCTTCTTGGTTATGACCAGAACCGTCATGAAGAACTTATCGAATGGGTAGATGCCATGTATGATGATGAAGGCGCTGCCAAATACTACGACGGAACTGCTGTGCACTGGTATGCCAGCACATATAAGGTCTTTGAAGAAGAACTTCAGTATGCACATGAAAAAGCGCCAAATAAACATCTCATCCAAACCGAAGCTACAGTTGACGCAGATGTACCTGCCTGGAAAGATGATTCCTGGTATTGGTCGAAAGAGGCCACTGATTGGGGCTGGGATTGGGCACCGGAAGACCGGAAGCATCTGCATCCAAAATACGTCCCGGTGTATCGCTATGCACGGGATATGATTGGAACATTAAACAACTGGGTAGATGGCTGGGTGGACTGGAATATGGTTCTGAACAGACAGGGCGGCCCGAATTGGGCGAAAAACTGGTGTGTGGCTCCGGTCATTGTTGATGAGGAAGCAGATGAAGTGTATTTCACACCGCTCTATTACACAATGTCTCATTTCAGCAGGTATATACGACCGGGTGCTACAAGAATAGGCCATAGCTATAGTGGAGAAGGTTTGATGTTAACAGCAGCACAGAATCCGGATGGTTCGATTGCCGTGGTCATTTTGAACCAGCAGCAAGAGCCGAAAAAGATAAAACTAAAATTAAAAGACAGAACAGCCACTGTTCAAATTTCAGGCAAAGCAATTCAAACTATTATGGTTCAGGATAACGGGTAGTAAAACTGAATTTTTACTAAAAATTGAGGAATTAAATGTCAGCACATAAAAAAGTAGTAAAAGATAAGGTGCCTTTATTGCAAAAAGCTTCCTTTGGAGCAGGGCACTTAGTGCTCAATTTACTACCCGGGGCTTTAGGTGTGTTCATGTTTTTTCTGTTGACTGCCTTTGGGATGAACCCCTTTTTAGCGGGACTATTAGGTGGGTTGCCCCGAATCTTTGATGCACTGACTGATCCCATTATGGGCTTCATTTCGGATAACACCAAGTCTCGTTGGGGAAGACGTCGGCCATATATTTTTATTGGTGCAATTTTGAGTGGCATCTTCTTCATCCTGCTTTGGCAAATGGATGAGACAAATACACAGACCTATAACTTTTGGTATTTCCTCATCATGTCTATGGTGTTTCTGGTTGGGAATACCATGTTTGCTACTCCGCTGATCGGTCTCGGGTATGAAATGACCACGGACTATAATGAACGTACTCACCTGATGGCTTTCTCTCAAACCGTAGGTCAGATAGCCTGGATGATCGTTCCTTGGTTTTGGGTACTGATAGCTGACCCGGATCTATTTGCGGATCAGGCTACCGGAGTCCGGCAGCTCTCCGTAATTGTCGGAGGGATATGTATAGCATTAGGGCTTCTCCCGGCTATTTTTTGTAAAGGTTTTGATGATGCCAAAATGGAGAACCGGAAAGAGATCACATTCAAAAAATCACTCGAAAATCTAAAAGAACTTTTTCATGGTATTGCTGTGGTTTCGAAGAATAAACCATTCATGAAGCTCTGTGCTGCAACCTTTCTGGTATTCAATGGATTTCAGCTGGTTGCTTCGTTCAGCTATTTTATCATCGTTTTCTACATGTTTAACGGGGATTATGGAGCTGCCGGAAACTGGCCTGCATGGTTTTCTACAATTACAGCAGTAGCAACTGCCTTCCTGGTAATTCCCATTGTATCATGGCTATCGGACACCTTTGGTAAACGTAAAGCCTTCATCATATCAACCGCACTTTCTATTGTAGGCTATATACTAAAGTGGTGGGGATTCAGCCCGGAAAACCCATGGCTCATTTTTATGCCAATCCCTTTCATGGCGTTTGGACTCGGTGGTCTTTTTACTCTCATGATGAGTATGACTGCGGATGTATGTGACCTCGATGAGCTTAGAAACGGAATGCCACGAAAAGAAGGGACCTTCGGAGCCATTTATTGGTGGATGGTGAAATTAGGACAAGCCATCGCCCTGGTACTCGGAGGCCTTGTTCTTGAACTGGTTGGGTTCGATCAAAATGCAACTACACAAACTGTGGAAACACT
This sequence comes from Gracilimonas sp., assembly GCF_040218225.1. Taxonomy (NCBI): domain Bacteria; kingdom Pseudomonadati; phylum Balneolota; class Balneolia; order Balneolales; family Balneolaceae; genus Gracilimonas; species Gracilimonas sp. The sequence goes on from NZ_JAVJQO010000008.1 coordinate 67,808, forward strand.
TACCAATCTCAGGTTAGCTGATATTGTAATTCCAGCCGTTACCGCTGGCTTGGCGATCTGGGTTATGTACAGCTATAGCCTGACCGAAGATCGAGCCAAAGAAATTCAACAAGAACTGGTTGACAGGCGCGGAGAACTTTAATGCTGGTTCAAATGAAATTAAAACAAGAAAAATTTTATCAATAAAAAATGTCGTTTAGAGAAGAACAATTTCTGAGTTACAAGCAGTCGGATGCAGTTAGCAAAATCAACTATCTGGAAGAACTTTCTGAGAAAGAAGTAGACTGTTTATTTCGTGAAGTATTGGAAAGTGGCATTCATGGATTTTGCTTCAGTTTGTATGAAGAAGGACAAGGCCCGGGTGATGTTATTTCGGAGGACCAAATCCGCCGGCGCATGGAGATCATAAAACCTCATACAAAATGGGTCCGGTCGTTCTCCTGTATTGAAGGAAACGAACACATCCCCAAAGTAGCCAAAGAACTAGGACTAAAAACACTGGTTGGCGCCTGGCTGGGCGATGATAAAGAAAAAAATAAAGAAGAGGTTGAAAGCCTTATTGAATTGGCTAACAAAGGATTGGTGGATATTGCCGTAGTGGGGAATGAGGTGCTCTACCGCGAAGATCTCGAAGAGGCTGAACTGCTGGATTATATCAAAAAAGTCAAGAATCAACTTCCTGAAAACATTCCTGTCGGTTATGTGGATGCCTACTATGAATTTGTGCAAAGACCGGAAATCACCGAAGCTTGTGATGTAATTCTCTGCAACTGCTATCCATTTTGGGAAGGTACCAGCTTTGAAGATTCCTTCCAGCATATGCGTCAGATGTATTATCAGGCGAAGGAAGCAGGGAAGGGTAAGCGCGTCATAATCACAGAAACGGGCTGGCCGAGCAAGGGTAAAAGTTTAGGAGGGGCTGTTCCATCGGCTGAAAATGCCATGAAGTATTTCATCAACACCAATCTGTGGTCGCAGGATGATGACATAGAGGTGTTTTATTTCGCCTCTTTTGACGAGTCATGGAAAGTAGGATCTGAAGGAGATGTAGGAGCCTATTGGGGCGTATGGGATAAAAATGGAAAACTCAAATACTGATCATGAATAGCTTTAGTAAAATAGGAATCAATTCTGGCAGAGCTATCTGCTACTCTGGTTATAGAAAAGGTCAGCGGCCGGGTGTGTCATTTCCAGGTTATGAGGAAGTGAAAGAGGACTTACTTCTTCTTGAAGGGCATTGGAAGTATCTGAGACTCTACAACTGTGATGAACATGCACAAACAGTTTTGGATGTAATTCAGAAAGAAGGGATGGAGTTTAAAGTGATGCTGGGGGCTTATATCGAAGCCGAGATGAACAACTTCAATTGTCCGTGGGGAGGTGGAGTGTATTCTGAAAAGCAGCTGGATAAAAATGCCTGGATGAATAAGGAGAAGATCATTCGCCTCACCGAATATGCAAATCAGTATAAAGACATCATCTTTTCATTGTCTGTAGGTAATGAAGCTTGTGTTGATTGGACGGATCACTATGTACATGAAGACAAAGTGCTGGAATATGTAAAAATAGTGAAAGCTAACGCAGACCAGCCTGTCACATTTTGTGAAAATTACGTGCCCTGGTTACTAAAGCTGGAAGACCTGGCCGAAGCTGTTGATTTCATATCCATACACACTTACCCGGTTTGGGAGTATAAGCACATCGATGAGGCTATTGATTACACAAAACAGAATTACTACTCCGTCCGGGAAAAATATCCTGAGACACCGGTTGTCATAGCTGAAGCAGGTTGGGCTACCAAGTCTAATGGCAATGGAATTGATCCCTTAAATGTGAGTGAAGATCACCAAAGAAAGTATTTCGAACACTTAATGAATTGGACGGCAGAGGAGAATATCCTGGCGTTCTTTTTTGAGGCTTTTGATGAAGATTGGAAAGGTTCGAACGAACCCTTAGAACCAGAGAAACACTGGGGGCTTTTCAATCTGGATAGAACGCCTAAACAGGCAGTTCAGCACATCATTCACACTGGAATTGATGTCTAATATCAACACTTAAAAATAAAGTTATCAAGCATCAACACACTAAAAAATCAGAAAATAGAATTAACGTTACTAATCATAAACTTATAAAGTATAGAATCATGAAAACAACAATACTAACAATGTTAACATTTGTCCTGATGGCGATGTCCAATTTGGCAATTGCTCAGACTGCGCCAGCGGCCCCTGATGGATTTGTGGCGAATGGTAGTGGAGCAGGTTCCGGTCAGGTATTTCTGGCAGTAGGGCCTAATAATGTGGAGGCAGATACCATCGAGTATCGGCTTTTCTATTCGGAAACGGCCTCAGCACCTGCTGACCCTACCACGGCTACTGAATATACCTTTGGCTCAACGGCCGGAGATGGCGGAGGAAATGCCGCATTTGGTTTTCTTCTTTCCGGATTGAATCCAGGTGTAGAATATACCTTCTGGCTTTACCAGTATGATACTGCCAACGAAGTGTATTCAGATCCTGTCAGCGCTACACAGGCAGCTGGTGGCGGTGGTGCTACCGGAACACCAAATGCCCCTGCGGGATTTGTGGCGAATGATAGTGGAGCAGGTTCCGGTCAGGTTTTTCTGGCAGTAGGTCCTAATGATGTGGCATCGGAAAATGTAGAATATCGTCTTTTCTATTCAGCAACGGCTTCAGCACCTGCTGACCCTACCACGGCTACTGAATATACCTTTGGCTCAACGGACGGAGATGGTGGAGGAAATGCCGCATTTGGTTTTCTTCTTTCAGGACTGGATCCGGGAGTAGAGTATACATTCTGGCTATACCAATATAATAGTGCAGAGGAATTATTCTCAGAGCCGACCAGCGCTACACAAGTTGCCGGTGGAGGTACTACTCAGGAAGGAGAACTGTTGACCAACGGTGATTTTGAATCAGGAAGGGCTCCATGGACCGATACTGCTGGTGAAATCAGAACTGAAGGTGGCAACAGCTATTTCTTTGCTGATGTGCAATCAGCAGGGCAGCCTTTTGATGTAAACCTTAGCCAGGTCGTTGAAATTATTCAGGGTGGAACATATACACTTTCGTTTGATGCTTCTACTGCAACAGGTCAAACAAGAACCATGATTGCCGGAATTGGCTTAAATGAAGGTCCTTTCACATCTGCAACTGAAACGGTTGAGCTGACTGGAGAAACACAGACCTTTACCTATGTGTTGTCATCAGCAGGTTTTGGATCCGCAAACAGCCGGGTATTATTCGATATGGGAGCTGCAACAGGTATAGTTGTTATTGACAATGTATCTCTAATGCCTGGTGGCGAAATTCCTCCTGTCGAAGTTGCGGCACCTGAAACAGCTGCACCAGCACCTCCGGCAAGAAGTCCTGAAGATGTTATTTCTTTATTTAGTGACTCATACACAAATGTCGATGTAACAACCTGGTCTACTGAGTGGAGTGAAGGTACAACTAATACCGACATTGAAATTGCCGATGGTGATACTATCAAGCGATTCGATTTGGTAAACTTCAGTGGTATTCAATTAGCTAATTCAATCGATCTCACTGAATTCACCCACATGCACTTTGACTATTGGGTGGCTGATGATCTGAACGCAGGAGAAGTATTCAGTCCTAAATTGTCCAATCATGGTAATTTACCTGAAACAGCGGGTGAAACAAGTGCGATTGAGTTTACCAATCCTGTGACTACTTCCAAGCAGTGGGTTTCATTTGATGTAGCTCTGGATGAATTTTCAATAGCCGGTGGTGCATCTGCTGCACGAGATAAAATCTATCAAATTATTATGGGCGCTGCAGGTACACTCGATAACGTCTATATCGATAACTTTTATTTCTATAAAACATCTCCGGCCACCATTGAATCATTCTCTCTTGTTGCACCAGCTGATGGCGCTTCTTTAAGTCTTACAGGAGAGGCATCTACTGAGGTTGAAATTTCATGGAGTGAGGCAGAATCTAATCAGGATGTATCATATACATGGCACGCCGATGCTCCCGAAGGTGATTTCTCAGATCCTCTGTTAAGCATTCCTGCTGACAATAATGGTGCAGGTACTACTCTTACACTAACTTATCAGGCACTTGATGATGCGCTTGCTGGTCTGGGTGTTGAAGAAGGTGGGTCAATTGATATAATCTGGACTGTTACTGCAACCGCTGGAGACAGTACCCGTTTTGCAGAAATGCCTTACGATCTATCTCTTACAAGGGGAATGCTTACTTCTAATGAAGTAGAAACAAGTCCTGATGAATTCGCACTAGATCAAAACTATCCGAACCCATTCAACCCTACTACAAATATATCTTACCAGATTCCTAGTGTTGCTGCCGTAACACTTACTGTGTACGATATTACAGGTAGAGAGATTGCACGATTTAGTGAAGGACGTAAGGCCCCGGGTTCTTACTCAGTAACTTTCGATGCTTCTAACCTATCAAGTGGTATGTATATTTACCGCATAGAAGCAGGTAATTTTACAGCAACTAAAAAAATGATGCTTATTAAGTAGACGGATCTTAATTCATCATGTATAATTAAACCGGTCCTTCTATGGACCGGTTTTTTATAATCAGTAAACAGATCAATACATTTATAACCGATTTTTACTACAATAATAAAATCACGATGAAATGTTTTCGGCAAATAAAAGATTTAAAAGTTCGAATAGCATTTAAAAAATGAGTTTATACTAGTGCAAAGAGATTGATAAATTTGGAATAAATAGCTGATTACATTGAAAGTTTTTACGGCATATTTTTTGATTTCCTTAGCAAGTTTTGCTTCAGCTATAGCTCAGTCCATTCCAGAGAAAGGAGTCCCGTTACTGGAAAGCTTTACACCAGTCGATTATCATCATAAAGGGAAAGTATGGGATATTGATACAGCACCCAATGGCCTTGCTTATATGGCTGCAGATGAAGGTTTATTGGAATACGACGGTAAAACCTGGAAATATTATGTGGGAAGTGAAGGAATTACCCGATCTGTCGTTGTTGTAAACGACTCTATCCTATATACCGGCTCAGATCTGGATTTTGGAATTTGGAAGAAAAATAGATATTCAGAATTTGAATACACTTCTTTATATCCCTTTAAAGAAGACTTGACCAATTCAAGTGAAGAGTTCTGGGATGTTTTTATTGTTAATGAAAGTCCTTTTTTCATCTCAGAGAAAAATATTTATATCTACAAAAACCAAAATCTTACCAAGGTTCCTGCTCCTGGCAGAATCCTGGAAAGCTTTCGGTTTGGCAAAGAGATTTATTTAGTAGAGGAAACGGAAGGCTTACTTCGGTTGGAAGATCTTTCTCCGAAAAAGATATTTGATCTAAACAGTACCAATGATGTTGGAATTGTTGGGATGTATGAGAACAGAGAAGAAAAAGTTTTCGTATCCCAAAATTCTGGTCTCCTGGCTTTTGAAAATGGGCAATTAACTGCAATCGAAAATGAAATATCTCAGGAATTGAGAGCAGCTAATGTTTTCAGCTTTGAAAGAATAGGAGAGTCTTATCTGGCATTTGGTACTATTCTAAATGGGCTTTATATAACCGATTATGAGGGCAATCTTTTACATCACATAAATAAAAGTAAAGGACTTCAAAATAACACCATCCTGAGTATGCATTACAGCTCAAACGGGAAGTTATGGTTGGGGATGGACTATGGACTTTCATATGTAGATTTGAGCAATAACTATACAGTTATATATGACAACAGGGGTAATTTTGGGACAGCGTATAGTGCTGTTCTTAAAGGCGATACTTTTTATTTGGGCACAAACCAAGGGCTCTATAAGGCTCGTTGGGAAGAACTTAATAATAGCAATGAGTTCTATGATTTTGAATTGATTGAAGGAACTGAAGGTCAGGTTTGGTCGCTGAATGAGATTAATGATGAAATATGGATCAGCCACGATAGGGGCCTATTTACTATCAGGAATGATCAAATTGCAAGGGTTAGCGAAAGGCGTGGATTTTGGATGGTTGAACCTTATGAAAATTATTTGCTGGCCGGCACATATAATGGGATTTCAATTTTTGAGAAATCAGGAAATCAGTGGAACTACCTGCGCCAAATGGAATTAATAGCAGGTTCTTGCAATCAGCTATTCATTGATGATCAAGATTATTTATGGGTTAACATTCCCAATTTTGGCGTTATCAGGGCACACATCGATGACAGCCTTTATCCGGAGAATAGAGAGATCTTTGAATCAGAGCAGTTTGTTGGTTCAGACCACTATATTGAAAAAAATAAGGATGGAATTTTTGTTATTACCGATCAATACAGGTACGAATACAATGTTAATGAAAACAGATTCACCGAAAGCCCCAGGCAAGAAGAAAATACCAGGATCAAAGACCTGTTGCTTAGAAACGGACGTTCTTCGTACCTGAATGACCAGTACGAATTTTTCCCGGTTTATAATGGCTTTGCCTTAAGAGATTTAAATATGAGCTCGGGATCTGAAGAACCCGATTCTTCCCTAAAATTAATCTTTAGAGACGCATGGGCTTTCAACAATGACGAAAGGAAGCAAACTTATGAGGGTTCAGAGATATCCTATAGGTTTAATAATCTAAGGCTGGAAGCGATTGCTCCGAATCAAGAAAATGTACTTTATCAATTCTGGTCCGATAAGTCAGGTAGCTGGACGGAACCAAGCCCCAATAACACGTTTGAAATAATTGGCTTGAGTTATGGTAATCACATAGTGAAATCCAGAGCGATTATAGAGGGTAATTTTACAAGTGAAGCCACTTTTTCCTTTGATGTGATGCCTCCATGGTATCGTACATGGTATGCTTACGCTGGCTATGCTCTTTTACTCGTTGCATTATTTTATCTCTTGTATTTATGGTTGACTATATCTTTAGATAAGCAGAAAAAGCATCTTTTAACCGATCAACGAAAATCGTTAAAAAAGCAGCAACAGCGGTTTCAGGAGCAGCTTAAAAGAGTAGAACAGGAGAAATTAAGGGCGGAGTATAAAAACCTGAAATCAGAGTTTAAGACCAAAACTATTGAATTAGCCACAAAGGCTAAAGAAAACGATGAAAAGAATAGAATTCTGAAATCGTTAAAGAAAAAGCTCGAAAAAATAGATGAGAACCCAAAATCATTTAAACGCAGGTATGGTGAGATAAAACAAATTATCGAATCACATATTGGTACAGAAGACAATACTTTTGAGATTCAGATCGATCAATTACATCAGGAGTTTTTTGAAAAGTTGAGAGAAGATTTCCCTGATTTAACCCGATATGATCTTAGGTTATGCGCTTACATAAAAATTGGATTTGATTCCAAAGAGATATCTGATCTGCTGAATATAAAACCTTCAAGTGTATACATAAGTCGCTCTAGGGTGAGGAAGAAGCTTAATATAAAATCAGACGAAGACTTACATGGATATCTCAATTCGATTTAGAGACAACGGAAAAACCAGAAAAGGTTAGTCTCAGCAATCAGAATAAGTCACAAAAAAAGGCTTCTGAATTCAATCAGAAGCCTGTGTAATAAAATAAGAGATGTTTCCACTAACTTGCAGCAGCAATCATGCCTTTCAGGCGCTGTGATTCTGCAATTTGTCCGCTCTGTGGATATTCGTCAATAATCTGAGTAGCGATTTCACCAGCTCTTTCATAGTTACCGCCCTGATAATAAGCCTGTGCAGCTTCCAATAGGTTGGATGGGGTAGTAACACTATTTTCATTCCAGTTGGCAGCCTGTATGAATTTCTCGGCTGCTGCTTCATAACTTTCGTTGGTCATCAGAAGTTTGCCGTGAAAACTTAATGGGCCTACGCCCAGGATGCCTTCCGGTACATCAAACTCTTCCATGAACATAAGAGCATTTTCAATATCACCGAGTTCATAACTGGAAACAGCTGCATAGAAATTAGCTATATTTCCGGCACTTGTTCTTGGGAATTCTTCTGCAATTTGATCAAAACCATAAGTTAACTCAAACTCATCACCGTAAAGAGCATTTTCGTATTCAGCCTGGTTGTAGTAGTTCTCGGCTACCGACAGTAATTGCTGAGCCTCTTGTTCCTGTGCCGATGAATAGTAGTTATATCCTACAATACCGCCTACGACTACAACCAGGGCAATAGCCACGGTAGTGATAAAGCTTTTGTTTTCGCTTACATAATTCGCCGCACGGTTGTAATTTTCAATTAGCGGATCGGATTCTAATTCTTCTTTTGAAAGTCTTTTCGACATGTTTATCTAATTATAATAGCTGTGATTTTAAGGATGTAAAAATAGGACTGTTTTAGGACTTCCCAAAACCCTAAAGTGATTCTAAAACACCATTTTTTAATTCAAGGATAGTATCTGATTTACCGGCGATATCCTTTTCGTGTGTAATCAGTAATACGGAAACCCCCATTGCTTCTCTGAGCTCAAACAACAGATCTAAAATGATATCGGTATTCTCCTGATCCAGGTTTCCGGTAGGTTCATCAGCAAGAATTAAACGCGGATTGTTCATGAGCGCACGCGCCATAGAAACACGTTGTTGTTCTCCACCCGATAATTGGGTAGGGCGGTGGTCAGACCGCTCAGCAATACCGAAAAGCCCGAGTAATTCATGAGCACGTTCGTAAGCCTCTCCCGAAGAATTACCGGCTATCAATGCAGGCATAGCTACGTTTTCCATCGCGGTAAATTCAGGCAGCAAATGATGAAACTGGAATACAAAACCGATGTATTTATTACGGAAGTCGGCAAGGTCATCCGCTTTATATGTTGAAATATTACTTCCATTCCAAAATACTTCGCCTTTATCAGCACGATCCAGTCCCCCAAGAATATGAAGCAGCGTACTTTTGCCACTTCCACTGGAGCCCACGATAGAAGTGATGCTAGCCTCATTAATTTTCAGGTTCATGCCCTGTAAAACTTTGAGCTCACCTTTATCGGGCCCACCTGGAAAACTTTTATACAAGTTCTGAGCTTCAAGAACAGTTTTCTTTGTATCCATCAATTGTTCGCTGAGTTATTAAGTCCGGGATAGGTAACGGGCTCAATGTGAACACATTTTCCGGTTTCAATATCAATTTTAGCAAAAGCGCCACATAGCTGGTTATCGCCGGAAGCGGGTTGGTATTTCTGATGGACACCCGTCATAAAGCGCTTGATAGCTACTTTTTTGTCCATTCCTATTACTCCATTTGTAGAGCCTGTCATGCCAGCATCAGTGAGGTAACCAAGCCCTTGTGGAAATATTCTGGCGTCATTGGTTTGTACATGGGTATGCGTTCCAACCATTACCGAAGCTTTTCCATCAATATGCCAGCCCATAGAAACTTTTTCGGCGGTGGCTTCGGCATGAAAATCCACAAAAATGATATGCGTTTCTTCCCTGATTTTTTCCAGCGCCCATTCGGCGGCGGAAAAGGGATCATCAATAGCTTTCATAAAAGTACGTCCCTGTAAATTCAGCACGCCTATTTTGACATTCTTTTTAGGGACTTCATGAATACTGAATCCAAGCCCGGAATTTCCTTTGGGATAGTTTAGAGGGCGGAGGATATGATCGTGTTCTCTCATGTAGTCAAAGACTTTCCACTTATCGAACGAATGATCTCCACCGGTTACAACATGTACTCCTAGATTCAGGAGATTTTTTATAATCTTCCGATTGGTGCCAAATCCTTCGTGAGAGTTCTCGGCGTTGGCAATTACAAAGTCGGCATCGTACTTCTTAATAAGACTGGGCAAGAAGGTATTGGTCATTTCAATTCCGGGATCTCCAACGATATCGCCAACAAAAAAAATGCTGATTGTATCAGCCAAAATATACTCCTGCTATTTTATGGGGGATTATTATTCTCTGATTTCGGTAAGTAAGCGCTCAAGGCTGTGATTCACACGTTCCATCAGTACTTCTTCGTTATCCTCTAACTCGGTATTTGCATTACGGGCCTCGAAAAGCTCTTCAGCAATACTGAGAGCGGCTAACACCATCACGGTAGATTCTGGTTGTTTTACTAACTGCTGCCGGTAGGTTTTGAAACGCTCATCCACAAACTTGCAAATTCTGATCATGGATTCTTCTTCATGATCCTCTACTTTAAGAGGGTATTGTTTGCCGAGAATGGTAACTTTTATCGATTTCATGAATCAACTCCAAGGTGATGATCAATTTTTGAGATAAGTCCCTGCACATGTTGACGTAAAGCAAGACGTTCTGATTCTGTGATAGCAGAAAAGATGTCGGTTTGTTTCTCGTGTTCTTCCTCGAGCTTAGCCTTTAACTTCGCATTGTCTTTTTTGAGCTCACGTATTTCCTGTTTCAGATCTTCCACCTCGGAACCCACTTCATCCAGCAGCTGTCTGAACTTATCGCTTTGTTGTGAAAGTTTATTCATATGCAGGTTTTTTACCCTCTCAGTTTAGCTGAAAAATCTTTTTCCAATGATTTAACAATTTTCTGAATAATAGGTTCTACTTCTTTGATATTCAAGGTCTTGTTAGGATCCAGAAAGTTTAACCTGAAGGCCAGGCTTTTGTTTCCTTTTCCGATAGACTCACCCTCAAAAACGTCAAAAATATCAATGCTTTCCAGCTGATCGCCTGCTTTGTCTTCTATCACTTCCATAAGTTCTCCGGCTGTAACAGACTGTGAAACGATTACCGCAAAGTCGAATTCAAAAGCGGGAAATTTAGGTACGGCTTTAAATCTATTCTCCGGGATAACGGCCAGCGCTTCCGAAATAGCAGATACCGAAATTTCTGCTATAAAAGCCTCCTGCTCAAAATCATAGGCTTCTTTTAAATCATCAGAAGGGAGGAATAGTGTTCCGATTTTCTTATCACCCCAATAGTATTCAAGAGTGGTTTCATTTGCAGTCTTAGATGACAGATGATCCAGCAAATTCAGCTTTCTGAAGAACGCATGAACCAAAGCTTTCAAGTCAAAAATGGTGTATGACTCCGCTTCTTTTGACCAGCTGTCCTGATTTTTCAATCCTGCCAGTCCAAGCAGAACATGCACTTCTTCCTTAATGCCTTCGTAATAGGTTCCTTCTTTATCCGCATTGAATACATGGCCCAGTTCAAAGAACCGAACACCAGCTCTTTTGCGGTTGAAGTTATAAGAGGCTGATTTCAGAAATCCGTGCAGCAGGGAAGGGCGCAGGGTGCTCATATCCTTATTTAAAGGATTCAGTGCAGAAATCATATCATCGAGCTCACCAAAGTGTGAAGCTTCTTTCTCAGAGATCAGTGAGTTGGAATAGATTTCACGCAAGCCTAATTGCAGGCAGGTATTCCTGATTTTTTGGTTGAGTTTTTCCCATTCGTTAATCGGCTCTGAGGAAACATAAATACCGTGCTTCGGAGCGGGAATTTTATTGTAATCAAAGAGTCGTCCAACTTCTTCGATCAAATCTACTTCGCGCTCTAAATCCGGGCGGAAAGTCGGAATTTCAAACGTAATCGTATCATCATCACGTTTCACTTCTTTCAGCTCTAAGCCTTCCAGAATGGTTGCAATGGTTGATATATCAAAATCGGTTCCCAACAGACGGTTGGCGTAGCTTTTTCTGAGAGTAAGCTGATGCGTTTCTGTTTTGGTCGGGTGAATGTCTACCGTTTCATCAGAAATCTGTCCGCCTGCAACATCGGCAATGAGTTGAGCAGCACGTTCGGCTGCGATGGCCTGCAAATTCGGGTCAATCTCCCGCTCAAATCGATAGGAAGCATCGGTTTGCAGGGTTTGCTCTTTGGCTGTTCTGCGGATGGAACCCGGGTCGAAATAGGCACTCTCGATAAGAATGTCCGTGGTTTCATTGCCAACTTCGGAATCCACACCACCCATCACACCGGCAATGGCTACCGGACCTTCACCATCACAAATAAACAAGGTACCGGGAGTGCATTTTCGTTTTACGTGGTCGAGGGTTTCAAACTCAATTTCTTTGCTGAAATCTTTAACAACAATCTCTTTCCCACGAATAGTTTTGTAATCAAACGCATGTAAAGGCTGCCCTAATTCATACATTACATAATTGGTTACATCTACTACATTATTGACCGGGCGAACGCCTATGGCTTTCAGCTTATTTCGAAGCCAGCTTGGAGATTCCTTGATTTCCACACCCCTGACCATCTTTCCAACATACCGATGGCATTTCTCCGGGTTCTCAATTTTAATGGTGATGTCATCTGAATCCTGAACGGTCTTGCCTGATGTAATCTCAGGTTTTTTCAAGTCAATATTCAAGGCCGCTGACAGGTCTCTTGCAACACCTAAATGGCAGGTTGCATCGGGCCGGTTTGGAGTAATGGCAATGTCGATGATGGTATCTTCGTACAGATCAAAAATTTCTGAAATGGGAGTTCCAATCTTCAGATTTCCATCGAGCACCATAATTCCGTCGTGATCTGTTCCAAGACCGAGTTCATCTTCCGCACAAATCATTCCTTCTGAAACTTCACCGCGAAGTTTTGCCTTTTTGATTTTTAGAAATGAACCGTCATCCAGTTTGATCGGAAGGGTTGAACCAACTGTAGCCACAGGCACTTTTTGTCCGGCCGCCACATTCTTGGCTCCGCAAACGATCTGAGTCTTGGAATTGCCAAGGTTTACGTCACAGATTTGAAGTCTGTCGGCATTGGGATGAGCCCTTACTTCAAGTACTTCTCCAACAATCACACCTTGCAGAGAGCTTCCAAAGGATTCTACTTCTTCAACTTCCAATCCTATGAGCGTTAGTTTTTCAGCGGTTTCTTCCGGTGAGAGGGGAAGATCAATAAATTCTTTTAGCCAGTTGTACGATACTTTCATTAAAGCGAGTGAGGTGTTTAGTTAAACTGTTCGAGGAAGCGAATGTCATTTTCGTAGAAGGTGCGGATGTCGTCAATGCCATGTCTGAGGATAGCAATTCGTTCAACTCCCATACCCCAGGCAAAACCGGTATATTTCTCCGGATCCACTCCAGCGTGTTTGAATACATTGGGATCAACCATGCCGGAGCCTAAAATCTCCAGCCATTTCCCATCTTTTTCTGATCCCCACCAGATGTCCATTTCTAAACTAGGCTCAGTGAAAGGGAAGAATCCTGGACGCAGGCGGTATTTAACATCGGTACCAAACATCAGCTTGGCAAAGGTTATGAGGGTTTCCTTCAGGTCGGCTACACTTACATTTTCATCTACGTAAAGAGCTTCTACCTGATGAAACAAGAAATAGGATTTTGGTGATACTGCTTCATTCCGGTAAACACGTCCGGGCATAATGGCTCGGATTGGTGGTTCGGTATTTTCCATCAGCCGTATTTGAACCGGGGAAGTGTGTGTCCTTAACACCAAGTCCTGAATATCCGGGTCATCGCTCTTTTTAATAAAAAAGGTATCCTGTTCATCGCGAGCGGGGTGATTTGGCGGAAAGTTCAGCGCTGTGAAATTGTGAAAGTCATCTTCGATTTCCGGTCCGTCTGCAATCGTAAACCCAAGCCGGTAGAAAATGGATTTCATTTCCTCCAGTGTCTGTGTTAAAGGATGAAGAGATCCCAGCGGGTAGGAAGGAGGAGTTAAAGTGATATCATCTTTGGCACTCAGATCCTTGCTCTCATTTTTTTCCAGTGCAGCTTTAGCATCTTCAAACTTCGATTCAGCCAGTACTTTCACCTGGTTCATCGCTTTTCCGACTTCAGCACGGTCTTCTTTGGGGACACTTCCCATGTTCTTAAACATGGACTGTACTTTCCCGTTTCTGGATAGGAATTCGAGGCGAAAAGCTTCAAGCTCATCTTTGTCCGTTATTTCAAACTGCTGAATTTCTTGTTCTAATACTTTTATTTCATCAAGCATGCGATGCTTCTTCTATTTATTAATATGACATTCGCTACAACGTATAGCGTTATTAGCGAAGGAATAGTCATCTCGCGGCGTATGCCCGAGATCTTGATTTCATGGAAACATCAAGATTCCTGCCTTCGCGGGAATGACTTAATTCAAAGAACTATTGGTCCGTTGCGACGCTGAGCGTGCTTAGCGAGGGAAAACCTATTTTGACTTGTTCCGCACACTTGCGCCGGAATTTTCGTGTATTCAAAAATTAGTTCCCAAAAATAAAAAAACCGGCAAACCTTATAAAAAAAGATCTGCCGGTTTATACCGTTTAATATATGCAATTAAGCAGTGGCTTCCTTAACAATAGCAGCAAACGTATCTGCATCGTGTACGGCGAGATCTGCAAGGACCTTACGGTTGATCTCCATATTCTTGGTTTTCATCCCGTGGATGAATTTAGAATAGGTTGTACCGTTTAATCTTGCTGCCGCATTGATGCGGGTGATCCATAATCGACGGAAATTACGTTTACGATTCTTGCGATCGCGGTATTGGTACAGAAGACCTTTTTCAACCGCATTTTTTGCAATGGTGTAAACGTTCTTACGCTTGCCCCAGTAACCTTTCGCTTGATCAATGATCTTTTTGCGACGGCGACGGGAAGCCACCAAATTTAATGAACGTGGCATTTTGTCGTTAGTTTAAAAATTAAGATTGATAAGGCAGCTGTCGTTTGATAGACTTCTCATCGGCTTTGTCAACCAATGTGTCTTTTCCGAGCTGTCTTTTAGTTTTACTACTTTTCTTTGTCAGAATGTGACGCTTATAAGCTTTTTTACGCTTAATTTTACCGGAACCGGTAACCTTAAACCGCTTTTTAGCACCACTATTACTTTTCATTTTTGGCATGGAAATCCACCAACTTTTGTGAAAATTTAAAGACTTATAAAATAGGGAGATTTGTATCCCTGTGCAACGAAGGAATTAACTTTTAGATGGGGAAAGCATCATGATCATTCTGCGGCCTTCCATATTGGGTTTTGATTCGATCTTGCCCACATCAGAAAGGTCTTTAGCAAGCTGCAGAAGGAGTAATTCCCCCTTTTCAGTGTAGAGCATATCACGCCCACGGAACTGCACCGTTGCCTTTACTTTATCGCCACCTTCCAAAAATTCACGTGCGTGGCGGGTTTTGAATTCAAGATCATGGTCGTCCGTGTTCGGACGGAAGCGCAATTCTTTAACAGAAATCGTATGCTGTTTTTTCTTCGCTTCTTTCTCTTTTTTCTTCTTTTCATACATGAATTTCCCGTAATCAATCACCTTGCATACCGGGGGCTTGGCATTAGGGGCGACCTCTACGAGATCCAATTCATAAGATGCAGCTATCTGCAGAGCGCGTTCAGCTGTCGTAATTTCATGCTCTTCATCCGGTTTAATCACCCGAACTTTAGCAGCATTGATTTCTTCATTAATTCGAGGACGATCCTCATTTTGCGGTCGTCTCTGATAGTTTCTTCTTGCGATAGTAACCTCGTTGTTTAGTTAGTCTTTAGGTAAAGCTTTAGTTTGAATTTCTTCATTTACATCTGAAAGAAAATCAGAAAAATTGAAAGTTCCAATATCGCCTTTCTTATGGCGACGAACGGAAACGGTCTCATCTTTGACTTCCTTACTACCCACTATTAACATATATGGGATCTTACTCGTTTCAGCATCTCGGATTTTTCCTCCGATTTGCTCACTTCTGGAGTCCAGCTCAACCCGAACCCCAAGTTCATTCAATTTCTCGTAGCAGTATTCAGCATACGCATTTTGCTCATCAGAAATAGGGAGAATGCGCACTTGTTCCGGGGCAAGCCAGAGCGGGAAGTTCCCGGCAAAGTGTTCAATAAGAATACTGGTGAACCGTTCCATGGATCCAAATGGTGCGCGGTGTATAATAACCGGCCGGTGTTTTTCATTATCTGAACCGACATAGGTCAGGTCGAATCGTTCAGGCATCACATAATCAACCTGTACGGTTCCAAGCTGCCATTTTCGGCCGATTGCATCACGGATTATAAAGTCAATTTTTGGTCCGTAGAAACTCGCCTCACCGGGAGCAACATGGTAGTCGAGCTCCATTTCATCAGCTACTTCACGAATTTCTTTTTGAGCACGGTCCCAATATTCAGTATTACCGCCATACTTCTTCTCATTATCGTCGCGGTAGGAGAGGCGGATATCAACCGGCATTCCAAAAGTATTAAATACAAACTGAGTGAGCTCAATGGTATTTCGGATTTCTTTCTTCAGCTGATCGTGTGTACAATAAATATGAGCATCGTCTTGCGTGAAACCACGTACGCGTGAAAGTCCGCTTAGCTCACCTGACTGCTCGTATCGATAAACCGAACCAAACTCAGCCAATCTCAGCGGTAAATCCCGGTAACTGCGTAACTCATTGGAATAAATCCGGTGGTGATGGGGGCAGTTCATGGGTTTCAGCATATACTCTTCGTCATCCACCTGCATAGGATTGTATTGCGAATCCTGATAATACGGGTAGTGACCAGAAGTTTTGTATAACTCAATGTTTGCAATGTGCGGGGTGATGACTTCTTTATAGCCACGTTTTTTCTGCTCGTCACGAAGGAAAGCCTCAAGCGTGCGACGCAGTACCGTACCGTTTGGAAGCCACATCGGTAAGCCACTGCCTACCATATTGTCGATCATATAGATTCCCAGCTCTTTACCGAGCTTGCGATGATCCCGTTTTTTGGCTTCTTCAACCCGGTTGAGGTGCTCTTCCAGCATTTTTTGTTTTGGGAAGCTGATACCGTAAATACGGGTCAGTTGCTTGCTTTCATTATCACCGCGCCAGTATGCACCGGCCAGACTGGTGAGCTTAACCGCTTTCACATCTCCGGTGTTAGGAATATGAGGTCCCCGGCAAAGATCAGTAAAATCACCTTGTGAATAAAAAGTGATGGTACCATCTTCGAGATCCTGAATCAGGTCAACCTTATATTCATTTCCTTTTTCTTTATAGAAGTCCAGTGCTTCTTTTTTTGAAACATCCTTTCGTTCAAATTCTGACTTCTTCCGGGCCATCTCAATGAACTTATCTTCAATCCGGGGCAAGTCTTCCTGGGAGATTTGATTATCGCCAAAATCGATATCATAATAGAAGCCACTTTCGATGGGCGGGCCGATTCCAAATTTGGCGTCTGGATATAGTTCCTGAACCGCTTCTGCGAGCAGGTGAGCAGAAGAATGCCAGAAGGTATATTTACCATCTTCACTATCCCAGGTGTTGATAGCGATTTCAGCATCTTTAGTAATAGGGCGATCAAGGTCTGTAATTTCACCATCTACAGTAATACTAAGAGCGGCACGGGCTAAGCCGGATGCAATAGACTGTGCTACTTCTAACCCTGTGGTTCCTGATGAATATTCTCGTTGACTTCCGTCGGGTAATGTGAGCGTAATTTTTTGGTCTGCCATTCAGTGTTTAATTCTCAGAATTTCTTTAACACTGGAAGATAAAAAAAATAGTATGTACACACAGGCTTATTCTGGCGATTAATTTCCTTTAATTGGATTGGATTTGATGGCTTAGAAATGTGATATTCGTTCGGCAATGAATTTTAATCTACAGTAGTACATGAATTTTAACCCCGAGGAGAGCTTCTTCGACGCTCAGCCTATGTTCGTTTGTGAGCAGGCTACCCTGAAGATTCTAGATGTTAATAGTGCGGCCACTGATATTCTGGGGTATAAAAAGAGAAAATTCCTTAAAAAAAGGATAATAGATTTCGGAGAACAGAAATCGGTACAGGAAATTCAGGAAGAAATTCCTGTTTCAGAAAAAAAATCACCCGATAAAATCTGGGTGTTTAAGACTAAAGCTGGAAAAGATATTTACTTTCAGCTTTCGGCTCATCTCATCAATTATAAAGGCCGACCGGCAAAATTAGTTATTGCCCATAACTTCTCAGAGATTGTGGAAGGAAAAACGGATGAGAAAAAATTGCTATCCAGTCAGCTCGATCTGAATAATTTTCCACTCGCGGAAATAGAATGGAATGCATCATTAAATATAATTCGGTGGTCACCAAAAGCTGAAGAACTATTCGGATATACCGAAGAAGAGGCTATAAAGGAAAAACGGCTGCTCGAAAAGTTTATCCATGAAGATGACCTGGATTATGTGCGTGATACGATCAAAGAAACCTATCAAAACGGGCAGAAGGATGTATCAGTCATCAACAGAAATATTACCAAAAACGGAGATGTAATTTATTGCGAGTGGTACAACTCATTGCTTTACAATTCCAAGGGTGATGTTGTTGCGATGTATTCGCTGGTTCATGATGTAACCGACCGTGAGGAAGCTCTTGATGATGCCAAGCGCAGTATGATGAGCTACCAGGATCTGTTCAACTCCATAAGCGATGCCATTTATTTGTTAGATAAAGAAGGCGTCATAATAGAAGCTAATGAAGGCCTTGAAAGCACATTTGGGTACAAAAGAAAAGAAATAGTGGGCATGCATAACCGGGTGCTGGCCGCTCCGGGTAAATACGATGCAGAACGGATTAAAGAAATCCGGGAGCAGGCCTACAACGGACATCATGGCAAGTATGAAGGATGGGGAAAAAAGAAGAATGGTGAAATTTTTCCTACTGAATTTTTAGTGAATACCGGGAATTACTTTGGTGAAGAAGTCATCATTGTGATAGAGCGGGATATTTCTGACCGAAAGGAATCGGAAGAAGCGCTGAAGCAGCGGGAAGGCTTATTTAGTAAACTATTCAATTCTTCTCCGATTGGAATTGCATTGCTGAATGAGCATCGTGAAGTGGAAATGGTGAATGATGGATTTGAACAACTATTTGGTTACCGTGAAAATGAGCTGAAAGGTTTGGAGCTGGACAAACTTATAGTTCCTGAGAAAAGACACGAAGATGCAGTACGGCTTACAGAGAGCTCTAAAGTAACGGAAGTTACAGAGAAGCGAATTCGTAAGGATGGAACCATTCTGGATGTTATTATTTATGCGGTTCCGGTAGTAGTAGAAAAGAGTGTGGTGGGTATCTATGGTATTTATGTGGATATCACAGACCGTAAGAAAGCTGAAGAACAGGTCCGAAAATCCCTGAGGGAAAAAGAGATGCTGCTCGCTGAAGTGCATCATCGTGTGAAAAATAATCTGGCAGTAATAACGGGTTTGCTTGAACTGCAGTCCTATTCTGCGAAAGATGATAATGCCAAGCGTATTCTTAAAGACAGCCAGATGCGGGTAAACTCAATCGCCATGGTACATGAAAAGCTGTATCAGAGTGAGGATTTCTCTGAAGTAGATATAAGTCAGTATTTTGAGGAGCTTACTCATGTAATTCACGAAACCATGCAGCGCTCGGATGTTAAAGTTGAAATTAAGCTGGATATACTTCCTGCCAAGCTTCCAATTATACAGGCTATTCCGTGTGGATTACTGCTGAATGAAATTATTACCAATAGCTATAAACACGCTTTTGATGGAAGAAAGAAAGGGGAAATCAGGGTTAGTTTATCCAAACCAGGGGATAAATTACTACTTCGGATAAAAGACGATGGGGTAGGCTTGCCTGAACAGCCCAAAACAAATATTCACACCTC
Source organism: Gracilimonas sp. (assembly GCF_040218225.1). NCBI lineage: Bacteria > Pseudomonadati > Balneolota > Balneolia > Balneolales > Balneolaceae > Gracilimonas > Gracilimonas sp. Next base: position 87,292 of record NZ_JAVJQO010000008.1, read on the forward strand.
TCTTGGCATGACGCTTATTAAGACGCTTTCCAAACAGCTGAATGCATCCTTCGATTATCGCAGCGAAGACGGAGCTATTTTTGAATTCGAGTTTGAAAAGAGCAGCGATGAGGAGGAATAAAAAACCCGTTCAGTTTGTGAACGGGTTTACCTTTGGAGTGTAAGATTAATTGATAACTATAATCAATTAATTGGAGATATTACTTACACACATTCAGTTCTAGTTGTTTAGCAATCTCACCCCATGAAACAGCAGATACATTTCCATCATTATGGATAGGAAAGAATCCTCCCTCAGGAAAACCAGGGAAACTTCGTTGTGAAATAGTGATTCCATCGGTATTAAGGGTATTTGGGTTCGTGAACGTACCAATATGTTTAAGGCTCTTGCGGTCGAAAACATAGAAGTAGTTATTTTCCTTGCCCTGATCGGTGGTAACCCAATACCCGTTGTCTTCACTACACGAATAAAGTGCAATACCTTCAGGTTCATATTTAAAAATCCCTTCACCCATAATTTGGCCGGTAAAATTTCCATCCAAATCATAAATCTTAATGTTGTTTTGAACCGAGTCTTCATCAGCAATCAAAAGACGATTATAGGTTTCATCAGCCATTAGAGATTCTACTTTCTTAAGAACCCCGGCACCTGAAGTGGCACCAAAAGCCTTAACATGCTTACTGTTTAAGGAATTGTTTTCTATCGTGAGCGTGAATTCATGAACCCGTTCACCTAATTCACTATCAGGTGGGACCTGTTCATCCTCAGTTTCATAATTATCGGTGATAAATAAACGATAAACACTGTCCTCGGTTTTTAAGATACTGATACCGTAAGGCCATTTCAGTTCATTTGCTCCGAAGAATCCCAGAGATTCAAAGTCTGGGAGTGAGAACACCTGAATTCTGTGATTATTCCGTTCTACTACAATGGCATAATCGTCGACCACAGTAATGCTGTTGGGACGGTCAAGCTGTCCAATTCCCGAGCCAGACTCGGAAAACACCTCTATTTGCTTGCCATTGGTGGCATCGTAGGCGAGTATAACATCGGTCTCTTTAGCAGTAGCCAGAAGCCAATGCTGGTTATTGGGTCCATGCCAGATAGCAGGGGTATCAACGTTATTAATAGTATCGCGTGGAGTTTGATACACTTCTTCCACCATGGCTGTTTTAACCATTTGAGAAGGGGGAGTGTTTATTTCTTTTTCTTTCTGATTACACCCAAATAGAGTGAGTGCAATCAGTGGTATAACTTTTATTAATTTCATTATTCTGTTTTCTGATCTCATTTAAAGTTCAAATTTCACCCCAAGATTACCCCAGAAAGAGTAAAACTCCTGTTGCTCGGGCCGGCTGGAAACTCCATTGTAATAACGAAGAGGTTCGTTGGTGAGGTTGATGAGCTCCAGAAAAACCGTAAAGTTTTTGTTTATGCGCTGACTTGCGGAAAGGTCAACCTGAATGTGTTCATCATAAATACGATCATTTCCTTCTTCATCGCGAAGTTCATCAATAAATGCTCCGGCATAAGAAAGAGACACGCGGCCTGAGAACCCCGATCGTTCATACGAAAGCGCGAAATTTCCGGTGTTTTCTGCTTGCCCGGGAAGGGAAACAGTACGCGTTTCACCATCGGAATTTATGAGTTCTGCTTCAGACCAGCTGTAAGTGTAGTTACCGTAAACTCCAAGACCACTCAGGAACCCTGGAAGGAAGGTAAGTTGCTGCTGCAGGTTCAGCTCAAACCCAACAAGATCGGCGTTATTTCCATTAACGGGCTGTGTAGCCTCGTATCCATCATACTGCCCACCACTGAATTCGTAATTGCGGATATAGATGAAGTCTCTGATATCTTTGTAGAACACACCTGCCGAAAGTACACCTACCGAGTTGAAATAATATTCGGCCATCAAATCCAGATTCATGGAAGTGGTGGCATCAAGTCCGGGATTGCCTAATTCAATTTCTTCATCTTCGCGACTTACAATCCGGTAAGGAGCCAGGTCAAAATAGTTTGGCTTGGCAAAAGAATTGGTCCAGGCTGCTCTGATGTTAACCAATGGGTTTACAGAATAAGTAAGGTGTACCATCGGAAGAAAGAAGTTGTAATCGTTTGTTCCCGATGTACTTGTAATCGGAAGCAAGTCACCGTTGGCATCAAACTCTACCAGATTAGCATTGTAATCCACTGAAGTGAACTCATAACGGAATCCAACCAGGCCGCTTAGCTTATCCCTCCGGAGATTTGTCATGAGGTAACCGGCATAGGTGTCTTCGTTGGCGTTGTAAGTCTCACTTTCTGAGTCAGCCATGCTGTCTTCATCCTCCAGTTCGAAAGATGAGCGGTTATCTCGATAAAACGCTTTCAGTAAATCCGGGTCCGGGAAAAGTCCGATACCGTTTTGATAGTTATTATCCAGAAAATCGTCGTCTTCAAAATCTCCCTGTACATCAGAATACAGGAAATCACCATCATAGTCGTAGAGGCGAACCCGTGGTGTCGTGATTTTCTCTTTAGTTCTGAAAAGTCCGCCGAACTTGAGGTCTCCGGCTATAGTACCAAGATTGTAATTCATTTTTAGATTGAGCCGGGTCGTAAAGTTTTGATCAGAAGTAGATTCAGAACTCTGCTCGAATTCATCAAATTCAAAGTTGCCATAACTGTAAGCGCCTGCACCAAAAACCGTTCCTGCAGTATTTACCCCAAATTGTGGGTAATCAGGATCAGCATCATCAAAAGTGACAAATTCAATGTCTTCTTCTGTAATAGGATCTTCATAGGCCTGCTCAAATACAACGTTGCGATCGTACGGGGTATATTGATCAGCATAGGAGTAGGAAGCCATATAATCAATTTCCCATTTATCGGATAAAGCATGCTGACCACCACCGGAGAGGCTGAATATCTTCTGCTTTTCCAGGCGGTCTTTAAACTCACGTGCCATTACATCAGCTTCGGCAATAAATGCTCGTCTGTATTCGGTATCCGTGAAATAGTTAAAGGCGGTGTTAAGAAATACTTTTGACTGATTGTTGAATTGATAGTCGAGGGAAGTGACCAAACCCGCACGTTCACGGTTTAACTCATAATCCCGAAGTTCAAGTGTCTCCAGTTCTCCATCACCGTATTCCATTTCATTGTTATTGGAAGCACGATTCGCATTTTGGTAGCTACCGGATACCAGGAACCCAAATTTCCCATCAGAAACACGATCTCCATAGGTCATTGCAGCAATGCCACCAAAAGGGGACAGGTCTTGATTTTGATTGTTATAGCCGGGAGCAAGTGTAACTTTCAATGTTTTTCCTGCGCGGCTGGCAGCCAGCGTATTAAGGTTAACCGAACCACCGATAGCATCCCCATCCATGTCGGGAGTAATCGCTTTTGTCACTTCAATGCTTGAAAGGACGTCACTTGGAATCATATCAAGTGCAGCGTAGCGAACATCGCCTTCCGGGGAGGGAATTTGCTCACCATTAATACTGATGTTACTCAGGTTCGGGTTTGTCCCTCTGATTTGCACATAACGGGCTTCACCCTGGTCTCGCTGAACAGAAACTGCTGGTACCCGTCTTAGGGCATCAGCTACATTTTGATCGGGGAAGCGTCCTATTAAATCGGAAGCAACAACATTTTTAATATTGGCAGCTGTTCTTTGCTGATTGAGCGCCCGGGCCTGACCCTGCCGTATTCCCTGAACAGTGATGCCATCCATTTCAATAAAATTGTCGGTAAGCTCAATATTAAGGGTAAGATTTTGACCTGCTTCAACGGAAACTTCTTCTTCCAAAGTTTCAAAACCCAGATAAGAAATACGCAGGGTTTGATTTCCAGCCGGCACTGAGTTTAGCGTATACTTTCCATCAGCATTGGTACTGGTACCAATAGAAGTTCCTTCCACAAGAATGCTTGCTCCGGGAAGTAAATCTCCTGTTTTTTGATCCGTAATGGTACCACTAATAGTGGCAGCAGATTGTGCGTTTGAAAACTGTGGCAGCATCAAAAGTAATGCTGTGACACAGGTTAGAATGAGGGTACTAACCTTTTTTGATAACATTTGTCCTCCAAATAATAGTTGTGGGTATTTATATCCCGGATGATATCATTAGGAGGTTGCGCTACTGTTTCCCAAACATTACGACTGCTTTACCAATAGATTAGCTTAGTGTGAAGAAAGTTAAGCGATTATTAAATCGTATAGGGATTCAGTGAAAAAATAAATATGTCATCCTTTTTATTCTTTATCCCAGGGACCTGTGATAGCGAGCGTCAACCCATCATGCTGAATGTTCATAAACAAAGTAGAGCCATCGGGAGAGAAAGTAGCTCCGGCCAGTTCAGATTCACTCACTGCATTTCGGCCCAATTTGTATACCTCACCCTTGGGAGTGATTCCCAATAAGTAATTATCTCCTCCTCCGTCTTCACAGACAATTAAGTCGCCCCAGGGAGCAACTGTGAGGTTGTCAGCATGTTCGATGATGTTTCCATCATTGGGTTCCACAAATAACTCCAGCATGCCGGGTTCATCGGCTTCTTTGGAAGTGCCTTCAAAAGCACTGGGTACATATTTCCAGATTTGACCTTTTTTGGATCTGCCCCCATTGGTACATGCAAAATAAACGGCGCTGTTTCCATACCACATGCCTTCTCCGCGGGCAAAGCGGGTGGCTCCGGCTTTATGGCCACGAATGCGTAAATCATCTTCATCAATATCTTCCATGTCTAACCATTCCACGGCCAGGGGTTTATTGGGCTGAACCGTTTGTTGATCCCAGTTTCTGGAGTCGAGCCCGGGCTGATCTTTAACTACAAGTGCTTGTAGTTTTCCTCCGTCCAGCATTTTTTGAGGCGTGTTTGGTATGAACCGATATAAAAGCCCCTCAGAATCATCCTCAGTGAGATAAATTACATTGCTTTTTGGATCTACAGCTACCGCTTCATGATTGAACCGTCCCATATCTTTGATGGGTTTTGCTTCATAAAGATTGGCTTCCGTTGATGCGGGCACTTCAAATACGTAACCATGATCTTTAGCATAACGGCGATCATCGGCACGTGTAACAATTTCCTCGCAGGTCAGCCAGGTGTCCCAGGGGGTAGGTCCGCCTGCGCAGTTACGAAGTGTACCGGCAAGACTCAAATACTCATTTTCTACTTCCTGTGTTTTGGTATTGAAAACCAGCGTGGTAGTTCCTCCCTGGGCGGGATTGTTTTCCAGGCCTGCATCATAAATTTTAGCTGTTTCTGCTTTAGAAGCCAGCTCATAATCCTTGCCGAACGCACTGCCTTCTCCGGATTGGTCAGGGTTCAGTTCATGATTTCGAATGAGGATGGTTTTGTCCTTTCCTCCCGAAAAAGCAGCCATTCCATCCGGGCGGCCGGGCAGGATAAAGCCATCCTTCATAGTAGAACCGGCCCGGGAAATGATCTTGTAAGAAAAGCCTTTGGGGAGATCGAAGATACCATTGGGATCGGGAAGGAGCGGCCCATATAATTCGAGGGCTTGTTTGGGAATTACTCTTCCACCAGAGAGGTGATTGGTTAAGATTTGGAATCCGGAAAACCCAAGCGTGAAAGCCCCGGCTTGTCGTAAAAACTCCTTCCTTGAAATCGTCATGCAGCAAAAATTTATTAGTAATTGATTTGCTGACTAAATAAGAAAACGAGAGGAGAATAGAGTTAAGGAAGTGTTAAATGATCTCTTGAATGAGTTACGAAATAATATTATCTCTAAAGGATTGAAAATTAGTCAATAAATAATATGATTTCAGATTGGTTTAAAAGTTTCAGCGGAAATTTACATCGAAGAGTAACAAATCCATTTTTAGGGACTTTTTTAGTCTTATTACTTTTAAAGAATTGGAAGGCTATTTATAGTTTATTGACAATTAGTGATGAATTTACATTGGACGAAAGGATTCAAGTTGTTGTCTCTTATGTTGAAACAAATACACCTAATGATATCTTTTGGCTTGTAATCTACACTTTTGTAGTCCTAGGTATTACTTATGTTCTTATGTGGTTGAGTTCATTTGTAGCAAATTTTTACTCCAAAATAGCTATACCCTTTATTCAGAAACAATTGGATCCACTACAAATTGTGGATAATAACTTGTTTAGACAGCTAAAAAAGGATTTACTTGAAGCAAATTCAAAAATTGATTCTTTAGAATCTGGAAACATAAAGTATAGAAAGGAAAATGAGAATCTGACCAATGAATTAGAATCATCATTAGAGAAAGTCAAAAATTATACAAGTGAGATTAAAGATTTAAGAGAGGAACTCTATAATTTACAAGAGGATTACCAATCTGTTATTGAACAGCTAAATGATGCTAGAAAGGCTATTACTGAAATGAATAATAATAGAGATGTGCCATTTAGTTATGATGATTTAGTCCATGCTTCTAATGCTCTTGAAAAGAATAAACTAATTGGCCCTTTCTTCTCAATTTATCAAGACAGACGGATACTGAGAGATATATCAAAAATGATTAGGATTTTGAATAAAGATGGTTTAGATATATTTAAAAAGCTGGAGCTTATAAAATCTGGTGAAGACTTTTTGCACCTAACCAATAAAGCGGAGAGTTTATATCAGTATTTATTAGAAGAGAATAAGATATGAACAAAAAAGTGCGTCCCACTGGATTCGAACCAGTGACCTCTGCAATGTCAATGCAACGCTCTAACCAACTGAGCTAGGGACGCAATAGAATCAGTAACAAAACGGCTCCAAATATAGGGAGCTTTCGGGGAGTAACACAACGGGGATCTGTGATTAGTTTAATGTTTGTGATAAGCTGTGATTTTAATTTCCTTTTTAAAATCAACAAAAGTTGTCATCCTGAATTTAATTCAGGATCTGAATAGGAGGTGTTGTTGGACAGGACATGAAGATTCTCCCCTTGTTCGGTTAGGAAATAAGCTAAAACACGTTTCCACATTGAGGTAAAGCAACCAAATTATTCCGGTACACAAGCGATGGGGTTCGCCTTCGCTAATACCGCGATGCCGTAAACGACTCGCTTGCATACCTGAAGACAACACAGCTAAACTATTGGCTGTGCCAATGTCTGATAAGGAGTCAAAAATCACATCATCTGAGTGTACAATTGTATGAACAAACCCGTATCTTTGGCGCTCACTACAATAGTTATTTGGCATGATCAATCGAAGACAAGTACGAGAAACGGTTCTCAAAGCAATTTACGCACTCCAGCTTGGTAAAGACTCCACTCAGCATGTTGCTGATACCATCATCAAGAAAGCAGAATTCACAAAAGAGAAAGACCTTCGCCGCTTCGCAGAGAAATTATTTTTTGAAACCATTGATCATGAAGAAGAGCTGGATGAAGTTATTGTCGACCATATCAAAAACTGGGATATTAACCGGCTGGCTTTAATCGATCGCATGATTCTGAAAATGGCAATCTGCGAGTTTATTTATTTTGAAGAGATTCCCACCAAGGTGAGTATTAATGAGGCCATTGAACTAGCAAAACGATACTCCACAGCGAAGTCAGGAAGATTTATAAACGGAATTCTGGATGCAGCTTTGAGCGATTTGAATGAAAAAGGACGCATTAATAAAAAAGGACGCGGACTCATTCAAAAAACGTTGGGAAATAATTAACCGAAAATGGCATCACATCCTGAAATAATAGCAATTGGCGATATCCATGGGTGTGCTGCATCAAACGAAGCTTTACTGAAAACACTACATCAGGAATACAATCATGAACCGGTGTATGTATTTCTGGGTGATTATACCGACCGCGGGCCCGATTCAAAAAAAGTGGTAGAACAGCTTATAGATTTTGAAAAAGATCATGAATGCGTATTTCTGACCGGAAATCATGATCAAATGCTGCTGGATGCGTATGAAAAAGGAGACTGGAATCTCTGGCTGAGTAACGGCGGCAATACCACGCTCAGCAATTATGATTCATCTCCGGGCGATTTTAACCTGCCGGAAGAACATTATGAGTTTTTTAAAAGCACTGTATTGTATTGGGAGACGGAGAAGTACTTTTTTGTGCACGGTGGAATCTCTCCGGATCTGACCATAGAAGAAAATCTGGATAGCAAGTATGAGCGGGATCAATTTATCTGGCAGCGTGATCATGTGTATTCCCGTAAAAATGTATGGGAGAAAACGGTAGTTTTTGGTCATACGCCCGTAAAAGAACCTATAGTAGAAGAAAATATGCTGGGGATTGACACCGGCTGTGTGTATGCTGAGCGAGGCTATGGTGTTTTAACCGCAGTGGCTTTGCCGGAAATGAAATTTATTCAACAAGAAAGTCTGGACTTTTAAAATCTAAATAATCAGTAAATGAGCTTAAGATGTGGAATTGTTGGGCTTCCCAACGTAGGTAAATCAACCTTATTTAACGCGCTGAGTAACGCCGGAGCAGAATCAGCGAACTTTCCTTTTTGTACGATTGACCCAAATGTGGGGATGGTTCCGGTTCCGGATGAGCGACTTCATGAATTGGCAGAACTGGCTGAATCCAAGAATGTGCTTCCGGCTACTATCGAGTTTGTGGATATTGCCGGATTGGTAAAGGGTGCTTCCGAAGGAAAAGGGAAGGGTAATGCGTTCTTGTCTCACATCCGTGAAGTGGATTTGATTCTGCATGTGGTTCGCTGTTTTGATGATAATGATATCATACACGTAGAAGGAAGCGTGGATCCTGAACGTGATATTCGCATTATCGAAGAAGAGCTGATTCTTAAAGATCTGGAGTCAGTGGAGAAACGGGTGGAAAAGCTCAAGAAAGAAGCCAAAGGTGGAGATAAAGCCAAAGCAGCACAGCTGGCTATTGTACAAAAACTGGCAGATCATCTGGGAGAAGGAAATTCGGCCCGCACTTTTGAAGTATCCAAGGATGAAAGGGAAGCCTATAAGGATTTATTTCTGCTATCAGACAAACAGGTGCTTTATGCATGTAATGTGGGAGAATCAGATCTGGAAAGCGGTAATGAATATGTAGATACGGTAAAAGAAATTGCTTCTGAGCACGACGACGAAACGGTGATGTTTTGTGCTAAAATAGAGGCTGAAATTGCCGAGCTGGACGAAGACGAAAAAGAAATGTTCCTCGAAGAACTGGGCGTTCCAAGTGCTGGATTGGATCGGCTGATTAAAGGAGCCTTTAAGGAACTGGGCTTGATTACCTATTTCACAGCCGGCCCCAAAGAAGCCCGTGCCTGGACTATCAAGAAAGGCACCAAAGCCCCTCAGGCAGCCGGTGTCATTCACACTGATTTTGAGAAAGGATTTATTCGCGCTGAAACCATTGCCTTTAAAGATTATCAGGAACTTGGTTCTGAAAAAGCCGCCAGGGAAGCTGGTAAAATGCGTCAGGAAGGGAAGGAGTACGTAGTTCAGGACGGAGATGTACTGCTCTTCCGTTTTAATGTTTAAGGGCTGGTGAGAGTTGAAAAGGTGATAGGGTTGTCATCTCACGGCGGAGGCCTGAGATCCGGATGTAGTTTTTAGCAAAACACCTTACCAGCAACCAGATTCCTGCCTTTGCAGGAATGACTAAGTCACAGTTGCTTGGTCTCCAAACATCACCCTTTCAACTCTCAACTTTCAACTTTGGTCGGGTTTGGTTTTCTTAGGCATGAAATTTAGTGCTCATAATTGGAGTTAGACCAAATGATAAAGAAAGTTGTTGCCCTGTCCCTTTTTCTATGTTTAGCCGTTAACCTTTCCGGTAACCAGTTAATACAGGCACAGAACAGAGCAGGTCTGCTCATTAAAAATGGATCTGTGGTAGATGGAACCGGTGAGAAAGCTTACAAGGCGGATGTTATTATCCGGGGAGATTCTATCGCATATATCGGTCCGGTTGATCAGGATACCCTTCAGGGGATACAAATAATAGATGCGTCAGGAAAAGTTGTTGCCCCGGGGTTTATAGATATGCATGCTCACGGTAATCCAATCCAAACACCAGAATTTGAAAACTTCCTGTCTATGGGAGTGACAACTATTTTGCTCGGCCAGGATGGTTCATCACCAACAAGTGAGCCTCTGGATGATTGGTTTGAAGAGGTAAAGTCAGCTGTGCCGGCTGTAAATGTTGCTACATTAGTTGGACATGGCTCGCTTAGAAGATCAGTAGATTTAGGAGAGGATAAAGAAGTATTTGACAGAGAAATCCAGCAAATGAAGCAAAACCTGAAAGACGGGTTAGAGGCTGGAGCTTACGGAATGAGTTTAGGATTAGAATACGTGCCCGGGATTTATGCAAAACCCGGTGAACTGTCGGCACTTGCAGAAGTTGTGGGTGAATATGACGGAATAATAATGAGTCATATGCGAAGTGAAGATGATTCTAAAATTTCTGCTTCTCTGGAAGAATTGGCTTCGTTGGGAAAGTATGCCCGGGTTCATGCTTCCCATTTTAAGGTAGTGTATGGAAAGGGTACAGATCGGGCTGAAGAAGTTTTAAATCAGATTGCCGCACTCAATAAGGAAGGTATTGAGTTTACGGCGGACACTTATCCATATGCAGCCAGTTATACGGGGATTGGTATCGTATTTCCAACATGGGCAAAAACAGATAGTGAGTGGAAGGCCATCATGAATGAGAATCCAGCACTTCTAAGAGAGTTTCTGGTTTCAAAATTGCAGCAGAGAAATGGACCGGAAGCCATTTTATTTGGCTCAGGGGAATATGCAGGGAAAACATTGGCAGAGGCTGCACAGTCAGAAGGAATAAGTCCTGTTGACTTACTGCTTCAAATGGGGCCTAATGGTGCTTCAGCGGCTCATTTTGTAATGAATGAAGAGCTTCAGGATCGAATTGCGATAGCAAAAGGCGTGATGATCAGTTCGGATGGAAGTCCGGGAATGCGCCATCCAAGAGGGTATGGAAGTTTTGCCAAAGTGATCCGAAAATATGTTACCGAACAGCAGTCAATGTCGATAGAAGAGGCTGTTTATAAGATGTCGGGGTTATCTGCTGAAACATTAGGAATTACCGACCGGGGCGTTTTAAAAAAGGGCCATAAAGCAGATATCGTGATATTTGATCCAAATCAGGTAAAGGACAACGCTACGTTTTCATCACCCCATGAACCCGCTACCGGTTTTGAGTGGGTGATAATGAACGGGCACATTGCTAAATCAGGAAGCGAATTGAGTAGAGAAAGAGCAGGAGTAGTTTTGAGAAATGGCAGCTGAGAATGGAAAGGGAGACTGATGTTTATTCTGTAAACATCATCCTGTCAACTCTCAACTTGCTTAAACCCCTCGGTTAATTTCCGGCGTAGCACATCTTTTGTTTCCTCATCACAGAAAGCCGCATCGATGGCTTGGTGATTTACCCTTAGGAAATGTTCAGTTTGCCAGCCAAAATGCTTGTTTAGCGAAGTATATTCTTCAATCAGAGAAACATTGGAAATAGTGCGGCCATCTGTATTAATACTCAGGAAGTTTCCACGCTCATAAATTTCATCAACCCGGTGATGAGCGACCGATTTATAAATCCCGGTTTGAACATTGCTGGTAGGGCAGACCTCAAGATGAATGTCTTTTTCTTTTAAGAAATTCATAAGCGAATCATCTTCCAGACTCCGAACACCGTGACCTATTCTGGAGGGATAGAAATTCTGCAGGACTTCCCGTACACTTTCGGCTCCCCGAGCTTCTCCTGCATGTGCTGTGCAAGGAATATTGTTTTTGTTGGCGTATTCAAAAGCCTTTATGTGATTGTCTACGGGCAAAGTTTCATCGGCTGCGATGTCAAACCCTGTTACCCTTGAGCCTTTGAATTGCTCGACCAGTTTAACTGTCTTCATACTCTCTTCTTCAGAGAAGTGCCGAAGCGTACATAAAATAATTCTGGCCTCGATGCCCGTTTCCTCAATTCCCCTGGCCGTAGCCTCATCAACTGCCTGAACGACTTCTTCCGGACTTAATCCTTTTTCCAGATGCTGAAGAGGTGCGAAACGAATTTCAGCATAAATGACATTATCTTTTTGTAGCTGCTGAAACAGATCGAGGGTAACCATCTCCAGCTGTTTTTTGGTTTGCATGATGGCAATGGGTTCATGCGCACACTTCAGGTATTCATCCAGGCTGGAACAGTTAGCCGGTGCTATGAAATCAGAGTTATATTGGTCACGGGTAATGTCAGGACGTAATTTCTTAACAACATCAAAGCTCAGTGAGCAATCCAGATGCAGGTGTAATTCAATTTTTGGCAGCGATGTAAAACTCATTCAACCTCAGGTATTAACAGCAATCAATATTCGTAATTAGAATTAAAAAAAATTAGTTTCCAAGCTCATTGTTAAAGTTCAAAATAAACAGATTCAATGTCTAAAAAACTCCTCTTTTTACTGGATGGTATGGCGCTGGCCTACCGTGCTCACTTCGCTTTCATAAACAGCAGGCTTAAAAATTCGGAAGGCATTCCAACCGGACCGGTTCTGGGATTTGCGAATACGCTCGAAAAAATGCTGGATGAAGAAAAGCCCACGCACATTGCAGTTGCATGGGATACGCATGAGCCAACATTCAGGCACGAGGAAGATGAAGAGTACAAAGCAAACCGACCGCCACAGCCTGAGGAACTGACTATAGGAATTCCACTTATTAAAGAGATGGTGAAGGCATGGGGAATCACGAACATTGAACAGCATGGTTATGAAGCCGATGATATCATCGGAACCATTGCGAGCGGTGCCAATGCTGATGATGTGGATGTAATGCTGGTTACGCCGGATAAAGACTTTATGCAGCTGGTTCACGATCACATCCGGATGATGAAACCGGATAACAATAATGGCGGATTTAATATCATCGATTGTGAAGGAGTGAAGGATTACTTTGGTGTGTATCCCGAGCAGGTGATTGATGTACTGGCGATGATCGGGGATACCTCGGATAATATTCCTGGTGTTCCTGGTATTGGGAAAAAAGGTGCCCCTAAACTGATTAAAAAATATGGTTCACTTGAGAAAGCCATTGAAGCCGCTCCCGATATTAAAGGGAAACGGGCGCGTGAAGGACTAACAGAATATGGAGAGCAGGCTCTTCATGCCAAGTTTATGGTGACTATCAAAACTGATGTTCCCGATACTGAAGATTGGGAAGAGCTGGAATGGGAGGGTCCCGACAAGAAAGAGCTGGGTTTGTTCTTTAAGCGAATGGAATTCCGCACGCTTACCAAAAGGTATTTGGGAGAACAGGGTCCTGTTGCATCCAAAGATGGCGATCAGGTGGATCTGTTTGGTTCTTTCAAAGAAGAAGCTCCCAAGCAGGAACTGGATGAAGACAAGGTTAATTATGAACTGGTTGATTCCATTGAGGAAGTTAAAAAGCTGGTCGAGCGATTTAAGGATCATAAAGAGTTTTGTTTTGATACGGAGACCGACAGCCCCGATCCGGTTTCAGCCGGATTGGTTGGTATTTCCTTAACGGCTACTCCCGGAACCGGTTATTATATACCGGTGAATGTTGAAGGCGGACTAAGCGAAAAAGAAGTGATTGAGGCTGTGCGTCCACTTTTTGAGAATGAAAACTCCACTAAGATTGCCCACAATTATAAGTTCGATTACCTGATGCTGAAGCGATCCGGGATCGAAATTAAGGGCAAAGCTTTTGATACAATGATTGCGGCTTACCTGATTGATGCCAATCAGCGACTCAAGATGGATGAACTATCCAAGAGTCTGCTGAATTATAAACCCGTTCCTATAGAAGAACTCATCGGGAAGGGGAAAAAGCAGATTTCAATGGCCGAATTGAAGCCGGAAGAAGTCTATCTCTACGCGTGTGAAGACTCCGATATAACCCTGCGGCTATATGAAATTCTGAGCGACAAGCTGAAGGAGGATGAACTCGAGGAAATCGCTTATACCGTCGATTATCCGCTGATGGAAGTCCTGGCGGATATGGAGTACAAAGGGGTGAAGCTGGATACTGAAATGCTGGCTGCCTTTTCCGAAGAACTGGACAAAGACCTGAAAGAACTGGAGCAACAGATTTATGACAAGGCGGGAGAGGAGTTTAATATCAATTCTCCCCAGCAGCTGGGAACCATTCTGTTCGAGAAAATGGAACTGCCTGCAGGTAAGAAAACCAAGACCGGACAGTATTCTACGGCAGAATCAGTGTTGACGAACCTGGCAGCAAAGTATGAGATGCCAAGCCTGATTCTCGATTACCGTCAGCTCACCAAGCTCAAATCTACTTATGTGGATGCACTGCCTGATCTGATAAATCCAGACACCGGTCGAGTTCACACCGACTTCAACCAAAGCGTAGCTGCTACAGGTCGATTGAGTTCATCCAATCCTAACCTTCAGAATATACCCATCCGCACAAAGAGAGGAAGGGAAATCAGGAAGGCGTTTATTGCCGAAGAAGGATACAAGATCATGTCGGCTGATTACTCGCAGGTAGAACTCCGGGTGATTGCCCACATCGCCAAAGATGAAGCGATGATGGAGGCGTTCAAAAATAAGGAAGACATTCACTCCAGAACGGCCAAAGAAATCTTTGGTCTGGATTCCCTGGATGAAGTTACCGCCGATCACCGCCGAAAAGCCAAGGAAGTTAATTTTGGTATTCCGTACGGAGTGAGTGCCTATGGATTGGCTTCACGGCTGGGTATAGAGAATAATGAAGGGAAAGAGATGATCGATCAATATTTCGAGCGTTTCCCGAACATTCTGAATTATATAAACGACACCAAGGAATTTGCCCGGGAGCATGGATACGTGAGAACACTGCTGGGCCGCCGGCGGTATATTCCAGATATTAAATCAGACAATTGGAATGTACGGGGCTTTGCCGAGCGAACGGCCATCAATATGCCGATACAGGGAACGGCAGCCGATATCATCAAGCTGGCGATGATCAATATCCATCACTGGCTCAAAGACAACAACAAGAAAAGCCGGATGCTGCTTCAGGTTCATGATGAACTCATTTTCGAGATTCATGAAAGCGAGCTGGATGAAGTACCGGACAAGATCAATGAGCTGATGGAAACCGCTTTTGAGCTGGATGTACCACTGGATGTGGAGTCGGGTGTAGCAGATAACTGGCTGGAAGCGCATTAGCTGTTTTACAGTTTGCAGTGATCAGTGTTTGTTCCTGATCCATCCATCATTCCGTTTATCTCGTTCCCAACGTCCCCGTTGGGAACGCTTTTCAGGACCTCCCTGTCCGAGTACTCACCATAGAGAATTAATCTTATCCTCGTTCCGCCGCTCTGCTGCGAAACGCATGATGGAAGCTCAGCTTCCTGCTCCGGGTAATGTGAGGCAGAGCCTCGATAGGGCATTCCGGAGCGGAGCACCGGAACGAGTTAAAGCCTTACATCCGACCGATCTTCGACCCGTCTCATTATAATATTTAACCAATCAGTTGAATGTTTTCTGTTGATGAATCATATTCAACCAATCAGTTAAATATAATCTTATGCTAGATTCTACTTTAAACGCTTTATCGGACGCTACCCGCCGTTCAATTCTTGGCCGGCTGGCACGAAAAGAACATTCTGTAAATGAAATCGCCGAACCATACGATATGTCTTTAGCCGCAGTCTCCAAGCATTTGAAAGTGTTGGAGAAAGCTGATCTTATCATAAAAAGGAAAGAGGGCAGAACTTATAAGTGCCGTATGAATTATGAACCTCTTTCAGAAGTGGAGAAACTGGTTCAGGAATACAAGCAATTCTGGGAGTCTCGATTCGATGAGCTAGAAGAAACGCATGATGGAAGCTCAGCTTCCTGCTCCGGGTAATGTGAGGCAGAGCCTCGATAGGGCATTCCGGAGCGGAGCACCGGAACGAGTTAAAATTGTTTCAAGGTCACAAGCAGGGTTGGAACGTTATATTCGATCATCTTGGTGAAGTTGTTCCTACTGTTGCTGATTAACGAAATTATTCTATCACAATCCCATATTTATCCAGTAAGCCCGGTAATCCCTGAAGCGAGAATTTAGCGCCTTTAATCTTATTGGATTCAGGGTCGATGGAATAATTGTAAGAATCTCTGAAGTCTGCTTTTTGGAGAAGGGTAGATGAGAAGTTGGCTTTGGCTAAATCACAATTATCGAAGATTGATTCCTTCAGTTCAGCTTCGGTAAATTCCACTTCATTCAGGTTGCAATTATTAAAAATGGCTTTGTTTATTTTAACTTGGAAGAAAGAAGACAGGTTCAGGTTACAGGATTCAAATTCCGGAGAGAAGGCAAAGTCGTTGGAGGTATCAAACTGAAGTCCGATAAGCTTGCATTCGGTAAATTTAGTATCCTGGATGGCTGTACCGTATAGCTTGGCCATCGTTAAATCACATCCCTCAAACTCACATTCAATAAAACTACATTCACTGAGGCTCACCTTAAAAAATGAGCAATTGATGAACCGGCAATACTCATAAGCTCCTAAGTCAAAGTTCTTTACCGTAAAATCCTCTCCTTTATAAATTTCGTCCGAATAGTAGGTTTTATTCATTAGTAGTTTAAAAATCTAACAGTGTGTTTTGTATTGAATTATTATGGATTCAAAGGGTTTCTCCAAACATAATCCGGTGACCATCGATGGTACGGATAGCAAACTCTCTTTGTCCCCAATCTTTGTCTTTGAGTTCAGCAATGATATCAACGTCCCTTTTCTGATACTCATCATACAATGTTTTAACATTTTCCATCTCGATATAGGCATAATAGGAGTGATCATTGGTCTCAAAAGCAGAAACATCATCTTTACATTCTCCCAGCATTACAAAAAATAATTCCCGGCTTAGAAAATGCCAGTTTCCATCAGTCCAAACAGAGGTAAATCCAAGCTGATTCTGGTAGTATGCAGCCGAATCTTTCAGATCTTTAACGGCTAGAACGTATCGGGTACCGGTTATTTTTGGAGGATTGGAATGTGTCATAACTCTTTTACTCTGTTGTTGTGATTACGGGAAGTAAGCGAAAATCATAAAGGAAATGAATTTTTTATTTCCAAGGAACAAAGCGCGGTGTAGTTGTTGTTTGGACGGCATGAATATCAATACAGACTATGATGTTATTATTGCCGGATCAGGAATGGGAGGCATGAGTGCGGGTGCCATGCTCGCTAATGATGGCTATAAAGTCCTCATTTTGGAAAAAGCACATGCACCCGGAGGCTGTTCCTCATCCTATTTCCGGAAAGGATATGTGTTTGAGTCCGGCGCCACAACGCTCATTGGGTTTGATGAAAACCAGCCGCTTTGGAAGCTGGAAAAAGAAACCGGGATTCAAATTCCAAGGGAGGAAATCACCCCAAGTATGTCTGTTAAACTGAGTGGGAAAACAATCACCCGCTATAAAGACCGTGAGCAATGGATTCAGGAATGTATTCGTGTTTTTGGGAACGCTGACGGTCAGCGTGCTTTTTGGGAAAAAGCCCTGTCTGTATCAGATTTGGTGTGGAAGGTTTCACTTAAGAATCCCTTTTTCCCACCGCAAAGACTTTCTGAATGGGGGCAGTTAGCCATCAACAATAATCCGCTGGATGCTTGGGTGCTAAAGTATGCTTTTCAATCGGTACAAGATGTGATGCAAAAGTATGGAGTGGATACACCAGAATTCCGGCGGTTTGTAGATGAGCAATTAATGATAACCGCTCAGGCAAAGTCGGCTCAAACTCCGTTCCTTTTTGGAGCGGCCGGACTTACCTATACCAATTATTCTAATTTTTATGTCCCCGGTGGATTAGTGGAAATGGTGAATACTATCAGGGAATTTATCCATGGCAAAAGCGGGGCCCTTCACACCAAAGAAGGGGTAGAGATGATTGATTGGGACGGAACACAATTCACGGTTCATACTAAAAACAAACGAAAGGAAAAGTTTGTATATCAGGCACCGGTTGTGATTTCAAATATCCCGGTTTGGAATATGCCCCGTATAACTTCAGGTGAAATGAGAGATTACTTTGAGAAAGAGTCTAACGATTTTGATCAAGCCTGGGGGGCCATTACCCTTGGTATTGCCACCAATGACACTTATCCGGATGAGTTGCCTCTGCATCACCAGATTCATTTAAAGGATGGAGAAAAAATCCCGTTTACAAATTCAGAATCTATTTTCATTTCCATGTCAAAACGAGGAGATACTGCACGTGCAAAAGAAGGCAGCCGAACACTCAATATTTCAACTCACGCTTCTCCTGAATATTGGTACTCACTGAATGGCCAATATGAGGATGCAAAGCAACAGGTTGAGAATTTTATCGTTGAGAAACTTAACGAACGTTTACCCGGATTTGCAGACTCAAAAATTGATGTCATACATACCGCAACACCGGTTACCTGGGAAAACTGGGTGTACCGTAAAAAAGGCAGGGTGGGTGGAATTCCCCAAAGTATGGCACGAAGCTTGCTCAACTGGACTCCACACGAAACTCCGTTCAAAGGTTTGTATCTTGTTGGAGATACAACCTATCCGGGACAAGGAATTCCGGGCGTAACTTTGAGCGGAATCAACGTATATTCACGTGTCAAAAAGAATCATCAATAAAGCAGAATTTTTTGGATAATTTTTCTCCCAATACCCAATTTTCAGTATTCCCGCCGGTAATTAAAAATCTTTTGATCATAAATGCATTGGCGTATCTGCTCACCAAGCAGCTATTTGGTGCAGGCTGGACTCCTATTGGCGCAGCCATTGCTCCGTATTTGGTTTTAAATCCACTGGGCGATGGTTTTATGCCCTGGCAGTTGGTTACCTATATGTTTTTGCATGCCGATCTGAGCCATATTTTTCTAAACCTTTTTGCACTTTGGATATTCGGCCAGGCCATTGAAAACCTCTGGGGCTCAAAACGATTTCTTATCTACTATTTATTGACGGGAGTTGGAGCTGCTATCATCCATATGTTTATTGGCGGATATTTTACCTATACGCTGGGCGCATCCGGTGCTGTTTTTGGAATCTTGCTTGCTTTCGGTATGATGTTTCCTGACCGATATATAATGCTGCTGATTCCTCCCATACCCATAAAAGCGAAGTACTTTGTAGGTTTCTATGGGCTATTTGAACTGTTCAATGGATTGGCGATGCCGAACAGTGGTGTAGCTCACTTTGCTCACCTTGGAGGTATTGTAGTTGGGTTTGTGCTGATCAAATACTGGGGACTCAAAAAACCGGAGTATTATGGTTAAAGGACCTTCTTTTTTTACCGGTGGTAATATGAACAGCGGGAATTATGACTCATTTGGAAACGCCTTCAAGCGTGGATTCATGAGAATGCCGGTGGCAATTCGGACTATCATAGCTATAAACGCCGTGGTGTTTGTGATTCAAATGCTGGGAGGGCAAGCTCTCAATAGCTGGGTTGTTCCCAATCTTGGTTTTGATCCATCTTTCCCAACTTTCCTGACGCAGCCCTGGAGACTTGTTACCTACATGTTTTTGCATGGAGGCTTTCTGCATTTCCTGTTTAATATGCTGTGGTTATGGTGGATGGGCAGAGCCGTTGAAGAGACACTGGGCCCCAGAACCTTCACCGTTATTTATTTCGGAGCCGGACTTTTAGGGGCTATTCTGGATGCCGGCTTTGCTCTTGTATTTGGGTCTGCTTTGGTAATTGGAGCATCCGGCGCAGTGACTGGAATTCTGGTTGCTTTCGCCATGCTATTTCCCACAGCTCCGATTATGTTATTTTTATTTCCTCCTATACAAGCCCGATTTTTTGTAGCCGGCTGGATTGCCATTGATATATTATTTCTTGGAAGCGGAGATGGAGTGGCCAGGTTGGTACACCTTGGAGGAGCTCTTGGCGGATATTTATTGGTGAAAGCTCATAAAAACGGAACGGACCTTAGTATGGTTATCCGTTACGTAGAATATATGTTTGGTAAAGTGAAACCGGCTGGGAAATCAGGTTCAAAACGACCCCGCAATAAAAATATGCATATTGTTCAGGATGCTGAAATTGTGGAAGAAATGGATCAGTCAGAATTGGACGCCATATTGGAGAAAATTTCCAAGCAGGGATACGATTCACTTTCCAAAGAAGAAAAACGAAAACTATTTGAATTAAGTAAGGAAGATTAGGGCATTATGTCGGCAATAAAGAGACGGAAATCAATACAGGTAATGGTAGGTCACGTTCCCGTTGGAGGTGGCGCGCCTATTGTGGTTCAGTCAATGACGAATACCGATACAGCAGATATTGATGAAACGGCAGATCAAATTGAACACCTGCACCGGGCCGGTTCAGAGCTTGTTCGCATTACCGTAAATAATGATGCTGCTGCGAAAGCGGTTCCCCACATCAAAGAAAAACTGATGAAGAGGGGAGTAACGGTGCCCATCATAGGTGATTTTCATTATAACGGTCATAAACTGTTAACTCAGTATCCGGATATGGCTGAGTCTTTGGCTAAGTTTCGGATTAATCCGGGAAATACGGGCACTAAAACCCGCGATGAAAATTTTGCTACTATTGTGGAGCAGGCTATCCGGTACGACAAACCAGTGAGAATAGGTGTAAACTGGGGATCACTCGATCAACAGCTCCTTGCTGATAAGATGGATGCCAATAACGAGCTGCCAAAGCCGAAGTCCGCAAAAGAAGTCATGCTTGATACCATGGTAGAAAGCGCCAAACGTTCTTCCAAACTGGCGGAGGATGTCGGGCTTGCTTCTGACAAGATTATCATTAGTTGTAAGATGTCGGGTGTACAGGATGTGGTTACAGTATATGAACGTATCGCCGAGGAAGTGGATTATCCGTTGCATGTAGGCCTTACCGAAGCTGGAATGGGAATGAAGGGAATGGTTGCCAGTGCCTCAGCACTTTCCGTGATTCTGCAACAGGGCATAGGTGACACCATTCGTGTTTCACTAACTCCTCAACCCGGGGCAGATCGGGCGCTGGAGGTACAGGTAGCTCAGCAAATACTACAATCCCTGAAAATCAGAAATTTCATTCCACAGGTAACCTCTTGTCCGGGTTGTGGGAGAACCAAAAGTACCTACTTTCAGGAGCTGGCAGAAGAAATACAGGATTACATTGTAGAGTCGATGCCGGTTTGGAGAAAAGCATATCCGGGAGTCGAGGAAATGGATGTTGCTGTGATGGGATGCGTGGTGAATGGCCCGGGAGAATCCAGGAATGCTAATATTGGAATTTCACTACCCGGAACTTTCGAAGAGCCCAAGGCTCCGGTTTACATAGATGGTGAACATTCTACTACGCTGAGAGGCGACAATATAGGTCAGGAATTCCGTTATATTTTAGACAATTATATCCGGGATAGATATGGAAAAAAGAAACCGGTTAAGTCATAATTCGAAAAAAACCTGAAAGCACTTACATTCATTCTCAGAATTTTCAGAGCTAAAAAAACCGAAAATTTACATCGTCTTTCAAGCCGGAGCTTTTCTATAAATATCGGTTGAATTATCGGTACTGTTAAGTTTCTGTTAATTAATTACTAATTGTAATTGATTGATGGGGATTCTTCTCTTGCCATGTCTTCTGTACAAAAGGAGTGTTTTTTGAAAAAACACTTGGAAATTTGTAAGCGCTTACATTAAATTACTTGGAAGAACCGGAATAAATAATGTTGGATTAATGCGCTATCTCTTCATACTCTTTTTTAGCCTTATTACCGCGACCGCCTTTGCTCAATATGGAAAAATTCGTGGTATTGTAACAGATTCTGAAACCGGTGAAACAATTATTGGAGCTAGTGTCATAATTGAGGGAACTACCAAGGGAGATGCTACCGATGTAAATGGCGAATATATTATTACCGGTGTGGAGTCTGGAAGTTATACTTTGCTGGTGTCATATATTGGGTATAGTCAAACGGTTGTTCAGGATGTGCGTGTTTCTATTGATTTGACCACAGAAATTAATGTAGAACTCCGTGCCGAAGTGCTGGAAGGTGAAGAGGTGACCGTAACGGCTGGTCGTGAATTGATCAGGAAGGATGTGACAGCCAGTTTATCTTCGGTTACCAGTGAGCAAATTGAGGCGATTCCGGTCGAAAACTTTTCAGAAGTTGTAGAATTACAGGCCGGGGTAGTTGACGGACACTTCAGGGGAGGACGTACAGGAGAAGTTGGGTATTGGGTTGATGGAGTCCCGGTTACGGATGTATTTGATGGAAGTCTTTCAGCCGGGGTTGAGAACAGTTCCGTTAAAGAAGTTCAGGTAGTTACCGGGGCTTTTAATGCTGAGTACGGACAAGCCATGAGTGGTATCGTCAATATTGTAACCAAGGACGGAAGCAATAATTTCACGGGTTCTGTGAATACATTTTTAGGTGATTATGCTTCAACCCGAACCGACCTGTTCAGAGGTATAAGCCAGATTAGTCCGGTCGCAGTTCGTAATTTTGAGGTGAGTCTTGATGGCCCAATCATTAAAGACAAACTCTTCTTTTTCGCAAGTGGACGGTATTTTGGTAACGACGGTTGGTTTTCTGGGCGCGAAGTCTTTGATTATAATGATGTAGGTATCAACTCATTAGGTCAGCTTGGGCTGGTTGATACATTAGGATCAGGCGATTCATCTCTGGTTAACATGAATCCATATGAAAAGTTAAATGGCCAGGTGAAGTTGACCTGGCGTCCGTTATCCGGGGTTAAGATCTCAGCTAATGGTATTTTTGGAGGTGAAGAATTTCAAAACTACAATCATTCAGCCCAGTTCATGCCGCAGTTTTCCCGTGAGGAATTCACCAGAAACTACAGTGCTTATTTAAAAGGGACTCACACCCTTTCAAGTAATACCTATTACGATGTAAGTGTGTCTAATACCTATAAAAAATATGAATCATATCTTTTCGAAGACCCTTACGATTCCAGGTATTTGCCCAATGACTATGCAGGCTTCAGGGCAAGTAATATTACTTCCAATTTTATTATCGGAGGGACTGATAATGGAAGAACAACCCGCGAGACAAGCACGATCATTGGGAAATTTGATATTACCAGCCAGGTAAATAGTGCAAACCAAATTAAAACCGGGGTTGAGTACCGGTATCATTCACTTAAGTTCAGCGACAAAACTTCGATTGTAAACAGTCCGAATGGAGGAGTAGACACCCTTTTTGTGAACTCCGCTTATGATGTAAATCCGATAGAAATTTCAGGATATATTCAGGATAAGGTTGAGATAGGAAGCCTGATTATCAACGCTGGTGTTCGTTTTGATTATTTCGATTCAAACTTTAAAGTATTTACTGATCCAACTGATCCTGATGTAGTATTTGAGGAACAACGTCCTGATAATGAAGATCTCGTTTTTGAGCCTTCAGAACCTACATGGCAGTTTAGTCCGAGATTAGGAGTTGCGTTTCCAATTTCTGAAACAGGAGCATTACACTTTTCTTACGGCCACTTTTTCCAGATTCCGAATTTTAGCTTGCTATATCAAAACCCGTTTTTCCGTCTTGGCAGTGGCTCAGGTTTAATTGGATTGCTTGGCAATGCCAACCTCAAACCTCAAAAAACAATTAATGGTGAGTTGGGCTACAAGCAGGAGCTGAGCAGGACTTCAGCGGTAGAAGTGACGGCATTCTTTAGAGATATAAGGAATCTTGCGGGTACGGCAACCGACCCTACGGTAGTAGATGGAACATCCGTTCGTTATGGCATCGTTAAAAATTCTGATTTTGGATTTATAAAAGGGGTCGTGCTAACATTTGATCAAGGGTTCTCTAATGGCCTGTTCTTTACTGCCGACTATACCTTCCAGATTGCAAAAGGGAATGCATCTGACCCTTCGCAAGCTTACAATGCAGCCGCTGCTAAAACAGAGCTTGAAAAACGAATTGTACCTTTGGATTGGGATCAGTTACATACTGTTAACCTGACAGCCAACTACACCTCAACAACAGGGTGGGGTTTTGGCGCTATTTTTAATGCCGGTTCCGGTTTCCCGTATACTCCCGATTACACACTCCGTACCGGGACTACTCCACCTTCTGTAAACCCTTTGAACAGTCAGCGACGTCCGGCAAAGTATAATCTGGACCTGAACCTTACCAAAAATATTTCGATGGGCAATGATCAAAGGCTGCAAGTTTATGCCAAGATCGACAATGTGCTCGATACCGGTAACGAGCAGGGTGTTTTTTCTGATACCGGAACAGCCGAATACTCACTATACAGAAATGAAGACCTGAAGACATTCAGAGGAGATATCAGGTATCTGAATGAGAATTACAACCGTCCTGATTTTTACAACGAGCCGCGACGAGTGGTTTTTGGAGTCCGATATAATTTTTAATTGAATACCAATATGCATCTGTTTGATACTCAAAAAAGCATGAAAAAACTTACATCCAGCTTAGTCGTCTTGTTTGCCGTTCTGTTTTTTGTGCAGGATTATGCAACTGCTCAAAACGTGCCCAATTTCCTCAAAGATCCACAATATCGGTCAAGCAGGGAATATAGAAAAAGTGCGGAGTCTGATGGTAACCGTGTGTGGATTACCTTTCACAATACAGGATATCTAGCTGGTGTGGGTGAAATTCGGGGGCAATGGCCACGGGGTTCTGATGTAAACTATATTGGGGATGTATCTCCGGTCATTTCACTTGAAATACCGGTAGATACGAACGGTGATGGTCAGCCTGATTCTCTTGTACAGCATTCGGTGACTAATTTTGGTGATAGAGCAGGGCAAAGTATACGTCCCGGACAGACCCAATTCTGGGGCTTTGAGCCTATGGGTGGTTTTGCTAACAATGATGGTGATAATGATCGTCCGGCTATTAGTGTGGATGAATCTACCTGGCCAAACAGATGGCCTGACCAACCTACGTGGGTAGCTCCGGATGGGAGTCCTGAGTGGAATGGGTTCTTTGGGCGGGGTATTCAAAATGCGGATTTTGAAACCTATTTCTGGACCGACGATCACAATGATAAGTTTATGAATGATCTGGCTAGTCAGGGTGAGATATCACCGTTTGAGCCAGACAGTACAGATCCTTCCAGAGATGGTCAGGGGTTGGCTATGAGTGTCAGAGGACTTCAGTGGTCCCAGTTCCTGGCCCAGGATGCGATGTTCTATATCTATGAATTAACCAATACCAGTACGACTACTTATCCCCGGGTTTCTGTTGGGTTAGTAGTTGGGACGGCAGCAGGGGAAAGTGCGGTATCAGGTACTGGTGATACGCAGGATGACCTTGCTTTCTTTGATCAGGCTAACCGAATCGTGTACTCATGGGATGCCGATGGTACCAATGCTGATGGAAATGATGTAGGGTATGTAGGGTATGCATTCATGGAAAGTCCCGGTGACCCTGACGACGGCATTGATAACGACGGAGACGGAGATCCGAATCAATTAAATATTGATGGCTTTCCTTATGTAGATCCATCCCTGGCAGGACAAGGCAATGTTTTCCAGCCACAGGACTTTCTTCCCCGAACGCTGAGCGAAGGTGACCCGATTATTCTGATTGACGAAGAAACCGGCGAACGCTCTTTTATCTTTCTGGGAAGTGGTACAACCACGGTTACTTCTCAGGGCATTGAGTATCAGCTCTCTCCGGGTATGACCCTCCAGGAAACGACAAAGCAAGTTCAGAACCGAACCGAGACGATCACTGTAACAGAGAAAAACCTGCTTGACGAAGATTTGGATGGCCTGATTGATGAAGATGAGAAATTACACTTTGAGCGACGTCAGGAAAGAATTACAGGTGGAATTGAACTGTTACCGCCACTTTATTATAAGAATTACATCGGCTTTGCCGAAGATGTAGGGAATGGCTCGCCAACTCAACAAGATTCTATTAATCATGGGCTTCTGAACCCAATGATTGATGAATCAGGGTCCGATGGAATTGATAACGATGGTGACTGGAATCCACTTACCGACGACGTAGGTGCTGATGGTGTATCCGGAACAGGGGATGCCGGAGAAGGAAATGGCGTTCCTGATATTGGTGAGCCCAATTTTGAAAACCTTGATGTGGATGAAACCGATCAGGTTGGTCTTTCCAGCTTCTATTATTTTACTCCTCCGGGCGCTGTTCGTTTGAATGATGACCCACAAGTCTGGGATGCTATGTCTCCCGGTTTCTTTACCCCAAATAACCAGCTTAATGAAGACCGTCAGGCCGGTGGTGTAGATGGAGACTTTATCTTTAGCTCAGGTTATTTCAGGCTCGAGCCGGGAGAGACCATTCGCTTCTCACTCGCATTAGTATTTGGTGAAGATCTCGCAAATATCACCAATAATGTTCGAACTATTCAGGAGATCTATAACAGGAACTACAACTTTGCACGCCCTCCTGAGAAGCCAACCCTTAAAGCAGCAGTGGGAGATGAGAAAGTGACCCTGTACTGGAATAGCATCGCTGAAGAAAGCATTGATCCGATTTTAGGGCAGGATTTTGAAGGATATAAAATATTCAAAAGTACAGATCCCAACTTTCTGGACCCGGGCAGAATTACCGATGCCTTTGGAAACGATGCACTTTTGGAACCAATAGCCCAGTTTGATCTTGATAACGGAATAAGGGGGTTATGGCAGGCAGCTGAAGATACTTCAACCGGTCAAAACGATCCTTCCTATGTGTTCAACCCTGACCTTGCCGATCGGGTGCGCGGGGTTCCATTTTATTTAGGTAATGATACCGGACTCAGGCATTCTTTCGTTGATACCAATGTGGTAAATGGGCAAACCTACTACTATGCCCTTGCTGCATACGATCGTGGAAGCATAGATTTCTATCCGGCTGAGAATAATTTCTCGGTAACTATTCGTGATGACGGCTCAACCATCACGGATATAAATGTGGTGGAGGTAGAACCTAGCACTCCTGTTCTGGGATATCAGGCTGGTTCTATTGTTGGCGATGTTGGTCACCCTGAGGGTAATGCTACCGGTGAGGTATTTGTGGAAGTGCTGGACCCTGTTTTCCTCAAAGAAAATGCGCAATATGAAGTGCAGTTCCCCGGGAATACGTTCCCTGCATCTACTTATTCTGTGATTAATGACGGAGATATTATTCTTTCAGATATACCACTTTCAGACGCAGAATCGAATATTTTTGATGGTATGAGACTGGCATTCCAGAATGATGAAACCCGTGTAAACAGCGACGAGTCTGGCTGGGCTGATGGAGATTCATTAAAGATTGACGTGCTGGTTCGTGAAGGTATTCTAAGTAACAGTCCGTTTTGGCAATTTGAAGCACTTGATGCTCCATACGACTATAGTATTGAGTTTTTCGATCAAGCGGTAGCTACTTCAATTGACACCACTAATGGTACAGGTCAAAACGCTCCTAACACAACATCGACACCTGTCAATTTTAAAATTACTAATAGCGTAACTGGACAAGAAGTGCCATTTGCTCTCGATCAAACAAACTTTAGAGCTAATAATGAATTTGAAAATGGTGCTTCTTATAGTGAGTTAGGTGATTATGAGTATATATATATATACGATAGCTTTGGAGATTCCCTGAGTCCGGTCTTTGAATTCAGGATTGTATATGAGACAGTGCTTGGACAGGGCCGGGTGCCTACTGGTGAATTGCCGGAAGCCGGTGATGTCTATGAGATAAAAACGTACAAGTCTTTTGGTTCCAGCGATACATACTCTTTTACAACCAAATCATCAAATGTGGATAACGAAACCGCCAAAGACCAGCTAGATGAGGTAAGGGTTGTACCGAATCCATATGTGAGCGCAGCCAGCTGGGAAGGAAAACTACCACCGACTATTACCAGTGGCCGAGGCGAACGCAAAATTATGTTTCAGAATGTGCCGGCAGGGTCAACGATCAGGATCTTTACTGTTCGTGGAGAACTGGTACGCGAACTTAATCATGACGATTCCATAGACCGAGGAGTAGTAGAATGGGATTTACGAACAAGAGAAAATCTTGATGTAGCGTATGGAGTTTACTATTACCACCTGAAAGCTCCGGGCGTAGGTACTAAAACAGGAAAAATTGCACTTATTAAATAATGAAAGGTCAAACAATGAACATAGTTAAGGCAGTCAAGTACTGTTTGTTGTTAGCAACCAGCATGGTTTTAACAACAAATGTGCAGGCACAAGATAAAGTTGGAACTACATCAGCTGCGTTTTTGAGCATTTCTTCTGGTGCCAGAGCTAGTGCAATGGGAGGAGCTTATGTAGCTATTGCTAACGATGGAAGCGCCATGTTTTGGAATCCTGCCGGCATGGCTCAGCTTGAAAGCAACACCGTTACTTTTTCGAATATGAACTGGTTTCTGGATTCCCAGATTCAGGATGCTTCGGTAGTTATTCATGGGGGAGATATTGGAAACTTTGCCCTTTCCGTGCGTGCTATTGATCATGGTGAAATCGAAGTGAGAACCATTGATATACCCGAAGGTACCGGGGAAGTTTTTAGTCCGACCAATCTTGCAGTTGCGGTTTCCTATTCCCGGTTCATAACCGATCAGTTTTCTATAGGAGCAAATACAAAGTTTGTACAGGAAAAAATCTGGAATGAATCAGCAACCGGCTTCGCTGTTGATCTTGGAGTTCTGTATCGAACAAGTTTTAAAAACCTGAGAATTGGGATGTCTATGACCAATTTCGGGAATGAAATGCAAATGACCGGAGATGACCTTCGCCAGCCTATTGATGTGGATGAAGGTATAAATGGTAATAACGATCGGAACGAAGGATACCTGGCAACCGACTCCTGGCCCATGCCACTATTATTTAAGGTTGGGGTTGCTATTGATGCTTTGGATATCGAGAGCCATAAAATAGAATTTGCGATCGACGCGAAGCACCCCAGTGATAATTCCGAAAGCTTAGATATTGGGATTGAATATGGATTCAACGACATGGTTTTTTTCAGAGGAGGGTACCGGAGCTTCCTTTCCAGCCAAACGGAAGATCAAAGTATTACCGCTGGCTTCGGTTTGAAGTATGATTTTAATGGAATAGGGGCAAACTTTGGAGCCACTTATATGACTCATGAGTACCTGGAAGATCCTATTCTCTGGACATTACAAATTGATTTTTAACAAGAAACAGAACAAGAATACACAACAATTTACTCACTCATATTTTGACAGAATAGTTATCAATATTTGCCTTTTCGAGTGCAGATATTAAAATCCTCAGGATTGACTATTTCTCAAAATTGGAACTAAATCCGTTATCGTTTTTAGCGATGACACAAAAATCAAAAGTTAAACTCAATGGAGAACAAATGATACGATTAATACAAAAACACTTGTTGGGTGTCTTTGTAGGTGCGTTTATAATGCTCGCATTTACACTGGATATTCAGGCACAAGTACTAAATACCGTTTGGGAGCGTACAGCACGTACCGGTGCTGAAGAGCCGCTGCCAACTTGGTTTAATGCAGGCTTCGTACGAGGGATTGCTTATGGTACGGTTGGAGGTAATGAAAGAATTTATGCCGCTGATCGCACTAATAATACAATCCAGGTTATGGACGCAGCTACCGGAGCAGATGTAACTCCTGCTACAGCTTTCGACTTATCGGGTGTAAGTGGTGGTACCTACCCACTAAACGATGTTGAACTTTCTGATGACGGGGTTATTTTCTTAGGAAACCTAACTACAAATGCAACGGTTTCCCCTTTCCGTCTTTATTGGTGGACAACAGAAGGCGGTGCTTATGCAGATTCATTGACTTTAAGTCTGCCTGATTCTATTCGTCTTGGCGACAAATTCAGTGTAAAGGGTTCTGTGGCCGACAATACTGTCGAAATATGGATGCCTGCCGCCAGTAGTAATCCTGGAGTGATCTATGTTGCTACAACATCAGATCAGGGAGCAAATTGGGATATGGAGAAAATTACGCTCTCAGGTTCCAATGTTGCCCTGGCTGCCAATGCCGATGCCGAACCACTCTCAGTGGGAAGAACCAGCGACTTTTATGTTGTTGCAAACGGCACAGCGCCCAAAAGATATACCAGTGCTGGTGCTTATGTTGATAACAGTGAGTTTAATTCCACTGATTTTACCAGCTCAAGAAACGGTTTAAGTACATTTGAAATGAATGGCGAAAGTCATCTTTCTATCTATACCTACCGTCCTGATGGTATTAATGCTGGTAACAAAACAGGTCAGGTTTATGTGTACAATGTAAATGACGCAACTGCACCTGTTACTGTTGGAGAATCTCCGCTTATGGGAGATGATGCAGACTCATTTAGCTCTATTCATGGGGAAGCCTATCCAAAAGTAAATGAAGATGGAACATTCAATGTGTATGCTTTAGACGGTGTAAACGGTCTTGCTGCTTACACAAACTTCTCTGATTTTGAAGCACCAGCAGTGTTCTTTTCAGAATATGTTGAAGGCTCAAGTAATAACAAGGCACTGGAGATTTATAACGCCACTGGCGATACTGTGGATTTAAGTGCTTATAGACTTTACAGAGCTAACAATGGTTCAGCTGAATGGCAGGATACCCTTAGCCTGACCGGTGAACTTCTTGCTGGAAATGTATATGTAATAGCTAATCCAAGTGCTGATCAGGCAATACTTAGTGTTGCAGATACCACTGATGAGATTACATTCTATAACGGTGACGACGCTTTAGCCTTAGCTGTTAATAATGAAGGGACTTGGGAAATCATTGATCACTTTGGTCAATTAGGTACAGACCCTGGCTCGGCTTGGGATGTAGCTGGTGTAACTGAAGCCACCAATGAACAGACATTGATCAGGAAAGCAAATGTATTTGTAGGTAATCCGGTTGCGTTAGGTTCTTTTGGAACTGATGCTGCAACATCAGAGTGGATTGTTAGAGATCAAAATGATTTTTCAGACCTGGGAATGCATACTAATGGTTATGAAATCACTTTCCAGGCTAATATGAATGATATCATCGACTCTGCTGCCTTTGTGCCCGGAGAAGATTTTGTCACTATTCCTGGTTCTATGAATGGGTGGGATACAGCTGCTGATACCCTGGTTGATGGAGATGAGGATGGTATTTACACCAAAACTCTTGTTCTTTCACCAGGTGACTACGCATACAAATACCATATCTATTCTAATACCGGACGTATTTCTGGCGGATATGAAACCCGTAATGACAACCGGACCTTTACAGTTAGCGGCGATGCAACATTAGATGCTTCAATGCCTGAGTTTGACTACTCTGACTTAAACAATGCTGTATTTGGCGAAGTAGAATTATTCTTCGAGGTAGATATGTCTATCCAGGAGCTTAATGGCAACTTTGATCCGGAAAATGAGTCGGTTTCTGTGACAGGTGCTTTTGAATCAGATTGGAGTGCAGGTGTTTACAACCTGACCGAATCTCAAACCGAAGGTATCTACGAAGGTTCTGTGACATTCAGTACCGACAAACCGATACCAAGTACGTATGCTTACAAGTTCACGATTTCTAATTCGGACGAATCTGTGACTTGGGAAAGTGGAGATAATAGAATGATTACCGTTACCGAAGCTGGATTATTTGAAGGCCGATACCTGGCTCAAAATGCTCCTGATGGTAACATTCCTTATTTCGATGGAATTGGGCCTAACGATGTATTCTCCGAAGATACTGATGTAGTCTTTGAAGTAGACCTTCGTGCAGCTTATTACCACCTGGCAGATAGTTTAGCACTTCCTGCAGATGTTCAGGCCGGTGGCGGACAGGACTCAACCATTGAATTCTTATCTGGTAACGGACCTCTGTTAGCTGGTGGATGGGAAGACTGGGGACCTGTTCTTGGTGGGGCAGAAGACCTCAAGTTCAATGACAGTGGAGAAAATGGTGATGCAGTTGCCGGTGACTCTCTATGGACATTGACTAAGTCTTTCGGTGCCGGAGATGCTCGTCAGGGTGCTTTCAAACTGGGTATTAATGGTTATGACAACGAAGCAGGTTTCGGTGCTGACCATAACACTCGTATTAGTGGTACTAAGGTAGAATTCGTATTTGGTGCCTTCGTTCGCGGAGACTCTGTATACGATGACCTGTATGACGAATACATCCTTGCCACGGAAGAAGGACCAGTTGTGGTTCGCCGAGGTGGTAAAGGTGATAACGATGTAGTTGTTTCTAACGAAGACGAAGAAATCATTACATCACCAGAAGAATTCTCTCTGAGCCAAAACTATCCGAATCCGTTTAACCCGACAACCAACATTAACTTCACGTTGCCTTCTGCAACTCAGGTTACGTTGACGGTTTACAACATTCTTGGACAGCAAGTAGCTCAGTTAGTAAATGGCCGTTTAACTGCAGGACAGCATACTGTACAGTTCGACGCGTCCAATCTTGCATCTGGAATGTATCTGTACCGAATTGAAGCTGGTACATTTACTCAGAACAAGAAAATGATGTTAATCAAGTAGATTGATTATTCTCTAATAAGTCTTTTATTCGCAGGTACTTTGACCGGTACCTGCGTATTCTTAAATAAACCACTCGATTTGCCAGCAACTATATATGATATCGCTAAGAAAGCAGGTGTAAGTATTGCCACGGTTTCCCGTGTGTTCAATAACAGCGCCAAAGTGTCTGACAAAGCCAAGAAGAAAGTATTGGCGGTAGCAGATGAAATGGGGTATCACCCTCAGGCTTTTGCACAAGGGCTTGCCAGTCGCAAGAGCAATACGGTGATGATTGTGGTACCTGTTATCTCAAATTATTTCTTTATGGAGGTATTGGGCGGTATTCAGGATAAACTAAGCGAAGAAAATTATGAGCTTAGTATTTTCAATATCTCACCCAATAAAGATATTCAGGAACAGGTGGAGCATGTCCTGAAACGAAGATGGGCAGAAGGATATCTTTTCATTTCCATTCATCTTAACGATAAAAACTGGAGCAAACTTCAAAAGTATAATGTTCCAATTACCCTTTTAGATGAACACTACGAAGGCTTTGACTCTGTTAGTGTGGATAATGCCCAGGGAGCTTACCGTGCTGCAAAAAGCCTTTTCCAGGATGGCTATAAACGTGTAGCCATGCTATCTGCTCTGGAAACCTCAAAACCAATCCAGGACCGTATATCAGGATATAAAAGAGCTCTGAAAGAGTTCAATATACCTTTCGATCAGGAACTGATTGTTAAAGGAGACAGTATGTACCGGGATGGATTCACAGAACGGGCTGGATATGAAGCTATGGTTAAAATACTGACCATGGAACCTACACCGGAAGCCTGTTTTTGTGCTTCTGATATTCAGGCTGTAGGCGCACTTAAAGCCATGCAGGATACCGGAAAGCAGATTCCAATTATTGGTTACGATGATATTGAACTGGCTGAATACATGGGACTTTCCACAATTCGTCAGCCAATGAGAGATATGGGATTTTTTGCTACTCAAAACCTTATCGACCGCATGAATAAGCCGGATAAAGCCATTTCTCAAACAATTTATACACCAGAATTGATTACCCGTACTTCTACAGAAGTAAACGGTAAGAAAATCGATGTCTAATTCAAGTTCTATGAAGTATTTAAGCTCACTACTGTTTTTGTTAGTATTCAGTTTTACGGCTATTGATTCATCAGCCCAGAACACGATTGAGGTTACATTCAGATATTATGCCAATGAAAATGCAGTGAGAGCTTTTGTTCCCGGACAATTCAATAACTGGGGAAATAATAGCAGCGGTCAGATAAGTACAACAGATGGTTCTTTGATGGAGAAGGATCAGGCTAACGGGTTTTGGTATCAAACGGTTAGTCTTACTGTAGGAGGAGGTACTTCCAGCTATCAGGGCCGTTCAGGGTATGCCTATAAATTTCACGAACAATATAATGCGAGTGGAACGGAATGGCAGTGGTTCACCGATCCTCTCAATGATATCGCAATCGGACAAAATAACGACTCATTCATCGAGGTAACCAACCCGCTTATTTTTCAGCTCCAGCCTTCCAACAATCAAATTGTAGGGGAAGAAGATGAAATCTGGGCAACTGTAGCTGCAACAGCAAGTGATCCTATCGATGTAGATGCCTCTGAATATCTTGTAAATGGGGTTTCAGCAGGCTCATTTGCCGGAAACTATGATACAGGGCGGCAGCTTTTCTCTATTACAGATTTAGCCTCCGTCTCACTTTCAGTAGGCGAAAATACGATAAAACTCATAGCGGTAACGGAGTCAGGGGTAACAAAAACAGATTCGGTTTCTTTTGCCTATCTCCCGGATGTAAATCCGGAAGAGGCTGCACGCCCACAAGGTCTGCAAGATGGAATCACTTACAGTCAGGACGGAACTTCAGTGACACTTTCTCTATTTGCTCCCGGAAAGGATTATGTATTCGCTATCGGGGATTTTAATGAATGGAAAGTGAGTGAGGAATATCTCATGAAAAAAGACTCCTTAAATCCAGACAGCGTTTGGCACTGGATTGAGATTGACGGCCTAACACCCGGAGAGGAGTATGGTATGCAATACCTGGTGGATGGAGAACTGCGGGTTTCCGATCCATACTCTGAATTGGTTCTGGATCCCTTTAACGATCAGTATATATCCGCCACTACTTTCCCGAACCTGATGCCATATCCTTCTGACTATACTCAGGGATGGGTTACCGTGCTTCAGCCCGGTAAAGCTCTGTACGACTGGGAAGCGACCGACTACCAGCGCCCGGAGAAGACGGAATTGGTGATTTATGAACTGCTGCTCCGGGACTTCCTTGATACAAAGAACTTTCAGACACTAACTGATTCACTTGATTATCTCGAGAACCTTGGTGTTAACGCCATTGAACTTATGCCCGTGAGTGAATTTGATGGAAACCTGAGCTGGGGATATAATCCCAATCATCATCTGGCACTCGACAAGTTCTATGGTACCCCGACAGCTTTTAAAAAGTTTGTGGATGAAGCTCACAAAAGAGGGATGGCGGTTATTTTGGATGTGGTAATGAATCATGCCACCGGTGCAAACCCTCTTTATCAGCTCTATGGAAATGATGACGAATATTATTTCAACTCACAGCCGCGACACGCATTTAATGTATTCAACGATTTTGATCACTCTTATTCCGGGACTCAGTACTACACAAAACGTATGATTGAGCACTGGATCAATGAGTATAAGATTGACGGTTTCCGGTGGGATTTGACCAAAGGATTTACTCAAAATTGTACCGAAAGTAATGGTTCGTGTACCAGTGCTTACCAACAAGATCGCGTTGACCTGCTGAAAAAATATTCGGACTACCAATGGGAAGCTGATCCGGATTTCATCGTCATTTTTGAGCATTTGGGAACCGAAAACGAAGAAAAAGAGTGGGCCAACTACCGCGTTCATGAAGGTAAAGGGGTGATGCTTTGGGGTAACATGAATTTTGCCTACAGTGAAGCATCCATGGGGTATAATGAGAACGGGAAATCCAACCTGGTTGGGGTAGTTGCTGAATCGAGAACCAGTTTTCAGCAACGCCACATTGTTGGATATATGGAAAGTCATGATGAGCAGTGGCTGATGCTTAAAAAGAAGAAATTTGGAAATTCAGCAGGTAACTATGATATCAAAGAATTAGGTACCGCACTTGCCCGGCAAAAACTGGTGGGTGCATTTTTCTTTCCCATGCCCGGACCAAAAATGATTTGGCAATTTGGGGAACTGGGTTACGGTTGGGGTGAAGATGAATGTCTGAAACCGGGGGGAAGCGGAAATGGAGATTGTCTGGCAAGCGATCCCGGAAGAGTAAGCGAGAAGCCCATCAGATGGAATTATTACACTGATAACGAGCGATTGAAAGTTTATAAAACGTGGAGCTCTTTAATCAGCCTGAGAAAAAGCAGCCCGGTGTTTACTAATCCTGATGGTGCGTCTTATACCCTGAGTGAAGCTGTAAAATCATATGTACTGGAGCATGATGATTCGGATGCATTAGTGGTCGGAAACTTTGGGGTTACTGAAACCGATGCACAGGTGACATTTCCCGCTTCAGGAGATTGGTATAATTTCTTTGAAGGAACTTCCATTACAGTAGGTGACCCGAATATGACGTTTACTTTAGAACCCGGTGAATTCAGAATTTATACCACAAAACAGTTCGAAACACCGGAAGAAGGATTACTAACCTCTTCAGAGTCAAAATCAGATTCTGATTTACCCGATTCCTTTCGCTTACGGCAAAATTATCCGAATCCATTCAATCCTACTACAACCATTAGTTTTGATGTTGCCAAAGCCGGAGTGGTAAAGCTGGAAGTTTTTGATGTTTTAGGCAGAAAAGTAGCACAGCTGGCAAATGAAAGAAAAGCCGCCGGCTCATATACGCTAAACTTTGACGCAGGCAATTTAAGCAGCGGAATGTATATCTACCGATTGCAAGCCGGTGAAAAAGTTTTTACCCGAAAGATGATGCTTGTTAAATAATAATCAGGATTTAATGAAAAATAAGATTTCCAGATTTTTTCTTGTAGCGGCCGTCTTTTTAGTGTCCGGTTGTTCTGCATATATCGAAGCGCCCAAAGAATCTCAGATTATTGGGCTTGCTTCTCCAGTAAGCCTGGAATATGGTGAAACCACAATTATAACAGCAGATTATTTTATCTCTCACTCACTCATCGATTCTGTTGTTGTGCCAGCTTCACTGTCCGCAGTGTTGTCTCAGGACAGTGAAGAGGTGGTTTTATCAGGCTCTTTAGACAATCCCTTGGGCGTTATGACTATATGGGTAGATGGATTTGGATACGATATCCTTCTCAAAAAGTCGAACAAACAGAAGGTGACCATCACTTTTGATCCTGAAGGCAAGGAGTACCAATCGGTTCAGCTAAAAGGGGAAATGAATAACTGGAATCCGGCAGCTGCTCCTTTTACAAAAGAGAATGGCGTTTGGAAAACAACCATGCTGGTGAATGAAGGAGTCTATCAGTACATCCTGATGCTGGACGGTAAAGAAACACCTGATCCTGCTAATCCCAATGCCGTAAGCAATGGTATGGGAGGAACAAACTCTGTTCTAACTGTCGGGGATATGGAGGCTGAAAAGCCAACCCTGGAAACCTATGATCATTCGGGGCCGTCCGTTTATCTAAAAACAGAAGCTGCTGAAAACACCATTGTTTTTTGGGAAAACTACCAACTGAAAACACGGTATCAGGATAACATTCTGAGTTTTGAGATTCCTGCGAATGCCCGGAACTTAAAACGTTCTCACATACGGGCATGGACGTATAAAAACGGGCAGCTTTCTAATGATGTGCTCATTCCATTATCAAACGGAAATGTGATCCGAGATACCGGTGAGTTAACCCGGCACGACCATCACAACTGGAATATGTATTTCGTGTTGATTGACCGCTTCATGGATGGAAATCCATCGAACACAAAAAAAGTAGATGACCCACAAATTCACCCCAAGGCAAATTATTACGGCGGTGATTTTGCCGGAATTACACAAACCATCAAAAGCGGTTACTTTAAAGATATTGGAGTAAATACTCTCTGGCTTTCACCAATCACGCAGAATCCTGAAGAGGCGTATGGATTGTGGGATAAAGGAGGAGTCACCACAACCTTTTCAGGTTACCACGGATACTGGCCGGTATCTTCTTCCAAGGTAGATTACCGATTCGGGACCGAAGAAGAATTCAGAGAGCTTCTGGATGTAGCTCACCAAAATGACATGAATGTCATTCTGGATTATGTCGCCAATCATGTTCATGAGCTTCATCCTGTTTACCAAAAGAACCCTGACTGGGCAACGAATTTATACCTTCCGGATGGTCGGTTAAATACCGAATTGTGGGACGAGCAACGCCTCACTACCTGGTTTGATACTTTTATGCCAACCCTTGATTTTTCAAAAGAAGAAGTCATAAATACTATGACCGACTCAGCTTTGTACTGGGTGAAGGAATTTGAGCTCGATGGCTTTCGTCATGATGCCACCAAACATATTCAGCTTGAGTTCTGGAGAACGCTGACCCGGAAAATTAAAGATTCGGTAACTATACCGACCGGAAAAGAGGTTTTTCAGATCGGAGAGACCTATGGCAGTCGCGAGCTTATCGCCAGTTATATCAATTCTGGGATGCTGAATTCACAGTTTGATTTCAGTATCTATGATGCAGGCTTAAACACGTTTGGACAAGGCAATTCTTTCGAAGGACTGCACACTCAGCTGCAGGAAAGTTTCAATTATTACGGTTATCACAATTTGATGGGCTATATTTCTGGGAATCACGACAAAACCCGTTTCATCACGTTAACAAGTGGTGAGGTAAGCTGGAGTGAGGATGGAAAGCTTGCAGGCTGGACCAGGGAAATTGAAGATCCTCAGGCCTTTGCCTATGACCGGTTGAGTATGTTCCATGCTTTTAATCAAACCATTCCCGGAATTCCTGTTACTTATCAGGGGGATGAATACGGTCAGCCCGGAGCCAACGATCCGGATAATCGCCGTTGGATGGAATTCAGGGAAGAAGAGCTGAGTTCGCCAGAGCTTAAAAACCGAAGTATCTACAGCAAGCTAACTGAATTACGAAATACTGAAATGACGCTTACCTATGGTGATTTCAGGTTTCATGTGGTTGACGAGAACACTCTCGCTTATTCAAGAGCCTATTTTGAAGATCAGGTTATTGCGGTTTTCAATAAATCAGATCAGCAAGAAGTGGTAGAGGTAATGCTCCGGAATGAATTTGATTATTCAAACCTGGAAGCCCAATTCGGTAATGATTTTGTGATAGAGGAGCGGGTACTCAAAGTAACCCTGCCATCAAACAGTTTTGAAATATTAACTCTTTAAGACAACGATGTTCATGAAGAAATTCTTTACCAACGTTCTCCCGGTATTACTGGGTTTAAGTATCATTATAGGGGGGTGCAATCAACCCGAACAAAATTCAGACAGAGCTCCCGTAAGTTCAGTTGAGCAACTGGAATGGAGTAAGAATTCCAGTATTTACGAGATTAATGTCCGGCAGTATTCTGAAGAAGGGACAATCGAGGCGGTTAGAAAAGATTTGCCGAGGATTAGAGAAATGGGCGTTCGGATTTTATGGCTGATGCCCATTCATCCCATTGGTGAAAAGAACAGAAAAGGCCCGCTTGGAAGTTACTATTCGGTTCAGGATTACAAAGAAGTAAACCCCAATTTTGGCACCAAAGAAGATTTTGCCCGTTTTGTAGACGAAGCGCACCAACTGGGTTTTAAAGTGATTATCGACTGGGTGGCAAATCACACGGCTTGGGATAATCCCTGGACACAAAACCCGGAGTGGTATGAGCTGAATGAAGAAGGAAACTTTATGCCTCCAAGAGGTACCGACTGGTCGGATGTCATTCAGCTTGATTACGAAAATGAAGAAATGCGCGCAGCGATGATTGATGCCCTCGAATATTGGGTTCGCGATTTTAATATTGACGGATACCGGTGTGATGTAGCAGGAATGGTACCCACCGACTTCTGGAAAGAAGCTATTGACTCTCTGAATAACATTAAACCGGTATTTATGCTGGCCGAAGACGGGGAACCCGAACTGGTGAAAGAAGCCTTTCAGATGAATTATGCCTGGCAGTATGCACATACCATTCGGGAGATCGCAGCTGGACATCAAACCTTTCAGGATCTGGACAGCCTGATGCAGGAAACCGAGGCTAATTTCCCTTCTTCAGCCTATCGGATGTATTTCACATCTAATCATGATGAAAACTCATGGAATGGTACAGACCCAGAAATGTATGGTGATAATTTCGAGAATTTTGCCGTTCTGTCGGCAACCTTATCCGGTATGCCATTGATTTATAATGGGCAGGAGTCAGGATTGGATAAACAACTTGAGTTCTTTGAAAAAGACCCAATTGAATGGAAGGAATATAAGTACCAGGGTTTTTATACAACGCTCGTTGGCTTGAAAAGAGACACGCCTGCTTTATGGAATGGAGATTTTGGGGGAGACCTCGAGTTCATTCAGGTTCCTGAAGGTTCAGAAGGTGTGTTAGCCTATAAGCGCCAAAAAGATGATAGTGAAGTGGTTGTGGTTCTCAATTTTACCGGCAACCAGCAAAGTGTACCTCTCTCAGAAGTAGGTGTTGATGAATCATACACCACCTACAATTCTAACAGTTTAATGGTCACCTCGCAAGAGATTAGTTTTGGCCCTAACCAATGGGTTATTTTTGTTAAATAATTAATTATAGAAAGAGCATGGAAAAACCAACCACACGACCACGCCTTAGCTTTTGGGAAATATGGAACATGAGCTTTGGCTTTTTGGGGATTCAATTTGGCTTTGCCCTCCAGAATGCAAACGTAAGCCGGATTTTTGAAACGCTGGGTGCTAGCGTTGATGATATCCCCATACTGTGGATTGCGGCTCCTTTAACTGGTCTTGTGGTTCAGCCGATCATTGGATACTTCAGTGATCGAACCTGGACACGATTGGGACGACGCAGACCATATTTCTTGTTTGGAGCTATTGCTGCTTCCATTGCATTGGTGATTATGCCTAATTCGCCTGTATTATGGGTTGCAGCGGGTATGCTTTGGATCATGGATGCTTCCATAAATGTATCTATGGAGCCGTTCAGGGCGTTTGTTGGGGACATGCTCCCGTCCGAACAGCGGACAAAAGGCTTTGCCATGCAGAGTTTCTTTATCGGAACCGGAGCTGTGGTGGCATCTGCTCTTCCATGGATGCTGAGTAATTGGTTCGGAGTGGCAAATACAGCCCCCGAAGGAATTATTCCTCCCTCCGTAAAATGGTCGTTCTACCTGGGGGCGGTGGCTTTCATCAGTGC
The DNA here is from genome assembly GCF_040218225.1 of Gracilimonas sp. Taxonomy (NCBI): domain Bacteria; kingdom Pseudomonadati; phylum Balneolota; class Balneolia; order Balneolales; family Balneolaceae; genus Gracilimonas; species Gracilimonas sp. The sequence goes on from NZ_JAVJQO010000008.1 coordinate 127,998, forward strand.
AGTGGCCTGGACGGTTTTCCGGACCAAAGAATACAGCCCGGAAGAACTTGAGCGATTCGAAGAAGCGGAGAAAGAAGAAATAGTAGATGAATCTGTGCTTCGCGAAGTACCTATTGAAGCCGGTAAGGGGCAGAATAAAATCAACCTTGGGATTATTTTTGCTGTCGTCGGTGCAATCACTACCTATCTCACTTTTGCATACGAACTTGAGAAAGAAGTGTATGTGGCAACGGGCGGTTTGATTGCTGCGGGTCTGGTTTCTTTGGTAGCCGGACTGCTTCAGAAAGGCGGTAAAACTGAACACGGATTGGTCGTGGTGATGCACGATTTCATCCATATGCCAAAGACCATGAAGCAGCTGGCTGTGGTTCAGTTCTTTTCCTGGTTTGCTTTATTTGCTATGTGGATTTATACCACCTCCGGAGTAACGGCTCATATTTATGGTACCAGCGATACAACCTCCATGCTTTACAATGAAGGCGCCGACTGGGTGGGAGTGATGTTTGGGGTGTATAACGGAGTTGCTGCCATTGTAGCGTTTGGTTTAGCTCCTTTGGCTAAAGTACTGAGCCGCAAATGGGTCCATGCATTATCTTTAGTGCTTGGCGGCATTGGTTTGATACTGATTTATTTTATTTCTGATCCAATGATGCTCATCATTTCGATGATCGGTGTAGGTGTTGCCTGGGCATCTATTTTGGCTATGCCTTATGCGATTTTAGCCGGATCCTTACCAGCTCAGAAAATGGGCTTGTATATGGGCATTTTTAACTTCTTTATTGTTCTTCCACAGTTGCTTGCAGCAACTATTCTTGGCTTTGTGACCCGAACCTATTTCGGTGGGGAAGCGGTGTACGCTTTAGTACTTGGGGGCATTGTGATGATCATAGCAGCGGCAACCATGTATTTTGTGGATGATGTAGATGAACAGTCAGCTTAGTTCCAAATAGCTCTTTAATCCTTGATAATGGGTTCATTAAAGAGCTAAATCTTCTCTATCTTTCCTCAAAAAAGATGCGCTTAGAACAAAAGCAATTTGTTCCATTTATGGTAGCAGTGGCAATCATTACAATGCTTGTTATTGTGTTTTCTTCCTTTAATTTTGAGCGAAAGCAACGGACGAGGTTCAATGAAAATATCGCCACATCGGATTCATTGAGAATGATTTCGTTGCGAATGCTCAATAGTCCGGATTCAACAACAATAGCAGCACAAAAAGGAAATAAGACCTTGTTGGTATTCTGGGCCAGCTGGTCCGATAAGTCTACCTCGATGTTAAATGAAATTCAGGTATATACACTGGAAAATGACTCATTGGTAGTCCTCGCAGGACTGGTGAAAGATGCAGAAGAATCGCTGCCAGACATCCCCGAGTACCCCGGTTTCATATACCTGGATGGCACGCATTTATTTAATCACCTGAAAGTGCCGGGTTTCCCAAGCTATATCCTGTTTGATGAAAACAGCAATGTAATTACCTCTCAAATTGGATATGAGAAAGGGGCAGGAAACGATTCCCTCAAGGTCTATTTAGATGAGTAAATCAGCATATATGATTCTGAATGGTCAGATTATAGAAGAATCTGCCGCTGCTATTTCCCCACTCAATCGCGGATTGATGTATGGGGATGGATGTTTTGAAACGCTGCGAAGTTACTCAGGAAAATTTCTGGGCTGGAGCAATCACGTTGAGCGACTAAAATCGGGCTTGGAATATCTGAATATGGAATGCCCGGTTTCTCCTCGCGAATTGGAAAGTCATATCCGCACTCTTCTTAATCACAATCAACTGGAAAACACGGAAGCTATAATCCGTATTCAGTGTTGGCGAGATGGAAAAAGAGGGTATACGCCAGACTCCACCAAAGCCAGCTGGATGGTACAGGCGGGTAAACTTCAAAACGAAGCAAAAGAACTGAAGCTTGCCGTAGCCAAAACACGCTGTATTCCTTCTGAAGCCCTCGAGCGCAAATATAAGCTGAGTAACGGACTGAACTATATTAAAGCCGCTCAGGAGGCCGGGGAACGTTCCTGTGATGATGCCTTGATGCTTACCGTTGATGATAAAGTGAGTGAGACTACATCGGCCAATATTTTCTGGATCAAAGAAGGTAAGGTGCATACTCCGTCAGAAGAATGTGACTTACTTCCTGGTGTAACCCGGTCTATGGTTATGGATGTTATTCAAAGCTTGGGAATCCCGGTTGAAGAATCAGTTTACGATCTTTCGTCGGTCAAAAAGGCTGAGGCTGTTTTCTGCACGAATTCACTCATTGAAATTGTGGAAGTGATCTCACTGGATGATATCCGTTTTGAAGTTAACCATCCGTTGAGCATGAAAATTAAAGTCGGATTTGAGCAATACAAGGTTCAGGAGTTTCAGAAATGAAGTTATTTGATCGTATTGAAGATGTGTGGGCCTATCTTGAATCCATCCCGATGTTTCAGAAATCCGGGACCTCAGCCGCTAATTTCTCGCTGGACAATATCCGGGCTTTTTGTAAAAGGCTTGGTAATCCGCAGGACAAATACCCATCTATTCACGTTGCAGGAACCAATGGGAAGGGGACGATTTGCTACTTATTGGAGAAAACCTACTCTGATGCAGGCTATAAAACCGGACTGTTCACCTCTCCACATCTTTTACGCTACAACGAGCGGGTTAGAATAAATGGACAAGAAATAAGTAATGAACAACTGTTGAAGTTTTTTCAGGAGGCAAATTTACTGCTGGACGAAATTAAGCTGAGTTACTTTGAAATCAGTACGGCACTGGCTTTCTGGTATTTTGCACAGCAAGAAGTAGATCTGGCTATCATTGAAACAGGATTGGGGGGAAGGCTAGATTCAACCAATATCATCACTCCGGAAGTATCCGTCATCACAAGCATTGGCCTGGACCATCAAGATGTTTTGGGAGATAGCCTGGAGGAGATCGCACGGGAGAAAGCAGGCATCATCAAAAAAAACAAACCGGTGGTGCTGGGCAATATCACAGGAAACCCACTTCATGAAATCGAACGGATCGCAGAAGAACAAGAATCGACTGTTTATAGAACCGCTTCACTTGAACCGGAATACGAAGGTGGAATCATTTCACTTAAAAATGGCTCTATTAAATTTAAAACAACATTCAGGGAATCGGTTAATAAATGGAATGTTGCCTGCGTCTGGAAAGTGATTGAAATCCTCAGACAAAAATTTAAAGTTGATGAAGAGCAGGCTATACATTCTATAGAATCTTTTTCGGGTGCTCCGGGCAGGTTTGAGAAGTTGCATCCTGAACTTGAATGGTATTTCAGCGGGTCTCATAATGCTCAGGCATTGGAATCGTCTCTCAAAGCAGTGGAGGATATGAAGTCTAAGTCGGAGAGCATTCTGGTTTTTTCGGGCATGAAAGACAAACTCTCTCCAGATGTTATAGGGCAGTTACATGGGTTTAAAAAAGCATACTTTGTTGAACAGGAAGGCGAAAGGGCGGCAAAATTTGAAGATATCCGAAAATTAATTGAGGCAGAATTAATCACTGAAAAGGGAAAAGAAATTATTTTAAATGAATTACAGACTGAGTTAGTAATTTTTATGGGAAGTTTTTACTTTTATCCCATCGTTAAGCGGTGGACAACAAACGTATCATAATATCTCACCGCCTATTTTTCCTTACCTGATTGAATATCCAATGTTGTTGCCGGAATAGGGCAGCCTGATGTTCACCCCAAAATTCAGTAAGAATCATATATTTATAACAGCCACATTTTATGTCAGATAATGAAACCGCCGGAATTTCGGCCGGGGAGTTAGAATCCTTAGAGGGTAAAAAGCTTCACGAATTACAAACAATAGCCAAGTCAATTGGAATTAAACGGGTTACCGGAGTACGTAAAGTTCAGCTGATTGAACAAATACGGGAAGAAGCCCAAAAACAGGATTCCTCTGATAGCAAAGCTTCAGACCAAAAAGATGACCGGCAAAAAAATGATTCCTCTGAGAAAGATTCAGAGATGAAGAATTATGGGGGGCAGGATCACATCGTTTCTTACAAAAAGAAAGATGAAGAGAAGAAGGACGATTCAAAAAAGAAAAAGCATAAGCACAGTAACACCCGCCGAAAAGGTCATGAGCATAATAAGCTGCCTGAATCAGATGCGACCTCTCTGGAAGCGCGTATTAAAGAACTAGAGCCAGATCTTGGGCCATATTTGTTTAATGAAGGTACACTGGAAATCCTCCCGGATGGGTATGGTTTTCTTCGCTCAGTAAATTACAATTACAAAGCCAGTCCGGACGATATTTACGTGTCGCCATCTCAGATTAAGCGTTTTCGCCTGAAGCAGGGAGACGTGGTGATTGGTGTAATTCGTCCCCCGAAAGTTGGAGAACGTTATTTTGCTCTGCTCCGTATCGAAGGGGTAAATGGACGTATTCCTCACGATATGGATAATCGTCAGGATTTTGAGGAACTCCTTCCGGTTCATCCCGACCAGCGGTATCGACTGGAATTTGAGGCAACTAATCATTCCACCCGACTTATTGATTTGTTTGCACCGGTAGGAAAAGGGCAGCGAGGCTTGATTGTAGCTCAGCCCAAAACCGGTAAGACTACTATTCTGAGAAACATTGCCAATGCCGTTTCTGCCAATCATCCTGATACCAAAATTTTGATTGTGCTCATTGATGAGCGGCCGGAGGAGGTCACTGAAATGGAGCGTACCGTGAAAGGGGCAGAAGTGGTTGCTTCTACCTTTGACGAACGCCCTGAAAATCATGTTGGGCTTGCCGAAATAGTTTTTGAAAAAGCCAAGCGTCTTGTCGAAAGCGGACATGATGTACTGCTTTTGATGGATTCCATTACCCGCCTTGCACGGGCTTACAATATTACGGCATCCAACAAAGGACGAACCATGACAGGTGGGGTAGATTCTGAAGCACTTAAAGCACCGCGACAGCTTTTCAGTTCTGCACGAAATATCGAGAACGGCGGATCGCTTACTATACTTGCTACTGCTTTGATTGATACTGGCTCCCGAATGGATGACGTGATCTTTGAGGAGTTCAAGGGTACCGGTAACATGGAAATCTACCTGGATCGCAGAATTTCTGATCGCCGCTTATATCCGGCTATCGACATCTTCCGAAGCGGAACCCGCCGCGAAGAGCTGTTGGTTTCGGATGCGGAACGCGAAAAGGTCGTCTTGTTGCGAAGGTATCTAACCAATATGAGTCCGTTTGAAGCCATGGATTTTCTGCTTGAGAAAATTAAAGGCACGAAGAACAACGAAGAGTTTCTTATCTCAATGAACAAATGATGTTAGTTTACAGTTAACAGTTGTCAGTGTTCAAAAAAATCTCTATTTGACCACTGACAATCTGATTACTGCTAACTGTTTACTGTAATGAACATCAATAAATTTCTTTTCCAGAAGAGTTGGATTTATTTCGCTCTATTCTTTGGCTTTGCGCTTTGGGGATTCTGGCCCAGCTATTATTCTGATGTATCCAGAGACTATTCTCTGCAAACTCATCTTCATGGCATTGGGATGACACTCTGGTGTTTGATGCTGATCTCTCAGGCTTACCTTATTAAAATTAATAAGCGGACCATTCATAGGTATATTGGGAAAGCTTCCTATGTATTAGTTCCTTTTATCGTAGGTTCAACAGTGGTTTTAACGCATTCCAGCCTTTATGAAAACACTCCCTATAACAGTGAAGTATTTTCAGATCTGGCACTGATGATCAATGCCACATTGCTATTTCTCATTATTTACGGATTGGCAATCTATCATAAAAAAGATGCTCTTACTCACGCCAGGTACATGTTTTGCACCATCTTTCCGATGTTTACACCCATAACTGATCGAATTATTTACAATTACTTTCGTCCGTTGGTTGATTTTGCTCCAACCTTAGATGGGGCTCCTGTGGTTCCTTTCTTTGGGTTTTTGCTGGCAAATGTCATAGTAGCCGGATTCACTTTCTGGGACTGGAAATCAAACAAAAGAAAAGATGTGTTTCCAGTGGTACTGGTTATGCTGATTCTATATCACACCTCGGTATTTACCTTTCATCTTATTCCCACCTGGCGAAGTTTTGGAGAGTGGTTTTTAGGTTAGAAATGATTCTAACGTTGTTTTTTCAACCTGTATTTATCTGATAAATTACCGGTTATCCGATCTCCGTTTTGATCAAGGTGAATAAGAACATTTTCACCAACAAAATATTGATTGGGGGGTTCATTGTTTTCAAGAGTGATTTGATTTCCAGTTTTATTCCAACTGTATCTGCCTGTTTTCTTGATTTGATTAGGTTCTTCTTCACCCAAATAAATCATCGTAAGTTTGTAGGTAGAATCAGAAATTTCGATTTTGGTTTCAATACCTTCACAGGATGCACAGGGGGTGATTCCAACGTATGTGCCGGTTACATCAAGGGAGTTCTGCGAAGTATGACTATTGGTGTCTTCAATCGGTGTTGGTCTCTTTTCCGAGGTGCAACCTAAAGATGCTGCTGCCATAATTAGAAAAAGAAGAAAGGCTTTTGTGCTGAAATAAATCGGATTATCCATTGATCTCTCTCAGTATGAACTTTTTGTCTTTGTCCTGTTCGAGTTTTCCTGCTTTGGCGTGAACCGAATGATAGAAAAGCAGCAGCGAGTTCTCTTTCAGAGCCTGCCTTAAGATAAGAGTTTTAGCTTTCTTGGATTGAATGGGATCAATATCCATATGGCGCATGGCATAGTGGTTCAGGTGATGCTCGGAAGGAACCAGATCACCCAAGAAATAGGCCGTTTCACCAGCATCCTGAATTTTCACAATCTGATGGCCTGGTGTATGTCCGCCTGTTCTGATTAATTCAATACCCGGAAGCAGCTCAAAATAAGTGTCAGTAATCATCACCAGTTTATCGTCGGCAGCAAGTTTATAGAATTCATCCAGCTCATAACCTGCTCCCAATATGTGCTTCTTTTTGTCAACCTGTTCCAGAGCATAATACCATTCTTTCTTTTGAATGAAATAATTGGCGTAGCTCATGGTGGGTTGAGTGGAAGTATTGCTATCCACAAAGGTAGATCCGGCAGCATGATCGAAATGAAGATGGCTGAGAACCACATGCGTAATGTCTGATGGGGAAAGGCCAAAAATATCGAGATTGGTAAGCAAATTTGAAGTGTCTGTATAAGAACTTTTATAATCTAATCCCCAGCCAAGCCCGGTATCCAGTAAAATATTATGTTTTCCATCCCGGATCAGAATCGGATTGATGCCAATGGCAGAAGATCTTTTTTTGATATCTGACTTTTGTTGACGTGCCGTGATATCAGCAGAATCTATTTTCTGAAAAATACCGTCATCGAAAACTTCAAAGATTCCTTCGCTGAGCTGCTCAATTTCAAACCGGCCTACTTTCATAAACAGTGAATTAATAGAATGATTAATCAGTTTGTGTAACTTAAAAAATCTTTGCTTTCAAGCAATTCATTTTATCTTTGGCATCTATGAAGAAATACGACGCTATCATCATCGGATCGGGACATAATGGCCTGGTTACAGCCTGTTACTTAGCAAAAAACGGATACGAAGTTCTCGTTCTTGAGCGCGATTCTACCATCGGCGGTGCAGTTCGCACTGAGACCATGTTTGAATCTGAAGAAAACCCCAATGGCTTTAGGATGGATGTGGGCTCCTCGGTTCACATTATGATTCATCAAACTGGAATTATAGAGCATCTGGAACTTGAAAAATATGGGCTGGAGTATATCGATATGGATCCGATAATGTCGTACCCGGTTCCAACAGGGAAAGGGGTGATCCATTTCTGGAAAGATGTGGAGCGAACACTGGAATCTATCTCAAGAGTAGCCCCGGAAGATGTTGAGAACTATAAAGAGTTTATCAAATTTTGGGGAAAGATCAATAAGGGAGTGCTGAAGGCATTTATGACGAAGCCTTCGACGGGAAGCATCATGGCTGAGATGACCAAAGCTCAGATTAAAGATGGAGCCATGTTTCGAAAAGGGGAACAGGCAGCAGGACTTCAGAAAATCTTGTCTAGCTACGGAAAAGTAGTAGATAACGCGTTCGAGAGTCCGCATATGAAGGCAGCTATACTTTGGTTTGCGGCACAGTCTGGCCCGTTGCCCGATCACTCTGCTACAGGCGATTTTGCTGGCTGGCAGTCGATGTTGCATGAGAGTGGAGCTAAACATCCGCGTGGGGGAAGTGGTATGCTTACTCAGGCTATGAAGAATATGATTGAAGCTCATGGCGGAGAGGTTCGGGCGGATCACCCCATAAAAGAAATCCTGATTGAAAACGGCAAAGCGATTGGAGTTCGGACCGAAAAAGGGGAGGAATTCAGAGCTGGTACGATTGTTTCCAATGCGCATGTGCAAACCACAATGATGAAAATGGTGGGAAGGAAACATTTAGACGACTCCATGTTTAAGAAAGTGGAAGATATCAATGTAGGAAATGGTTTCGGGATGGTAATCCGCTGCGCAGTTGAAGAGCTGCCTGAATATTCTGCTGCTCCCGGAGATCCTGATATTCATAATGGGATTCAGTTGTTGGCGCCTTCGGTTCAGTACATGAACAATGCGATTGGAGACTACATGCAAAAACGTCCGCCTGAGAAACCCGCTGTTTTGTGTATGACTTTCTCAAAAATTGATCCTGATGTAGCCAAAGACGGAAAACATACTTTGTTTGCCTGGGCGCAGTGGCATCCCTATGAGTTGGCTAATGGGTTGCACTGGGATGATATCAGGGAAAGGGAGGCTCAAAAAATCTATGACGTGGTAACTGAGTATGCTCCCAATATGCAAGATAAACTCATTGACTGGTATATTCAGTCTCCTTTGGATATAGAACGGAAGCACGGATTACTTCGTGGAAATGTAATGCATGTCGAAATGAGCTTTGATCAGATGTTCATGTTTCGTCCAATTCCTGAAATGAGTCAGTACGAAACTCCTATTAAAAATTTATATTTAGCCAGCGCTTCCTGCCATCCCGGGGGAGGCGTGTTTGGGGCTGCGGGACATAATGCAGCTCAGGTTATCCTGAAAAACAACAAAAAGAAATTCTTTTCATTCAGCTGAGGTAAATTCATTGAGTTCGACACTGCATGTAAATCTGGCAAAGATTGAGCATAATTTAACTGTGATTTCTGAAAAAGTGGGTAAGCACATAAAGAAAATGGCCGTCATTAAAGATGATGCGTATGGCCATGGGGCAGTAAAGGTAGCTCAGCGCCTGAAGGATAAAGTTGATTACTTTTGTGTGGCTGAGCTGGTGGAAGCTATCGAGCTCAGAGAGGCTGGTATAAAGAAACCCATTCTCGTATTTGAGATTCCTCCCAGGGGCAGTGAGCTTTTATACAAGCAGTATAGCATTACCGCAAGTGTTTCTGACTTATCGGTTTTTGAGCGGCTTGAACCGGGAACGGATTGTCATCTTCACTTTGATACCGGCATGTTCCGGTTGGGGATATTACCAGAAGATGCTGAAGTTGCTCTTCAGAAAATGAAGGAGTTTGAACGCCTTAATTACACTGGAATTTATACGCATTTTGCCAACGCTGATGATCCGGGTAACCCCAGAGTTATTCAACAGCTTGAGATGTTTAACACCATTCGTGAACTTTTCCCCGACCATCTTATGGCACATGCCTGTAACAGTGGGGGATTATTTTTCTACAGTGATGAAAATGTCCATTTTGACGCAGTTAGGTTTGGGGTTTCTTTGTATGGCTATGCCCCGGGTGACACAGAGATTAAAGGGTTGGAGCCAGCTGTTGAGTGGAAATCACATTTATTGCAGGTAAAGAGAATCAGGAAAGGTGATGCAGTGGGCTATGGAAGCCGGTGGCAAGCTCCAGAAGATGGGTGGCTGGGTATTGTACCGGTTGGATACTCAGATGGTGTTTTCAGAACGCTGAGTGGCCAAATAAAAGTTGAAATAAAAGGTCGATTATACCAACAGGTGGGTACCATTAGTATGGACTATATGGCCGTGTTCCTTGAGAATGATAAACTGGAACAAGGGGAATCCGTTGTGATTTTGAGAGGTGGTAACCTATCTGCGAAAGAATGGGCAGAAAAAGCAGGGACTATTCCGTATGAAATTACAACTTCTATTCACCCAAAAGTGGAAAGAGAATATATTTAGAAAGTAATATTCTCGAGTTCGATATCAACCCAAACGGTATCACTTGTATATGTAAAGGAACGCCCCAAATATCCAATTATGGGAGGGGTAAGTATCAGCACTCTTTTTTCTCCTTCCTTCATTCCAATGAGACCTTCTCTGAACTGTGCTTCAACAATAACATCAAATCTGCTGCCATTTGTTGTTACCAATTCTTGTCTTGGTTCTGTAACTCCGTTGGCATAGGAGCTGGAGATTATTCGGTCTAAGTTACTTTTATATCGCTTGGTATAATAAAACTCAATTTCGTCACGGGGGCCAACTTCAAACTCACCTTCACCCTCTTCTATAACATAAATAATAAGCCCGGATTCAGTAGTGTCAACGCTAACCGGATCAGTGGTAGAAAAGGGCTCAGGAACATCAGAAAAATCTATTCTTCTGGGGTCATTAGTATCACAGGAAGCGAGAAAAAGTGTGACAAAAAAAGTAAGTAAAAATGAGCTTTTTAAGCGTGTATTATTCATTGAGATGATAGTGTTCTCTTAATTTGATTAGATAACGTATTAACTAAGCTACCTTCATTTTATTTCGATCAAAGATAAAGCTTCGCAGACTTAAAACCATATGATATAGGAGATAAATCAACTTGAAGAGTTGGAATCTGATGTTCCTGAAATAGCTTCATCCAGTTCTTTCTTTCTTTTTCGCATGGCATACCGGCTAATCCAGATAGAAAGTTCGTAAAGTACCGTTAAGGGCAAGGCAATAAGAACCTGTGAAATTGGATCAGGTGGAGTCAGCATGGCCGATATTACCAAAGCAAAAATAATTGAGTGTCTCCGGTATTTTTTAAGTAAATCCGGCGTCAGCAACCCAATTTTGGATAGCGAGTAACTCACTACAGGTATTTGAAATATAATACCACATGCTACCACCCACATCGAAACGGAGCTAAAGTATTCATTAATATCAAAATCATTACGGATGATGTCCGATATTTGAAACTGTGCAAAAAACTGCAGGGCAAAGGGCACCAGTATGAGATAGCCGAAGGTAACCCCCAGTAAAAAGAAAAAGGTGATAAAAAATGTGCTAAAGAAGGTTTTCTTCTTTTCTTTTGACTCGAGCGCTGGCTCAACAAAAGCCCATATCTGGTAAATGAAAATCGGAGATCCGATCACAAATCCCATTACAAAAAGGGTACCCCAGAAAGTGAAAAACTGACCGGGCAACCGGCGGCTTTGGAGCTCAAAATTGACCGCATCAACCCGTAGTAGATCATACATGAAAAAGTCAGCCCGGGTAGGACCAAGCATCACTTCTTCCACGAAGAAATCAGAGAAGACAAAGGCTATGGCAACCCCAACTAAAACACCAATCAGCCCTTTGATGATACGCCAGCGTAATTCTTCCAGGTGATCCAGAAAAGACATAGTATCGGTACGATCGGCTGGTTTTTTAGCCTTGGGTGGCTCACCTTGCATGATTTGGCGCTGTTCCAATTCTATTCCTGCTTATGCGGTTACAAAATCATAGAGGGGGAAACGGTCACATAAATCACGCACTTCCTGTTCTACTTTCTTATGTGTGTCTGCATCTTCAGGTTTCTGAAGTACGCGGTCAATTAAAATAGCGATTTGCTCGAACTCTGCTTCTTTCAGGCCTCGTGTGGTCATAGCAGGGGAGCCAATTCGAATTCCGGAAGTGACAAATGGACTTTCAGTATCGAACGGAACCATATTCTTGTTTACGGTGATAGCTGCTTGCCCCAAAGCATCCTCTGCAATTTTGCCATTTAAACCTTTATTTCTAAGATCGATGAGTATCAGGTGGTTATCCGTTCCTCCACTCACAAGGTTATATCCCATTTCCAGAAACTTATTTGCCATGGCTTTGGCATTTTTCTGTGTCTGTGTTTGATATGCTTTGAAATCATCCTGCAAAGCTTCACCAAAGGAAACGGCTTTAGCAGCAATCACGTGCATGAGCGGTCCGCCTTGAGTACCCGGGAAAACGGCTGAGTCAAATACTTCACCCCAATTTTTTGTTCTTCCAGATTTAGCAGCCGTCACGCCGATTGAGTTTTCACCATCTTTACCCACTAAAATCATTCCGCCTCTTGGGCCTCGCAATGTCTTGTGAGTAGTGGTTGTAACCACATGCGCGTGGGGAAGAGGATCTTTCAGGTTTCGGGTTGCAATCAAACCAGCCGTATGTGCCATATCCATCCAAAGTAAAGCACCAACCTCATCTGCGATGCTTCTAAATGCCTCATAGTCATAGTCTCTTGGATAAGCAGATGCACCAATGGAAATCATGGTGGGTTTAACTTCGAGCGCACGGTCACGGATAATATTCATGTCAAGACGACCGGTTTCCTTATTCACACCATAAAATTCAGCGTTATAATTTATACCTGAAAAGTTTACGGGTGAACCATGCGTCAGGTGACCACCGTGTGACAGATCAAAGCCTAACAAAGTTTCACCTGGCTTCATACAAGCAAGATATACAGCTGCATTAGCTGTTGCACCTGAATGAGGCTGTACATTAACCCAGTCGGCTCCAAATAATTTCTTAGCTCGGTCGCGGGCAATATCCTCAACATCATCTACTACTTCGCAGCCTCCGTAATAACGTTTACCGGGATAGCCTTCTGCGTATTTGTTGGTAAGTACACTGCCCATCGCTGCAATAGTAGCTTTAGAGGCAAAATTTTCGGAGGCAATTAACTCAAGGTTATAGTTTTGTCGGTCTGTTTCTTTTTCAAGAAGGCTGAAAATTTGGGCATCTTGCTCTTGAAGAGATTTCATTGGCGGCAGTTACTTTTTAGTTAATGATTCGATTTTATTGACTCGTCGCTCATGGCGGCCGCCCTCAAAATTAGTGGCAAACCAAGCTTCCATTATTTCTTTAATCTCAGATTCATTTAATTCGCGGCCAGGCAAACACATTATATTCGCATTATTGTGAAGTCGGGTCATTTTTGCTGCTTTGGTCGAATAGACTAATCCTGCCCGAACTTTAGGGTATTTATTAGCTGTCATGCAAACACCCTGACCACTTCCGCAAACCAGAATTCCCTGTTCATGTTCGCCGCTGTTAATAACCTCAGATACTTTTATAGCAAAATCAGGGTAATCAACGGATTCTTCGGAATGCGTTCCGTAATCGACGGGAGTATGACCCATTTCTTCCAGTATTTTTTTTACAGTTTCCTTTGCAGGATATCCGGCATGATCGCTGGCAATAGGGATGATCATCAAATCTTTGATTTAGGTAAGAAATTGGCTCCAAATATCCACAAAATTTGGTTGATATTAAAGGAGACCAGGAAGGAAATCCCGCATTTTAATCTCTATCTTTAATGAATCACTCATTCAATCAAAATTCAGGGTTAGAAATTGAATTATTCTAAAGAGTTAGAAGTCGCAAAACAAGCAGCAAAACAAGCAGCATCAATAATCCGCGATTATGCCGGAAGAACTTCTTTTGATGTGAAACTGAAAGGTAAGAACGACCTCGTTACCGATGCCGATGTGAATTCAGAAAAAAAGATTATAGAAGTAATACAGCAGGCTTTTCCTGATGATTATATTCTGGCTGAGGAATCACAGAAGCGATCTTCTATTCCAGAAGAACGTATCTGGATTATTGATCCCATCGACGGTACTACCAACTTTGCGCATGCTTTCCCTGTGTATTGTGTTTCTATTGCTTTATGGGAAAACAGACAGCCTAAAGTTGGGTTGGTATATGAAGTAGCCAATGATGAATTGTTTACCGCTACAGAAGGTGAGGGGGCTTTTTTGAATGGAGAAGGCATTCACATTTCGCAAAACAATGATCCTACTTCCTCTTTGATTGGGACGGGATTTCCTTATAATAACCTGAATCTGGTGGATAACTACCTCAAGCTTTTCAAGCGAATGATGGAGAAAACCCATGGGGTCCGTCGTCCGGGTTCTGCCGCCTGGGATTTATGCAATGTGGCCTGTGGGCGGTTTGAGGGATTCTATGAATATGGTTTAAGTGCCTGGGATGTAGCTGCTGGCGTGTTGATTATTAAAGAAGCCGGAGGAGTGATTACCGATTGGAAAGGAGAGGGAGAGTGGTTATTCGGACAACGCATTATAGCTGGTAATAAATCAGTACATGCCTTTTTGTTGAACGAAATTCAGCAATGTTTTGAACAGGATGAGCTTAAAGGCTGAAAAGATTTTTTGAAAGGTTATTTTATCAAATAAAAAATAGCGTAACTTGGAGTTTAACTAACTACTTACCTAATGGATATTTCTATCAGAAGATCAACATTGGAAGACCTCGATCTTTTGCTTCAGCTTGAACAAAAAGCGTTTCCTTATTTCCAGCAAAGTCCGCGCCGAACGCTTGATTTAAGCCTGAAGAGTACATTTCAGCAAGTATGGATTGCTGAATTTTATGATGGTGATACGCTCAAAACAGCGGGCAGTCTTATTCTTTACATGTATAAAAAAACCATCAGAATTTTTTCCATTGTAGTTGATCCCGATTACCAGGGGCATGGAATTGGCAGGCAATTGCTTAGCCATGTGCAAAAAATAGCTGCAGAAAAAGGTGCTGAACGAATATCATTGGAAGTGAATGCCGATGATCGGAAGTTGATCGATTGGTATAAAAAAGCTGGCTTTGAGTCTACAGAACTGCTAAGTGATTATTACGAATATGGAAGGGATGGATTAAGAATGGTTTTTGAACTTCCTCATCAGGAGGGAAAGTCACGCATCTCGAACGTCATTGTGGTCGATAATCCAAAAAACTGGAAGCTTGAAGTTGCGAATGTTGAAGTGGTTTCATCCAGAGATTATACAGCAAATAACGAACAGTATGCTGATCGCCCTCTAAGGGTTTTTAATTTGTGTAATTCCTATAAGTATCAAAGTATTGGGTACTATGTTTCATTGTTGGCTTCAGCCCGGGCTCACCGTGCAATTCCCAATGTTACCACCATCAGGGACTTCCGTGATGTAGGAGTGATTCGTTCCATTGCCGATGATATTGACGAAACTATTCAGAAGGCTCTTCAAAAGTGTAAAGAGGATAAACTGGTTCTCAATATTTACTTTGGACAAACTGTAGATGATAGCTATAAGCCATTGGGACAAAAGCTATATCAAATGTTTGAATCTCCAATATTTCAGGTTCATTTTATAAAGAACAATCGTTGGGATATAAAGAAAATCGCCCCGCTCAGCATGAATAAAGTGCCCGCTGAAGAGTTGGAATACATTCAGGGTTTTGCAAAAAGCTATTTTGAAACCAAGAGATTTCAGAGAACCAAGCTTAAGAATTATAAATACTATCTGGCTGTACTCATTAATCCTAAAGAAGAAAATCCGCCTTCTAATAAAAGGGCGCTCAAGAAACTGGAAGATGCAGCTGATGACCTGGACATTTATACAGAATACATCACAAAAGAAGATTATAACCGACTTTCTGAATTCGATGCCCTGTTCATACGTGAAACTACCAATGTGAATAATTACACCTATCAGTTTTCTCGGAAAGCTTATGCTGAAGGATTAGCGGTGATTGATGATCCGTGGTCAATTTTACGCTGTTCAAATAAGATTTACCTCCACGAGCGATTGAAAATGAACAACATTCCTACACCAGAGACAAAAGTATTCTACAAAGGAATGATGAAAGAAAAGGATTTTGCTGGACTTAAATATCCTATGATTCTTAAACAACCGGATAGTGCTTTTTCGTTGGGAGTGACTAAGGTTAAGGATGCTCAAGAGATGGAAGAATCATTAAACCGACTTTTTAAATCATCCGATTTAGTGATTGGGCAGGAGTTTCTGCCTTCGGATTTTGACTGGAGAGTAGGGGTTTTGGATAACCAGCCTTTGTTTGTGTGTAAATATTTTATGGCCAAAGGGCATTGGCAGATTTATAACTGGAAAGGCCCAAAGAAAGATCAGTCTGGTGATGCATCAACTATACCACTCAATGAGGTGCCGGCAAAGGTACTTAAAGCAGCTACAAAAGCAGCATCACTAATGGGAGACGGACTTTATGGAGTTGACCTGAAAATGCTTGGCGACAAAGTGTATGTGATCGAGGTGAATGATAATCCTAATATAGATGCCGGAGTAGAGGATAAAATTCTTGGTGACGAGCTGTATAAAAGAGTGGTCAAATCTCTGGTAACCCGCATTGAAATGTCCCGGAACATTGAACGCTTCGTAAGTATAGAACCAGATTAGCCTGTTAAACTATCTTGGCGGGGCGCTGTCAAAAAAGGCGGTAAAGTTTTTCAGTGGCGCAGGAGAAAGGTAGTATTTGAAAACTTCTCCAAACTCAAATCCGGCAAGGTGCCCAAAATACCGGGCTCGTGCTTCCAGTTGCTTAAAGTAATTTTCGGTAGAAATGTAAGTTGAAGGCTCGTCTCCGGGTTCATTCACATTAAACTGAGTTTTAAAAGCCAACATAGAGTTCTTCTTGGTTTCCCAATGTTCAGAAATATCAAAAACAAAATCTGGTTCAATAGGCCGGTCTTGCATATAATGAAGTATATGCGACGGACGCCAGGGTTTCTGGGATTTATCGTTTTGGTCTTTGGTTTCCAGCTTTTTCAATCCTGAATAAAAAAGGGCATCCAGAACAAGGCTGGTGCCTTTTGTGTGGTCCGGGTGTCGGTCGAAGGGAGCACCAACCAGGCATATATGAGGTTGGGTTAATCGAATTTGTTCAATTATTTTAAGCTGATTCTCCCGGGTATTGGGGAGGAGTGAATCGCCGAGATCTAAATTTTTACGATATGAAATACCTAGTATTTCTGAGGCTTTCTTAACTTCCTGTGCACGGGTTTTGTGAGTTCCGCGAGTACCCATTTCACCTTTAGTGAGGTCAATGATGCCCACTTTTTTCCCTGAAGAGGTAAGAGAGGCGATAGTTCCTCCACAACCTAATTCAGCATCGTCAGGATGAGAGGCAAAAACAAGAACGTCTAATTTCATAAAAGCAATTTTTTATTCAAAATAAGGAATATTTTCAGTTTCCATAAGTCTGAAGCCTTGAGCATTTATTTTTTAAAAATGATGCAACGAAAATAAAATATGTACGTAACAGAGACGTCTTTTCACCTCAAATAATTTCATGAGAATAGTAAACAGTTTCTTAGAAGGTTTCCGGATTGCTCTTCGGGCACTTAAAATCAACAAAATCAGGTCTACGCTAACGGCTCTTTGTATTATCATCGGAATTACCATGGTAACCATAGTCGACGCAGTTACTACCGGTATGGACATTTCTTTTGAAAAGAGTATGTCTATGATGGGGCAAAATGTGGTATATGTGGAAAAATGGCCTTGGGGAATGGGAGGCGAATACAAATGGTGGGAATACCGCAACCGACAGGAAATGAAGCTTGATTATGTAGAACAAATCAGGGACTACAGTCGCTATGCAGAAAATGTGACGGCATCAGCAAACCGGGGAACAGCTGTTCGATATCAGGAAAAGAGTGCAGAAGGAGTTGGTCTGAGTGGAACAACAGCTAATTATCTGGAAATACAGGGACTGAATATTGCTCAGGGGCGAATGTTTGTTGAACAGGAAGTCCGTTCTGGTTCGAAAGTTGCCGTTATTGGGAATACCCTGATGGAATCACTTTTCGAATTTGAGACTCCGCTTGGAAAACAGATAAGAGTAGGAGGGCAGAAATTCACTATTGTAGGTGTGTTAGAAAAACAAGGTAAGTTCCTGGGTCTTGAAGACACTGATAACCGCATAATTATTCCGATCTCAGCATATGGTCAGATTTATGGCTTGAGATATGGGATTCAAATTGGGGTTCAATTTCCCAATCAGGAATTGTTGAAAGAGGGTGAATATGAACTGGAAGGCATTATGCGAAGAATCCGCCAGCTTGATGCTACCGAAGACAACGACTTTGCACTGAATAAACCCGAAGCCTTTAAACAGCAGTTGGAGGGAATGAAAGCTGGAATCTATACGGTAGGTTTTATTTTAAGTGGTCTTTCACTTTTGATTGGTGGTATTGGAGTCATGAATATTATGTTTGTATCGGTACGTGAACGCACTAAAGAAATAGGAATTCGAAAAGCAGTGGGGGCCAAAGCATGGGAAATATTAACTCAATTCCTTCTCGAGGCCATCGCCATTTGTTTACTGGGAGGAGTTATTGGTGTAGCCCTTGCCGGTGGTTTAACTTTGCTGATTAATCAGGCCTTTGTAGCTGTTATGAATGTAAGTGTAGTGATTCTGGCTTTCAGTATTTGTACGATGGTTGGAGTTATATTTGGCTTTATTCCTGCTTACCGGGCGGCTAAATCAGATCCTATTGAATCATTGAGGTTTGAATAAAATGCATATCAAAGAGACGACAATTCAGGCGCTGGATTCCCTAAGGGGAAATAAGCTTCGTTCATTTCTAACCCTGCTCGCTTTAGTGATTGGGGTATTTGCTGTAATAGTTTCAACGACTGCTGTGGCAGTTCTGGATAACTATTTCAAGAATACCATGAGTTTGATGGGGAGCGATGTTATTAATGTATCTAAAACTCCTGCAGTTCAAATGGGTTCTTTAAGCGACGACATTCGTAACCGCAAAGATATCGACTTCACAACGGCTGAAAGATTACAGGATATGATGAGAGTTGGGAGAGGAATGAGTCCCGACGAGTACTTTAATACCACAAAAATTAAATTCGGCGATGAAGAGACAGAGCCCAATGTGGGCGTAAGAGGAAGTAATGAAAATTACCTAGCCAACAATTCCTACGAAATCGAAGACGGCCGGAACTTCACCGGTGATGACGTACAGTATGGCAGGAATGTGGTAATAATCGGTAAAGATGTTCAAAATGCACTGTTCAAAAACGAATACCCGCTTGGTAAAGAGATCCGCTTTGATGGAAAGCCATACACGGTTATTGGGCTTCTGGAATCTAAAGGACAGATATTCGGGCAGTCTTTTGATAACTACGTTCTCATTCCCTATACAACAGCTTTAAATGCATACGGGGGAAATAGAAATATCAGTATACAAGTGCGTGCCCCGGAGATAGATTTTATTACGGAAACAGTAGAAGAGATTACAGGAATACTCCGAGTAATAAGAAAGGTAAGCCCGGGTGAAAATAACGATTTCGAAATTTCAACAAATGATTCTCTTTCCGGTACTTTTGACGCTTTTACAGGAGCTCTTTATTTAGGTGGTTTTGCAATTGGTTTAATCACTCTTCTTGGTGCTGGAATCGGGGTTATGAACATAATGTTGGTTTCTGTTTCGGAACGCACCCGGGAAATTGGAGTAAGGAAAGCAGTAGGAGCAACCCGGAAAGCTATTGTGAGTCAATTTTTGATGGAAGCCATTTTCATATGTCAGATTGGAGGAATCATCGGCATGATTTTAGGAATTGGAGTTGGTAATCTCATGGCGGTTTGGATTGAAACAGAAGCAGTTATACCAGTTTGGTCAGTAATTCTTGGTTTCTTTGGGATGTTAATTGTAGGTCTTACTTTTGGTGTTTATCCGGCTTTCAAAGCTGCTAAACTTGACCCAATAGAAAGTTTGCGCTACGAATAACTTTTTGCAATGGAATGATTTATGCATCCAATGCAATTTCTTATATTGAAATAAAACAAAGGGCATTATGAACGAAGAAATCATCCAAAATTTAAATGAACGCCTTGACAGTGCAATAGACCGAGGCCGGGAAATTCTTGAAGACGAAGACTTGCAGGTTCGTCTGGAAGAGATAAGAGAACGATCTGAGAATACTATTCGAAGAAATCCATTAGCCTCTGTTGCTATAGGATTTGCTGTGGGATTTATAGCTGCAAAAATATTCAAGTCAGAAGATTAGATTCCCATGGAAGATGTAGGAAGCAGAATTAAACAGATTACCCGGGAACTTAAGCATTATGTTGAGACTCGTATTGAGTTAAGTGTGCTTAACATTAGTGACAAAATCAGTTACCTGATCGGGCAGTCCATTCAACAGTTATTTGGTTATACCATACTTGGACTGGGATTAATTTTTGGTATGATTGCACTTTCCATTTACCTGGGTGATGTTTTGGATAAAGAATGGGCTGGTTATGCAATTGTTGCTTCTCCTTTTATTCTTCTGGGGTTGATTTTTGTTGTAGCCAAACCAAAATCTATTGCCCGTAAAATTCAACAACAGATTCTTGCAGAGTTTCTGGATACACTTCCAAATCAACAGCAAGAACAAGAACAGCTTGCACTGAAAGAAAACAAAAAGAAACAATCAGATAAAAATGGCTAAAGAAAAGTTATCAAATCTCGAAAAAAAGAAAAAAGAGCTTGAGCAAGAGTTAGCCAATATTCAAAATGGGCTTGATAAGTCTATTGATGAAGTTAAGGAAGAAGTATCAACCAGTATAGCTCCAAAAAACCTGATCAAAAAATACCCGCTCCCTATAGTGGGAGCCTCGATAGTTATTGGGTTTTTACTCGGTTCAAACCGAAAGAATTCTTCATCCACGTCATCAAAAGTATACAATACCCGGAGTCATTCAGATTCGGCTATTTCAAAAGAGATAAAGCGAATGCTTGCAAAAAAGGGACTTAGTTTAGTTCTTGATTATATCGACAACAAAGTAGCGGCATTGAAGGAGAAAGGCCGTGATTCTGACGATTGATTTTACAACTATTTAGCTCTTCTCTGTAAAAGGATATAAAATTCGAAAATAGGGCAACTAAACTGTAACTATTTTCGTCCATTCTCGTGTACAAACCCGTTAATACAAAAACGAATTATAATTATGAAAAGAATACTTTCATCTACGCTACTTGCACTTCTATTATTTACAACTTCTATATCAGCACAGGAAGCACGAACAATTTCTATTCAGGAGGCAATCCAAATTGCTCTTGAAAATAACTATCAGCTTAAGCAGGCAAAGAATAACCTGGATCTAGCTAATGAAAGTATAACGAGTGAGTATGCTGATTTTGCACCATCAATAAACAGTAGCTTTGATGGTTCAAGGACTACAGGACAGCAATTTGTTCAGGATAGGTTTAATGAAGGGTTGGATCCATTTGTCAATACTACAAGCCAGGGAGTAAGTGGTAGAGTTGGTGCAAGCATTACAGTATTTGACGGGTTTAATAACATTATGTCATTACGTTCTAGTCAGCAGTCTAAGATCTCTTCAGAAGAAAGTTTGCAAAGAGCTAGAGAGCAAGTGATTTTCAACACTGCTTCGCGGTACCTGCAAGTTCTTTTGGATCTCCAGCTTTTGGAAATTGCACAGGAGAATCTGGAAAATTCCCAACAACAGCTTGAACAGGTTCGTGCACAGGTGGAAGTGGGGTCCCGTCCTTCAGTAGATCTATATAATCAGGAGGCACAGGTAGCAAGTGATGAATTATCTGTTACTCAGCAAGAAAATGCTCTTAAATTCAGCAAGCTTGTTTTGGTTCGTCAGCTGCAAATTGACCCACTGGGAGAGTATGAATTTACAGTACCGGAAGCAGAATTGGATGAAAAGTCCGCTAGTATGACTGATAATGTAATGCTTAGTGAACTTATTGATCAGGCTTTGCTGAATCGGTCGGATCTTAAAAGCGACATTGCCAACATCAAAAGTTTAGAATACCAGCTTAAGATCGCGAAAGGTAGCTTGTATCCTTCAGTTTCGGCCAGTGCTGGATTATCTACTTCATACGGAGATCAATATACTTTAGCGGGAGAAAAAGTGCCTTTCTCAGAACAGTTTTTTGATCAGCGAATAAACCGTTCTTTAGGGTTTTCTGTGAATATTCCAATTTTCCAGAATTGGAACCGGATGTACAATATTCAGTCTTCAAAAATACAGCTGAAAAATGCAGAGCTTTCATTTGATAATGCCAAGCTCCAGGTGATCCAGGAAGTAGCACAAGCATACAACGATTATACATCCTATGCGAAACAACTACAGGCATCTCAGAAATCGAGAAGAGCTAGTGAGAGAGCATTTGAAACACAACAGGAACGTTACAATGTAGGTTCAAGTACGCTGATTGAACTAAGTCAGGCTCAGGCTAACTATGTGGAGGCCCAGTCAAACTATACGCAGGCGATGTATAACCTGATTTTTCAGGAGAAGCTGTTGGATTATTACTTAGGAAAACTAAGTGGCGACAGCGTAGAATTTTAATAAAACACCATTTAATTACATAGGGATAGGAAAGGGAAAATGGCTAAAAAGAAATCTTCAACAAGCAAATTGTTGATATGGATCGGAGGAGTGCTTGGGGTTATTGTTGCTTTGGGACTTACCCTTCGATTCACCGGAGTAATTGGTAATTCTGATACAGGTAAAGAGGTAGAAACAGCTACCGCAAAACTAAAAACGATAACTCAGCTCGTATCGGCGTCAGGTAAAGTCCAGCCAGAAATTGAGGTGATTATTCGCCCGGATGTTTCCGGAGAAATCATTGAGCTGGCTGTAAAAGAAGGCGATTTTGTTCGGGAAGGTGATTTACTTGTTCGTATCAAGCCGGATATTTACCAGGCTCAAATTGATAATCTGAATGCTGCCTTGCTAACACAAAAAGCCAGGATGGAACAAACCAAAGCTTCTTTGATTAGGGCAGAAGCAGCCTACCAAAGAGATCAAAAACTGTATGAAAAAGATCTGATTTCCGAGATGGACTACATTCAGTCTAAATCTGAGTGGGAATCACAAAAGGCCAATTTGAAAGCAGCTGAATATCAAATTCAAAGTGCAGAAGCTCAGTTGCGACAGGCTAAGGAAGAACTGGAGCAAACGGTCATCAGGGCACCACAGGATGGAACCGTAACCGGACTTGCCGTGGAAGAAGGGGAGCGGGTTTTAGGTAACGCCCAGATGGCGGGAACCGAAATGATGCGTGTTTCTCTGCTTGATAGAATGGAAGTTTTGGTCGAAGTTAATGAGAACGACATCGTTAACGTTGACTTTGCTGATACTACCCGGATTGAAGTGGATGCTTACCCGGAACGAAGGTTTAATGGTGTGGTTACCGAAATTGCTAACTCAGCGCAGGTAACAGGAAGCGGGACTAATGAACAGGTTACTAACTATCAGGTAAAAGTTAGAATTATTACTCCTCATAATCTGGATAGCAGTCCTGAAAGACTTGTGCGAAATGAGGCTTCTGAAGATCCTGAAGAAATGTTTGTTCCAAAATTCCGGCCAGGAATGTCTGCTACCGTAGATATTGAAACTCAGACGGCTACTAATGTAGTATCAGTACCAATTCAGGCTGTAACTGTACGAGATTTTGCCAAGGATGAGAAAACAGGTAAAGCTGAATCAGATTCAGCTGAAATAACATTGGCTAGTTCTCAGGATGATAATGATCTGATTATTAAAGAAGAGGACATAAGAAAAGTCATTTTTGTAGTTGAAGATGGCAAAGCAGTGCGTAAAGAAGTTGAAACTGGTATTAGCGACAACACGCACATACAGATTCTTTCCGGAATCAATGCCGGAGAGGAGATTGTGATCGGGAGTTACCGAACACTTTCTAATCTTCTTAATGATGGCGATAATGTCACTGTCAATAATAAAACGGCTACTTTCAATTAAGTCACCTTACCAATAAATCATTATGTCGAAAAAACCAGTTATTGAAATAACCGATCTTACAAAAGTATATCAGATGGGTAATACCGAAGTTCATGCCCTTGCTGGTGTAACTTTTGATGTAAAAGAGAATGAATACATTGCTATTATGGGGCCTTCGGGCTCTGGGAAGTCGACATTAATGAATATGATTGGCTGTCTGGATACACCAACTACGGGTGATTATATCCTGAATGGCAGCAATGTTTCCAAAATGGATGATGCTGAATTGGCTGAAGTGCGAAACCGTGAAATCGGATTCGTATTCCAGACGTTTAATCTACTTCCAAGAACATCCTGTTTGGCCAATGCTGAGTTACCATTAATTTATGCCGGAATGAAGTCAGCAGAACGTAAAGAACGTGCTAAAGAGGTGCTTACTAAGGTAGGGTTAGGGGATAGGATAGACCATAAGCCTAACGAGCTTTCTGGTGGACAGAGACAGCGGGTAGCTATTGCGCGGGCACTTGTGAACCGTCCATCTATTTTGCTTGCCGATGAGCCTACCGGTAACTTGGATACTAAAACCGGGGAAGAGATTATGTTATTGTTTGAAGAACTGTACCGTCAGGGTAATACCATTATCGTGGTAACGCACGAGCAAGAGATTGCTGATCACGCCCGTCGAATTGTACGGCTCAGAGACGGTATTATTGAATCAGATGAAAAAGTAGAAAAGCCTTTGTTGGCCGATCATTAATTTGCCAGAAGCAAAACGTGTATAAAAAAAGGCGCTCAATTGAGCGCCTTTTTTATTATTGAAATATTTCTAATCAGCTTATCTCAAGCCAAAACCTACACCTACATTAAATGCAGAGTATGCAGATTGTGTATAGCTGGCTGAAATTCTAAAGATTGCAAGGCTAAGTCTTAAACCGGCAAATGCACGGATTTTATTGTCACCTTTAATCTCTAAATCGATTGGAGCTTCAATTGCTTCAATTCTTTTTTCTTTCTCATTAACCGGATCATTTGGATAATCAGGATTGAATGAAGTGATAGGATACATTCCGGGTGTAGCTAACGTAGTTTTTGAAGTCTCATATCCCAATCCACCATATACGGAGATAAATGGAAGTGTTTTTCCTACAATAGCATTAAAGGTAGTAGCCGTTGTTTCAAGCTCTATGCTTTGGTCGTCCCAGGTTGAAGCGGGGAAAGTATTTTCAATTTCTGCATTTCCACCCTGAGGAACTTCTGGATCTACATTGAAATTGGCGTTGGCATCGAACTTTGTATAACCAACTTGTACCGAAAGGTCTACTGGAAGGAGTTTTCCACCAGGCAACCATTGGTTAATGCCATGCTTAACTCCAATTCCAAACATTCCAACACCAGCATCTACAACAGGGGCGGTAAATTCAGGTACAAATCTTATAGTAAGGTCTGTGTCTTTGATAATCCCAATACTGGCTTGTACCATAGGGGCTGGAGCGTAAGCAAAACCAGTGCCACCAGGTAAGCCAAATTCTGTTACCAGCTCTTCTTGTCCGGTTTGTGGGTTTTCCAGATATACACCCATAGTGGTGTTCGTGCTCTTATCACCAGCAATAGTGGGTGTCTCTGCACTACCGGAAGTGAGCTCCAGTTGGCTTAAATTCAAAGCAGTTACATCAAACATCTTGTCACTTGATGGAATTACTGCCGCTGATACGTTTAAACTGATATCAAATCCTAAGGTTG
The DNA here is from genome assembly GCF_040218225.1 of Gracilimonas sp. Taxonomy (NCBI): domain Bacteria; kingdom Pseudomonadati; phylum Balneolota; class Balneolia; order Balneolales; family Balneolaceae; genus Gracilimonas; species Gracilimonas sp. The sequence goes on from NZ_JAVJQO010000008.1 coordinate 153,467, forward strand.
GGTGTGCTTTAGCCGTATTAAACCAACCAGTGTTTAAATCTGCCCCAAAACCTTTTGTGTAAGGAGCGAGGAAGTTTTCCATTAAGATATTGGCATCTGCAGCACCACCTCTTAAAATAGCACCTGCATCCCCGAGTTGTGCTTGTACATTCCCGACTGTAGCTAGGCTTATGACAGATAAGGCACATAAGCCTTTGATTATTTTTTTGAAATTATTAAACATTCGTACTCCTTGATATTTGTTGAGTGTTATCTTCTAATATCTATATAATTTTGCAGAGAGGGAATACCCATATTGAGGTATCTCATAATATAGATTTAAAGGGATTCCAGCATGTTCAGATACGAATTATACCGGCTGGCTGCTATCTTACCTTCCTCAAATGCCTGGGCTACACCGCATTTCGGTTCATGAGCGTGCGTGCAGTTGCTGAACTGACACGTCTGTCTGGGTTCCAGCATCTCGGGAAAAAACAAAGATAATTCCCAGGGTTCGATATTCACCAACCCAAATTCGCGGATACCAGGTGTATCAGCTATATATCCGCCAAAATTAAGAGGAATAAGCTGAGCAAAAGTAGTGGTGTGCTTTCCTTTGTTTGAAAAGTCAGAAATCTCTTTCACCTTTAAGTCATAGGAGGGATCAATAGCATTTACCAAACTTGTTTTACCTACACCAGAGGGACCAATAAAAGCTGATGTTTTGTTCTTGAGAAGCTTTTTTAACTTTTGCAGGGAGCTTTCATCTTTAATACTGGTAATTAAAAAAGTATAACCCAATTCTGTGTATAAATCTGAGAGTTCTTCCGCAAATTCGAGCCCGCCACTTTTGGCTAAATCAATTTTATTCAAAATAATAACCGGTTTTACTTCATAAGCTTCGCAAGTAACCAAAAAGCGATCTATAAAGCCTTCCTTTAGTTTTGGCTTTTTAATGGACTGCACAACACATGCCTGATCCAGGTTTGCAACCAGTATCTGTTCGCCTTTTTTACCATGAGTAGCCTGACGGGTGATGTAGTTGTCCCGGTCATGGATCTCCTCAATATTACCGGTTCCGTCATCGTTAAGCTCAAACTCAACCCAGTCACCAACGGCAATGGGATTGGTTACTTCTTTTTCACTTAATCGAAAGCGCCCCGGGAGGCGTGATTCTATAATCTCATCTCCGGTATCCACATGGTACCAGCTGCCGGTAGATTGTATGACTCGTCCTTTTTGCATGTGACAAAAATAAGGAAGGAAAAGAGATTAACAATATGGTTTTATCAAAAGATGAAGATCCCGTATATCACTATCTTGGTTTTCACTCATATACTTTTTTAATGCTGCACATACTTCTTCATTTTATTATTCCGCTGATTGTTGCTTGGGTATTCTTTCGTAAGAAGTGGAAATCGGCTTTTCTTATTCTGATAGCAACAATGATCGTAGATGTGGATCATTTATTAGCGAATACCGTGTATGATCCGAACCGGTGTTCGATCGGTTTTCACCCTCTACATACGGTTTGGGCAATATTGTTCTACATGTCAATGTTCATGGTTCCTTTCTTTTTGAAGTCTAAAAAGCTTTCGGAAAAAGCGGGGAAGTGGAATCATTGGATACAGGTGGCAGGGCTAGGGCTACTTATTCATATGGCACTTGATGGGCTGGATTGCTTTATATGAATAAAAAAAGAGCGGGTTTATGCCCGCTCTTTAAGATTAGTTTAGCATTTGTTTTGACTAGTCATCATCTCGACTAACTACGTCAACGTCTTTAGCCGGCATCTTACCATTTTTACCAGTTACTGAAGCTTTGTGGGCTTCACTTACTTTAAAGAAATCAGAAGCATCCTGTACGGGTTCATCTTCAAGGATGATGTCCAGCAATGGATCCATGCGCTCCAGGTATTCTACTTCCAGGTCACCAAGTACTTCTTCTTCGATCTCAGCTACATCCTTTTCGTTTTTCTTTGGAAGTAACACTTTCTTGATTCCGGCACGCTTGGCCGCCAGCACTTTTTCTTTGATTCCACCAACAGGCAGAACAAGTCCGCGAAGGGTGATCTCGCCGGTAAGGGCAATGGTGCCTTTCACTTTACGTTGAGTGAAAATAGAAGCAATGGCTGACATTAGCGATACTCCGGCAGAGGGTCCGTCTTTTGGAACTGCTCCGGCTGGTACGTGAACATGTAAATCCCAATACTTGAAAGCTTCCTCGGGAATACCAATTTCTTCGGAATGTGCTTTCAGATAGGAAACAGCCAACATAGCTGATTCTTTCATCACATCACCAAGCTGACCGGTGATATTGAGTTTGCCCGAACCTTTCGACACGCTGGCCTCGATAAATAAGATATCACCACCGTATGGTGTCCAGGCCATCCCGGTAGCAACGCCAGGGACTGTAGTTCGTTCTGCTGCATCACTAAAGAATTTTCGTTTGCCAAGAAATTCTTCTACATCATCCGCTTCAACATCAAATTCTTCGATTTCACCAGAAGCTATTTTGGCAGCTACACCACGGCAACAACCAGCGATTTGTCGCTCCAGGTTACGTACCCCGGATTCACGGGTATATTGATCGATGAGACGCTCTATTGACTCATCAGTGAAAGAAATCTGCTCTTTCTTGAGTCCATTTTCTTCAATTTGCTTGGGTATCAGATACTTTTTGGCAATCTGTGTTTTTTCTTCCAGCGTGTATCCACTAATATTGATGATTTCCATACGATCTTTTAGCGGAGCCGGAATGGTATCCAGAGAATTTGCCGTAGCAATGAACATCACCTTAGACAGGTCATATTCGAGCTCGAGGTAATTGTCAGTAAATGTATCATTTTGTTCAGGGTCAAGTACCTCAAGCAAGGCAGATGTAGGGTCGCCTCTGTAATCGGCACCAACTTTATCAATTTCATCCAGCATAATAACCGGATTTCCTTTCCCGGCTTTCTTCATGGCCCGGATAATTCGTCCGGGGAGAGCCCCAATGTAGGTTCTGCGGTGACCCCTAACTTCGGCTTCATCACGAATTCCACCTAAACTAAATCGCTCAAATTCTCGATTTAACGCTCTTGCAATGGATTTACCTAAACTGGTTTTACCGACACCCGGAGGGCCGTAAAAACAAAGAATAGGGGCTTTCATGTCTTGTTTTAGCTTTAACACAGCCAGGTATTCGACAATACGTTTCTTAACTTTCTCGAGTCCGTAATGATCCTCATCCAGCACTTTACGGGCGTATTCAAGATCAAGCTTGTCTTCAGAAAATTCTTCCCAGGGTAGATCTAAAATCCATTCCACATAACTATAGATTATACCATAGTTAGGGGATGCATTTGGAGTCATCTCCAATCGCTGCAATTCTTTTTCAGCAGTTTCTCTGGCTTCGTCTGGAAGTTTTTTAGCGTTAAGTTTGTCCCGAAGCTTTTCGATATCCTGTTGTTCAGCATCTTCACCCAGCTCTTCCTGAATCGCCTTCATTTGTTGGCGGAGGTAGAACTCCCTCTGCTGATCGTCAATATCCGATTTTACTTTAGTACGGATTTTCTCACTCATATCCAGCACCTGAACTTCCTTCTCGAGGAATTCCATAACCTTATCAAGATTCTCAGAAAACTTACGAATCTCCAGCAGTGACTGCTTATCTGATATGGATACATTCAAATTGGAAGAAATGAAGTTCAACAGGAAGGTAGGGCTGTTGATGTTGTTGACCGCTATAGATGCCTCAGAAGGAATATTCGGAGACATGTTGATAATCTTGGTAGCCGTTTCTTTTATGTTTCGAACCGAAGCATCCAGCTCCAGTCCTTCGATATCCATTTCTTTACTGTAAGGTTCTACATCTGCCTTAAAGTAGGGGGAGCTTTGAGTGAATTTTTTAACCTTAAAATTGGATTTGCCCTGAATTACGATGCTTTTACTGCCATCGGGCATTTTAATAAGCTTCAGAATTTGGGCAACGGTTCCAATCTTATGAAGATCCTTGTACTCTGGTTCTTCAATGTCCTCATTCTTTTGTGTGACAACACCAATTGTTTTGTCCCCATCATAGGCTTCTTTAACCAAAGCCAGAGAACGGTCTCGGCCAACAGTGATAGGCACAACAACCCCAGGAAATAATACAGTGTTCTTTAAAGGGAGAATAGGTAGGGAATCGGGGATTTCGGCTTCCGTCAGTTCTTTTTCTTCCTCTTCCGACATCAGAGGTATAGCCTGCTCAAAGTCATCAAAATTATCGTCAGACTGGTCGAAGTTCTCAAAAAAATCAAAGCGCTGTTTCATAAATAAAAATATCTGCAGTTTTTTCGTTTGATGTTTAGAATGCAAATACGAAGCCATATCATTCACTCAAAACAAAGCGTCAGAAACACCCGCTGCCTGTCAGTAATGTAGGGCAAAGTGGCAGTCTTTAAAAGTGGAACTGAAGGGTAGCTACCGAAACTCCGGTTATTGTGGGTTGATTTGTGAGTGAGTTGGGTGTAAAGAGGGCGGCAACCGAAAAATCCCAGTTCTTTGTTTCAATAGCTGTACCTACACTCAGAAAATCCGGACGTTCAGCCTTAAACTGTACACCGCCCCGGAACGGCAGAAACTTTAAGGGGCGCAGTTCAATTCCAAAAGAGGAAATTATTTGGGTTGAATTAAAAGCATTGTTTGTGAGTCCGATACTTACATCACCCATCAGCTTTAATCGGTTTATTTCAAGCAAGGCACCTCCATGAACGGCCATCGGTAAAAGCGAGGAGAAAGAAGTTCTGTTTCTGTTCGTATTCAGGAAAGGGTTATTTTCAGCATATTGTTCAATAAAAGAAATGTACTGCCCTTTGGTGCCGGTAAACATTTCATTACTGACAGTATTCGGCACTACAGCATTATTGGTAGTGTCGAGGTCAGTAGATATCGTAAGTTCGTTGTTGTTATAAGAAACAAAGCCAATGTCAGTCATGGCAAAAGACAACCGTAGAGATTTTCGGGTTGGCTGCTGATCAGGACGAATGGCAGAAAGATCATTTCCAAGAGTGAGCAGATAGGTAACACCGATATCCAACCCGGCACCAACTCCGTCAAAAGTGAAATAGTCGTTATTAAAAGCGCGGGCATTGGCATTTTCAATATTGGTACCGTTCAGGTATGCTTGGGTAGATGAAGCAAATTCCCCGGTGGCATCGTAGGAAAAAGACTGAATTCTTTGTATGGAATTTTCTTGCTGTTCGTAAACATTTTCCCATGCCGCATTCTGGTAATTTCCACTAACTACAATTTTTGGAGCAATTCCGATAATGAAATTATCGAGCCGGGGGGTTAACCCTGTTAAAAATTGGAAAGACTCAGCATATCCAAAAGAGACTTCATGCAATGTCTGATATCTGTGGATTAAGGTTCGATCAAGTACGGTATTCCCGTCTCTATCTTCCTGAAATTCATTTAAATACCAACCCTTGCCAACACGAAAGTTCGAGGAAGTGCGTGTTCTGATTGCCAGCGAAAAAGAATGATTTTCTCTTTTCCATTTCATGCCAAGAATAGTGGCGTCGTACCGGGTGGTGTTATTGGAGAGCGAAGCATTACGTGGATAATTCTCATCCAATATTTCATCCCGGTTCGAATCAAATGAGGTCATATTACCGGATTCGTAGGCAGCCAGATAATCCCGGGCATTTTCATATTGCAGATTTGGAGTGTCAAAATTCTGAAAAGGATTAAAGAAAAACCCCCCGATACCAACTCCGATTGAGAAGTTTCCTTCCCGGTCTCTGATCATGAGGTTAGCAGGGTTATAAAAATTAGCATTATAATCGGTAATGTAGGTACTTCCACCACCTCCGAGAGCCATGTTTCTTGGAGTGATTACAGGTTGTGCAAGCACGGAAACGGTACTTAAACACAGGAATAGAAATATAAATATAGCCTGCCTACTGTACATAATTTTATTGAGCTAACGTGGGGTAATGTGCTATTTACTAATCAATTACCTGCAAAGGTGCTGCTCTGAGCATTAACTTTTTTTGTCCTCTATTTTTGAAAAATACAACAACTTTGGCATCTGTTCCTAATCCTGATCTGGAAATGATCTTTCCCGGGCCAAATTTGGAGTGCATTACCTTGGTACCAACCTGGAAAGGATCTTCCCCATCTTCATAATCATAATGAATGGTAGCGGAGGGGGATTTATAGGTTTTCTTTGTGTGAGATTGTTTCCAGTCGTATTCTATGGTTGTGTCAGAATTGCCTGATGATTTATTTTCGAACCGATCTTTTTTCTGAGTGATGGTTGCGCCTGTCTCTGTCTGTACAACTCCAGCGTCAACTTCATCCAAAAAGCGGGAACGTCCCTGACGCATTTCTTCACCAAATTTAAAACGGCTTCTGCAATGACTGAAGTATAAACGTTCTTCAGCCCGCGTAATAGCCACGTAAAATAACCGTCGTTCCTCTTCTATATCCACATCAAAATTATCCCGGGCGCCCATAGGGAAGAGGTTTTCTTCCAGTCCAACAATGAATACACAAGGGAATTCAAGTCCTTTAGAAGCGTGAACTGTCATCAAAGTGATGGCAGGTTTATCTTCATCAAACTTGTCAGTATCGGTAATCAGACTTATCTCCTGAAGGAAAGCACTTAAAGAGGGTTTCTCTTTTCCTTTTTCGTAATAAGAGATCGCATTCTGAAGTTCAATGATGTTATCCCTTCGCATCATCGATTCGTGAGAATTTTCTTCAACCAGTGCCCGCATATAACCCGATTGCTCCAGCATGGCCTTCACGGTGTCCATAATACTTTCGCCGTTTTCGAGGTTGCTTCTAAGGCGGTTAATCATATCCACAAACTCACGTACGCGAGCTTTTGCTGGTTTGTAGACGTCAAGGTCTTCAATGTCCTGAATGATATTCCAGATAGAACTGCTTTCTTCCCGGGCCTGCTTGATCAAGTCCTGAATAGATTTATTACCAATCCCACGGGAAGGTTCATTGATGATTCGAAGCAAGTTGGTTTCATCATGAGGATTAACCAGAAGCGTCAAATAGGCCAGCACATCTTTGATTTCTTTACGCTGATAGAAGGATAGCCCGCCCACTAACTGGTAAGCTAAATCCTTGCGCCGAAGCGCTTCTTCAAACACACGTGACTGATAATTCGTCCGATACAGAATAGCAAAATCATTGTTCTTGTAGCCATGTTTGATATTCAGATTTTGAATATGGCTGGCTACACGATTGGCTTCATCACGTTCGTCAAAGTTTTCCAGAACGGTGATGCGCTCACCATAATCCTGCTCGGTCCATAGGGTTTTGTCCAGTTGCTTGGTATTCTGCTTGATAATAGAATCTGCACACTGCAGGATAGCTTTTGTAGAACGATAATTCTGCTCCAGAGGAACCTGAGTGGCGTTCTCATAGTCTTCCTTAAAGTTCAGGATATTAGAGATGTCAGCTCCGCGAAAAGAGTAAATACTTTGGGCATCATCACCCACCACACAGATATTTTCGTACTTGGCGGCTAAGAGCTTGGTTACTTTATACTGTGCATGGTTGGTATCCTGGTACTCATCAATAAGGATATACTTAAAACGGTCCTGATACTTTTCCAGAATTTCCGGGTGCTCTTCGAATAGCTGAATAGGCTTCACCAATAGGTCATCGAAATCCATAGCGTTACTCTGCTTCAAACGCTTGTTATAGATTTTATAGACCCGGGCAGTGATGTCATCCAGCGTGCTGCTCACAAAGCGATCCTGATACATGTCCGCTTCAATAAGCTGATTTTTGGAGTCACTGATCTTGTTATGGATAGTTTTTGGCTTGATCTCTTTGGGATCAAAGTTCAGTTCCTGAAGAATCTGCTTAATAACCGTTTGTGAATCACTGGTGTCATAAATGGTGAAGTCAGAACCAAACCCTATTTTATCGGCTTCAAACCGCAAAATCTTGGAGAAGATAGAGTGGAAGGTGCCCATCCAGAGTTTTTTGGCCTTATCACCAATCAGGTTCTGAATCCTTTCTTTCATTTCCCGGGCGGCCTTATTGGTAAAGGTAAGTGCCAGAATTTGTTCGGGTGCTGCTTTGTACTGCTGAAGGAGATAAGCAATCCGGTAAGTCAATACCCTTGTTTTTCCGGAACCGGCACCAGCTACAATAAGCAGTGGGCCATCGGTATGGGTGACGGCCTGCTTCTGCTGTTTATTAAGCCCTGAAAGAAAATCAGGCCTTCCTTTAGGTTCTTCAGATGGAAGTGAAAATGTTTTCATAAAAATGATGCTTTAACCACTAATAATGTAAAGCCGTGGTTATCCTTCAAAATCTTTTAGCTGCTCACGCAGTTTAGCCAGACTGTCTTCTGTATCGGCTTTCTTTTTCTTTTCAAGTTCAACGACGTTTTCGGGGGCATTATTTATAAACCCTTTATTTGCGAGCTTTTTCTCGATACCAGACAGGAATCCTTCGAGTCGATCAATCTCTTTCTGAATTCTCTCTCTTTCTTTTTCAAAATCAACCAGTCCATCCAGCGGAACAAAAATTTCGTTTCCATCCACAATAGAAGAGGAGTAAACTTTTGGTTTATCAATACCAGTTGAAACCGTTAATGACTGAATACTTTCCAGCTTCTGAAGCACAATTTTATTTTTCAGAATGGACTCAGCAGTAGACTGCTCTTTAGTACTGATCAATACATCAAGTTCTTCTTTAGGCGAAACATTTACTTCGGAGCGAATATTTCTGAGGGAAGAAACCATCTGTTGCAGGGTGCCAAAAAGCTTAATGTCAGCTTCATTCAATTTCGATTCATCGGCCTCAGGCCATTCAGAAATGAGGAGCGCTTCTTCTGCACTTCTTTCCTGAATATGCTGATAAATTTCTTCGCTGATAAACGGCATGAAAGGATGGAGGAGCTTCATAAGCTGCTCGAAGAAGCCGAGTGCGGTATTCAGTTTATCAACAGGGATTTTCTCACCGTATACCTCAGGTTTTGCCAATTCGATATACCAGTCACAGAAGTCATCCCAGATCAGGGAATATACTTTTTTGAGGGCATCGTTCAGCTTGTAGTTGTCGAAGTCCTTATTAACTTCCTGAATGGTTTGCTGAATGCGGGCCGCCATCCATCGGTCTGAAATATCATCTTTGTTGATTTCCAGTGTAGGCTCATATTTCACTCCAGCTTCCATATTCAAGGTGAGGAAACGGAAGGCATTCCAAATTTTATTACAGAAGTTCCTGCCTTGTTCGCAAAGTTTTTCATCAAAAGGCAGGTCGTTACCGGCCGGAGTCGCAAATAGCATTCCCATCCGGATTCCATCGGCTCCGTACTTCTTAATGAGCTCCAGTGGATCAGGAGAATTCCCAAGGCTCTTGCTCATCTTTCGACCTTTTTTATCCCTTACAATACCGGTGTAATACACATTGTCGAAGGGTTTGTCATCCATGTATTCATACCCGGACACAATCATTCGTGCTACCCACAGGAACATAATCTCAGGAGCAGTAACCAGATCTTTGGTTGGATAGTAGTACTGAAGTTCTTTATTGGCTTTACCAGTTCGGATATACTCCGGATCAAATACAGAAATGGGCCATAGCCAGGAAGAAAACCAAGTGTCCAGTACATCTTCATCCTGCTTAAGGTCAGAAGCTTTTAAGCCAGCATTTCCTGATTTTTCCCGGGCTTTAGAAAGGGCTTCTTCTTCAGATTTAGCAACCACATAATCATCATGGCCTTCACCAAAATAATAAACGGGTATGCGATGTCCCCACCAAAGCTGCCGGCTAATGTTCCAGTCGCGGATGTTTTCCATCCAGTGTCGATAAGAGTTTTTGAACTTTGCGGGATGAAATTCAACCGTATCGTCCATCACGTTTTCGAGAGCCGGCTTACTGAGCTGATCCATATCCACCCACCATTGGAGTGACAGGCGGGGCTCAATGGGTACATCAGTTCGTTCTGAAAAGCCCACTTTGTTTTTATAGTTTTCAACTTCTAAGAGATGTCCAGCTTCTTCCAGATCGCTGGCAATTTTCTTGCGAACGTCAAAACGGTCTTCACCTATGTATAGCTGAGCTGCTTCGCTCATGGTGCCATCGGCATTCAGCACGTCGATGGTTGCAAGGCTGTGTTTTTGACCAATTTCATAGTCATTAACATCATGAGCAGGAGTGATTTTAAGGCAACCGGTTCCGAATTCCATATCCACATAATCATCCTGAATAACGGGAATTTCACGATTGATCAAAGGCACAATCACTTTTTTCCCGTGCAGTTGTTTATAGCGCTTATCATTGGGATTTACACAAACTGCGGTATCACCTAAAATGGTTTCTGGTCGGGTAGTAGCGATGGTTACATACTCATCTTCACCCACAATCTTATACCGAACGTGATAGAGCTTGGAATCCACTTCTTTATGAATCACCTCTTCATCACTCAGTGTGGTTTGGGCAGCAGGGTCCCAGTTAATCATTCGCTCACCACGATAGATTTTACCTTTCTCATGCAGATCGATAAATACATCAATCACGCTTTCCGAATAATCCTCATCCATAGTGAAAGCCGTACGATTCCAGTCGCAACTGGCTCCCAGCTTTTTCAATTGCTCAAGGATAATTCCCCCATGCTCATGGGTCCATTCCCAGGCATGTTCCAGAAACTCCTCGCGGGACAGGTCTTTTTTGGTAATTCCCTTTGAGCGAAGTTTGCGTACTACTTTTGCTTCTGTGGCAATGGAGGCATGGTCGGTTCCGGGAACCCAGCAGGCGTTATAGCCCTGCATTCGGGCGCGGCGAACCAGAACGTCCTGAATGGTATTGTTCAGCATGTGTCCCATATGGAGCACACCGGTAACATTGGGAGGAGGGATAACTACGGTGAAAGATTCTCGTTCATCCGGTTCAGAATGGAAATAGTTATTCTCCATCCAGTAGGCATACCATTTATCCTCAACTTTAGAGGCGTCGTATTGTGCGGGAATTTCTTTACTCAAAACTTCAGTTATTTAAACTAATTGGTTCCGACGCAGAGCGTGCGGAACCAGTTTACTATGGTTGAATGTATTAATAAAGCCTCGCTCTACACGCTCTGCGTTGGAGCGATTGTTTGTAAACTTATTATTTAACTCGTTTAAGGAGTACACCAAAGTGACCGTCACATCCATGCTTATGCGGGAATGTTTGATAGGCTTTACCTTCTTCAGCCAGTACTTCTTCCGGCAGGTAGTCTTCCAGCGGCTCGAGTTCAAAGTTGTCGTACTTTTCAAGGAACTTGGTGATTTGCTCCATATTCTCTTCCGGCTCAAGTGAACAGGTGCTGTATACCAAACGTCCACCACGCTTCACCATGTTGGCAGCTTCTTCCAGCAACTGCTCCTGAAGCTCAACTGCGTTTTTTAATCCTTCTTCGTCACGTCTCCAGCGCAGGTCGGCTCGTTTACTCAGAACACCGGTACCTGTACAAGGTGCGTCTAAAAGAACGGCATCTGCCAGTCCGAGAGAGACTTCAAGTACATCTCCTCGGCGTATTTTTATATTCTCAGCCCCATAGTTAAGCGCACTTTCGGCCAGTTTCTCTAATCTTGGAGAAGAAATATCTACAGAGAGAATTTCGCCTTCTGCCTGCATCAGGTCAGCCATCATAATCGACTTTGTACCAGGGGCAGCACAAAGGTCAAACACTTTTTCACCGGGTTGAGGATCCAAAATAGTAGGAGCGAATCCGGCTGCAATATCCTGAACCAGACAAATTCCTTTACTCAATAGTCCCTTTTCGATAAAAGGTTGAACAGACTCGACCTTATAATAGTAAGGCAGCCAATTGCTTGGTTCTGCTACTACATCCATCTTCTCCAGGCGGAGCTCAAAATTTTCCGGCTTGGTTCTCAGGGTATTAACTCTCACATAGTAATGTGGTCTGGTGTTGTTAGCTTGCATAAGCTGGAAGGCTTCACGTTCCCCAAAACGCTTTCTCCATCGTTCTACCATCCACTCGGGGTGAGAGAAAGTAGTAGCTACCAGTTTGTTGCGATCCTTGAATGCTGGTTTAGGAAGTTTCTCGCGATCACGCTGTAAATTTCGCATGATGGCATTCACTAAGTCACCGGTTTTAGAACCGAGTTTCATTTTAGCAATTTCGACAGCTTCATTAATAGCGGCATAATCAGGGGTGCTGTCCATAAACAGCATATCATAAATAGCCAACCGGAGTATATTCTTTAATCCGGGCTTCATTTCAGCTACAGAAACGCTGGAAAATTCATCAATCAAAAAATCCAAATAGCTGCGCTTGCGTAAAATATTCTGAACGTATTCACGGACCTGTGCACGTTCTCTGGGTTCCAGTTCATTGGCCTGGTCATAATCCAGCTTTTGATTCTCATCAAAGTTTATAAGAATGTCTACACTTACCGAGCGTTCTGATAATTCAGTTTCCAAAGGAGTCGAGTTTTTAAATTGGGGTTGCCTGCTACAAAAAAAGGTGATTTCCGTCACCTTCATGCTATGGATGATGCAATAAAACGAGCCACGGTTTTAGGCGCGGCTCAATAGCTTGTAAAGATAAAATTTTAACAGGGGAGTTGCTAATGTAAGTATACTCTTTTAGCAGAATTTTAGTATCTGATTTGCTGATTTGAGGGATACTCGACCTGATAGCCGAATTGCACGGATTCAGAGCTTTTGGGAGCAAGGGTTATTGTCCAGGTTACTATACCTGTTTGTTTGTCCAGGGTTCCGCCAGAAATGCGATTAGCTTCTACCTTAATATCTTCGTTTCTGGAAACAGGAAGCTGGTCTTGAATAGTTATTGTGATTGTCTCTGACTTTGTATTTCTGATATTGATTTCCCAGGCATTTTTCTCACGTACTCTGTTTCCAAAGAAATTCCGTTCTTCAAAATCCCGGAGCTTAGTTCGTTCAATTACGATGCTTTCATCCCGCCCAAGTGAAACGGAAAGAGTGTCATTAAAAGAATTGGGGTTAATTCGGGTAGTACCGATAAAACTGTTTTCAAAATAGATGTTAGCCTCTCCGGCAATTAAATTAAGATCATCCCAGTTCGACATCTTTCCAATCAGGAAAGCATAGGGAGAATACTTAGGTATGGTGGAATAGGAGTAATCGGTATCAACTTCTGCTCGTTTAATTTCAACAGTATGTGCTTTTCCGTCTGATGGAACCGAGTATGGTGTATTTATTTTATAACTGAATGAAGTTTGGCTTTCCATTTCTTCAACAGGAGGTGGGGCAGGCAGTGCCCTTTCTGCTTCCATGAGAGCATCAGCTTCTGAATATCCGGTTACCACAACTTCACTTAGTGCTCTTTGTTTAGCCTGTGGGGGTAGCGTTTCAATAAAATCTACGTAGGTAGTAGAGATGTTGGGTAATGTCGCATTGGCCGCAGGATTACCGGAATTTATGGTTAGATTTACATCATCCCAATCCACTCCTGTGTTTTGGTAGACCTCTGCCTTGTAGTGTATGTTTATTGGTGATGAAATGCCTTCCGATCTTACATCATAAGACGGAGTCCAGCCCGCCGATCGAACCAAATAACTAAGGAAAAATGTCAAGGTTTGGTCCTGATCTGAGCTAACTTCAGCAATCACTTCAGAAAAACGTTCTCTTTGCCCACTGTTTAATTCTCTTAGTTGCGCACTGATTTTGTTTAATTCATTCTGCTTAATATTGATCTTTTGATTAATAGTAATTTGCTCTCTCTCAAGTTTAGTAGCCCGTTCACGGTAAAGATCCAGAAACTGTGTCAGCTCAGCTGCAGTTAGTTCATTATTATCAACGATGGCCGTTGTGCCTTCCAGCAACCTAATCTCACGTTGTATAACATTACGGTCAGAACTCAGAAAGTTTATTTGTTGTTGAAGTGTATCCCGCTGGTTCTCAAGTTCAATAATAGCCGGGTTCTTTTGCTGACTGGTAAAATAATTATATCTCTGAGTGATGGATAGTACGGTGAATTTTCCATCTGCTTTAAGTTGAATGCTATTTTGATTGATTGCAGAAGTGAGTTTTTTAAAAACGATAATATTCTTTCCGGCTTTTAGGTTCACATCAGCTATGCGCTGTATCTGTGCCTGCTGCCTGAAAACGGTAACCTCCTCAACATCTGAAGAAACCATAATAGAATCTGTTGGAGTGAACATGGCAGAAAATAGAGACAGAGCAAAGAAGAGGATATTCATAGATTCAATTTCTTAATTAAAGTTAGTTATTCAACATTGAGGTTGGAATAAGAAATATCCTGAATTTTTACGCTAATAAAATCTCAGGCTATTATTGTCTTATAAAAAAAGAGACTACTCAACCTCAACCAGTTTTTGGTTGTATTTAAAAGAGAATATTTCATCGTTTAAAGGCAGGTAAAGAATTACTTCATCAGCTTTTAGTGTTTTTCTGAAAAAAGTTTTACCCGTTATATAATTATCAGGTAAGAGAGTTGTTTTCCTTAGCGTTTGAGTTTTCCAATATTCTCGCTGTTGCTGGGTATCAAGCTGGTCGTATTCTATTTCTGCTGCCTGATAGCTTCTGTAAAAACGGTCTTCCTGATGGGCTCTGTACATTTCGTTTTTCTTATCCTGACTCATATCGCTGACTTCAGCTGCTACCGACATAGTTATTTCTGCTGTAGTAAGCAGAGCTGAGCTTATGCTTTGATTTATTTCCTCAGCTTGCAACCTGGAAAGTTTCTTATCAATCTCGAGTAAATGTTCTTCCGGGTTCTCAGCTTTCACAATTTTCATAGAGTCTTTCTGCATCATAACAGGTCTGTAAAAATACTTTTCAGGATCTACATTAAGCTCAGTCTCAGATTCATTATAAACTCCCATATCAAAAACGTAATAATCGCCAACTTCGCGATCGTACGTAAGTTCTACAGTTATCCCACCTTTAGATTGTGTCAGGAATTCTTGCCCCTGATGCCAGAAACGCTGTTGTTCTTCAGTTCCTTTTAATAAAGAGATTGGCTCAGGTGTTACACAACCGGAAAGAAAAAATAGGGTGGGGATGATTATTAGAAAAGGAAAGATATTTATTTTCATATAGCAGATGATTAATGTTTAACAGACTATCTAAGGTTAAAACCTTTTGCGGTAACTTAGCATCACATTTTTGTGTGAGTAAGAGGCGAAACATTTCATAAGAATTTTGATTGCCTCTCTTTATGTATCTGCCTATCTTTACCAGCCTTTGCAGTAGTGCATAATTAAGGCTACTAATTCATCAAAGCAAAACTAACAAAATCGCGATATAGCACATGAATAAAGGAACTGTAGCGCAGGTAATTGGACCTGTAGTTGATGTTGATTTTTCTGAAAGTAAAACTCCGGCTGTTCTCAACGCTCTTGAGATTAAAATGACGGACGGTTCAACCCTAACTCTCGAAGTAGCTCAACACCTTGGTGAAAATCGTGTGCGTACCATCGCGATGGACTCTACCGACGGGCTTGTTCGCGGAATGGAAGTTGTTGATACCGAAAAAGCTATTTCAATGCCGGTGGGAGAAGATATCCGAGGCCGACTATTTAATGTAGTGGGTGAATCTATTGATGGGATTGATGCTCCGGAAGGAAAGAATTCATATCCTATTCACCGACAAGCTCCAGCTTTTGATCAGCTTGCAACTTCAACTGAGATGCTTGAAACAGGCATTAAAGTTGTTGACCTGCTTTGCCCGTATGCCAAGGGTGGTAAAATTGGGTTGTTCGGTGGTGCCGGTGTAGGTAAAACCGTACTGATTCAGGAGTTGATTAACAATATTGCGAAGCAGCACGGTGGGCTTTCTGTATTTGCCGGAGTTGGTGAGCGTACGCGTGAAGGTAATGACCTTCTCCGTGAATTTATCGAGTCTGGTATTATTAACTATGGCGATGAATTCAAAGAATCTATGGAAGAAGGGAATTGGGACCTTTCCAAAGTAGATAAAACGAAATTAAAAGAATCTCAGGCTACGCTTGTATTCGGTCAGATGAACGAACCTCCGGGAGCCCGTGCACGAGTAGCACTTTCCGGACTAACAGTAGCCGAGTATTTCCGTGATGAAGTATCCCGGGACATCCTGCTCTTTATTGATAATATTTTCCGGTTTACCCAGGCCGGTTCCGAGGTGTCTGCACTTCTGGGACGGATGCCTTCAGCGGTAGGTTATCAGCCTACATTGGCTACTGAGATGGGTGACCTTCAGGAGCGTATTACTTCTACCAAAAACGGATCTATTACTTCGGTTCAGGCTGTGTATGTGCCTGCCGATGACTTGACTGACCCTGCTCCGGCAACAACCTTTACTCACCTTGATGCAACAACGGTACTTTCCCGTGCATTAACACAGATTGGTATTTATCCAGCGGTTGATCCTTTGGATTCATCTTCTACCATTCTGGATCCTAAAGTTGTGGGACAAGAGCATTATGAAATTGCCAATCGTGTAACGCGTCTGCTTCAGAACTACAAAGACCTTCAGGATATTATTGCCATTCTGGGTATGGATGAACTTTCTGATGAAGACAAGCAGGTTGTACACCGTGCCCGTCGTGTTCAGCGTTTCTTGTCACAGAACTTCCACGTGGCCGAGCAGTTTACAGGTCAGCCAGGGGTGTATGTGAAGGTGGATGAAACCGTGAAAGGCTTCAAGATGATTCTTGACGGTGAACTTGATCACCTTCCAGAGAATGCATTCTACATGGTTGGAGATATTAATGAAGCTATTCAGAAAGGCGAGAAGTTACTTGCTGAAGCCGAGAAAGAAGAAGCTGCTTAAATCAATCAGGTATTTTCATGAGCACATTTAATGCACAAATTTTAACTCCAAACGGATCTCTATTTGAGGGAGAAGTAACAGGAGTGAAGTTACCTGGAACACAGGGCAGTTTTGAAGTCAAGGCAAATCACGCGCCTATTGTTTCTACTTTGGAAAAAGGGAACGTACTGGTGCGTAAGAATGATGGAGATTCAAACTTTTCGATCTCCGGTGGATTTGTTGAAGTTAATAACAACAAACTCACATTGTTGGCAGAATCTGTAGAAGAAGCCTGATTCTGACACCATTTATTATTTAGTGTTAAGAAGCCGGTGGGAACATCGGCTTTTTTATTTGTGATATATACTATATTGGTAGTAGTAACTAAATAAATAATTCCCATGAGATTTATCTGCCTTCCGTTTTTTGCGCTTATGCCGCTTATCAGCCTGGCTCAGCAACAACCCGATACCTCTTTTACGATTAATATTGATACACCTTACTATGAGGCAGGCGAAGGACCTGTAATATGTTTTGATTCGGCGCATAATAATTTTCACACACTGAATGGAGGATTTGCTCCCACAGCCTATATACTTAGAAAAGATGGGTATCAAACAGTAGCTTTTCCCGAACCAGCGGAAGATGAAAAGAAACTGGAAACCTGCGATATTTACCTAACAGTGAATCCGCTTCATAAAAGTAATCTTGGCAATTGGCAACTTCCGAATCCTCCGGTTTATTCTGATCAAGAAGTTGACACTATCAGAGACTGGGTTGATAAAGGAGGTCGTCTTTTCCTCATAGCCGATCATATGCCATTTCCGGGAGCAGCTTCAAGTCTGGCCAAAGCTTTTGGATTCGAATTCAGTAATGGGTTTGCCCAGTTGAATAAAGAGGGAAATACTCCAGACATTTTCAGCCTGGAAAATGACAGGCTGAAGCCGAGTGCTGTTACAGATGGAATTACTTCGGTAACTTCCTTTACAGGTTCGGCCTTTAAGTATCCTTCGAAAGCATCGCCAGTCATGGTTTTCAAAGAAGGAGATCGTAGCCTGGAACCTGAGATAGCCTGGCAGTTTTCAGATACTACTAAAACAGTAGACCTTACAGGATATACTCAGGGGGCAATAATGGAGTATGGGGAGGGACGGTTAGCCGTTTTTGGAGAAGCCGCTATGTTCACCGCTCAAAAGATTACCAATGCACAAGGGGAATTTAAGTTTGGGCTCAATAACGAAAACCTGGCTCCGCAGAACCTGCAATTTTTACTGAATATTATACATTGGCTGGATGAAGGCCGGTAATGATTACCAGCCTATACGTCCTTTGTCTTTATCTTTAACCAGCTCATTTTGAGTTTTATCAGGGTCTTCTGGCATTACAAATCCCGGCGGTGGATCGAAGGCATCATACTTCCAGTACGCCTCATCATCTGCAGTTGCGTAGTTGATAAAAGTTCCGACAATTGGAAGTGCAGAACGGGCACCCTGACCTATATAAGTGTCTTCAGGGAAACGAATTCTGCGGTCGGCACCACCTACCCAGGCGCCCATTACAATGTGAGGCATCATGGCCACAAACCAGTTATCAGCACTGTTTTGAGTGGTCCCTGTTTTACCCGCCACATCCTGTCGAACACCATATACATTTCTTAATCGAACTCCGGTTCCGTAGAAATCTTCACCACCACGGATTACACCACGCAACATATCAGTAATGATATAGGCTGTTTCCTGGCTGATTACTTCTTTGGTATAATCAGGATAAAATTCCTTTAGAATATTTCCTGCTCTGTCCTCAATACGTGTAATCGCTATGGGCTCAATATGAACTCCTTTATTGGCAAAAGTAGTATAGGCACTTGTTAATTCAAGGAGCGAGACTTCCGCTGTTCCCAACGCAATGGAAGGGTAGGCAGGAGTATTACTCATATCAATACCAAGATTGGACGCCATTGCTTTAATTTTGCGGGCAGCAGGGTCCAGTTCCCAGAGTTTATTTGTTCCGGGAGCTCCGGCAATTTCCGGAAGCAAACGAACGGTAACATTATTCATACTTCGTGCCAGGGCTTCTCTTAAAGATACATTGATCGGACCATCATGAACCGATTCATCTTTAGGATTCCATATTTTGCCAGCCCGGTCACGAAAGGTGACGGGAAACTTGGAAAACTTATGATATGGCTTATATCCATTATCAATAGCTACTGCATACACAAATGGTTTAAAGGTAGAACCAGCTTGCCGTCGGGATTGATAGACATGATCATATTGGACATTCCCGTAGTCCGTTCCTCCAACCCATGCTAATACTTTACCGTTGCTGGGTTCAATCGCCACAAAACCTGATTCAAGCTTGGTTCTTGCTCTTTTCACAGAGTCTACAAAAGCAGTGTCTGCAAACAGGGAGTCAAAAACGACTTTTTCAATTTTGGTGTCGTATTGAGAAAAACCATTTTTGTAACGATCGGTTTCCCGTAAAAACTGCCGAAGGAATAGTGGATTCTCATTCCAGAATTTATCCATGTATTCGCCACCTGGAGAAGTCCATTCATCTTCATAAATCTTTTGCAGCGAATCCAGCTTGGTTTTAACAGCCCGTTCGGCATGACGTTGTAACCTTGAGTCTATGGTGGTATAAATTACCAGTCCATCCTTGTAAAGATCATAACCATTTTCTTCCAGCCAGGGCTGAACTTGCTGGCGAACATATTCCCCAAAATAACGGCTTTGGCGGCCTGTCTTGAAAGGAGGATGATAATCCAGTTCGATGGGCTCTTCAGTCAAAGTCACATATTCCAGATCCGTTAAAAAGTTTCGTTTATGCATCTGAGAAAGAACAATGTCTCTTCTCTGTTTAGATCGCTCTGGAAAAATCCGGGGATTGTAGGCGTAAATAGCCTGTAGCGAACCAACCATCATAGCCGATTCATTTATATTTAATTCCTTGGCAGGTTTACCATAATGCGTTTGAGCGGCTGCTTCAATGCCGAAGGTCGAGTTTGGAAACTCCACTGTGTTCAGGTACATCTCGGCAATTTCACGTTTGGTATAGCGCTTTTCTAGCTGAGCTGCTGTAATCATTTCCCTGAACTTCCGGGCAATCGAAAATTCCTGACCAATTTTTTTATACAGGTTTCGTGCCAGCTGCTGGCTAATGGTAGAAGCACCTTGCCAGCGGCCATTTATCAGGTGCCAGGGGATAGCTAGCGTAGCATACATATCAATTCCCCAGTGAGTATAGAACCGGTGGTCCTCAGTGGCAACAAGAGCATCAATTACATGTGGCGAGATATCTTCATAACGAACCCATTTCCGGTTTTCAGTAAAATACTTGTCAAGGGTAACACCATCACGGCTTCTGACCTCAGAAGCAATGGCAGTTTCAGGATTCTCAAATTCATCGGCAGAAGGAAGTCCCTGGAACAGATAGAATACATAACCTGTAACAAGCAGGAATAAGACTCCGGCTATGCTTCCAGTCCAAATCCATGCTTTACGATAGGATGGTGAAGAGCTTGAAGGGGCTGATTTCTCTTTCTCTTTTCGCTCTTTTAATACTTTTTTTCTGTACTCCGGATCGTTGAAGTACCGCTTATGATCGATAGGTTCGTTCTTGTCGTCGCTCATGTTGTTCAATTATTTCCCTCGAAAGGTAAAAAAAATTTTGATGCCGCCTTCCACTTAACGAGTTGCATTCCATCTTTGTTATACAAAGCCAGTGTCCGATGGTTAAAAAATGTTCCCAGATTTATATAGTCTCCACGGGAAAATGTTTCCACTCTTGGTACATGATCATGACCACTTATTATAAAATCTAGATTATGGCGTTCAAATATTTTCTTAGCCTGCCTGTTTAGCGGCTCCGGATTATGATTGTTTCTTCTTCTTGTGAGCGATGAAAACATTTTCATGGTGGCCAAGCCGGTTTCAGGAGAAAGTATTTTCTGATAGGTGCTTACAAAAGTTGGGTTTCTAAGAAGCCGGTGAAAAGCAGCTCTTGGGAAATCAATTTTGTTAGCAGCCACTCCATCTCCATGCATCAACAGAAATCGTTTTTCATTTATTTCAACTAGACGGAAATTGGATTCCAGTTCAAAACCTCGTTCTTCAAAATGCCCGAAGGTCCAGTTATCGTGATTTCCGGTAATGAAGAGGGCAGGGGAAACATTCTTGTTGTAGTCTTCAAAAGCATCTAACACATTTTTGCCCAAATCAGGCACAAAACCTTTCTCAGGATATTCCATCCAATAATCAAAAAGGTCGCCCAGAATGTGAATTTTAATATGCTTTTCTTCGCAAAATTGAATTAAGGCAATTAAGTCCTGCTCAATTTGTTTATTCGTTTCAGAAGAGAAAGCACCCAGGTGTACGTCTGATATGAAAACGTGCTGCTTGAAATCCATCAGAATTATTTTTTCCGGGTAATTACAAAATGAATCAGATCAGCAAAATCTTGTTTAGCTGATGAATCCGGAAGAGATTTTAAACCATCAATGGCTTTATTGGCATAATCATACATCGACTGTTTTGCATATTCCATTCCTCCATTTGAATGGACAAATTCAACTATGTCATCCACATTCTTAGATGATTTTTTTCGTTTTTTCATCAGTGCCCGAATGTGAGCCGCGTCTTTTTTCGACGCATGTTCAAAGGCCTTTATTAATGGAAGGGTAACTTTCCTTTCCTGAATATCATTTCGGGTTGGCTTGCCGACATCATATACGCCATAATCAAAAAGATCGTCCCGAATCTGAAAAGCAATTCCAATCCACATTCCGATATCACTCATTTTTTGGTGAACCTCTTCATCATCGGTAACAGAAACCGCACCGCACTCACAACAAGTAGAAATCAGGCTGGCGGTTTTTTCGGAAATGATCTGGAAGTACCGTTCTTCAGTCATGTTAAATAAGCCCGCTGTTTTCAGCTGTCTTAATTCACCCTCACTCATTTTTTGCACCGCCCGTGACTGAACCTCTAAAAGATTATGCTCTTTATTCTCGAGCGCTATCAGTAAGCCTTTTGACAGTAAATAATCACCTAACAGTACACCTGCCTTGTTCTTCCAAATCTTATTGATACTTACAAATCCCCGGCGGCTATTGGCTTCATCAACTACGTCATCATGGATCAGGGTTGCGGTGTGCAAAAGCTCGATCATGGTTGCAGCGATATAACTTCGCTGATTGATTTCCCCGAATAAATTGGCACTCATAAAAACAAGAGTTGGGCGAAGCTCTTTGCCCTTTTGCCGCAACAGGTAGTTGATTATTTGGTCGAGTAAAAAAACATCCGATTGAATGGTTTCTTTAAAAAAACTCCTGAATTCCGACAAGTTTTCGGAAACAGGGGCTGTAATTTCTTTCAAAGTCTTGCGGGTAACGGTCTCCGAATTTATCTGTTCTAACTCTTGGTTATCAATCATCAATTGTGTTGAAATTTTCTTAAACTTGTCGGTGTGATAATTTACTCATAATACGAAACAATTATTTACTCTCAATCACTCACTCTCATTGAAAATTTATGTCCGAAGATTTAATTAAAGTTAAAACTATTGCAGTTTTGACAAGTGGAGGGGACTCTCCCGGAATGAACGCAGCTGTTCGGGCTGTGGTCAGAGCTGCCGCACAATCTGAAATTAATGTATATGGAGTTAAGCACGGCTACTATGGTTTGATTCACGATGAATTTGTAAAAATGGACACCCATTCTGTGTCAAATATTATTCAGCGCGGTGGAACCATTTTGAAATCAGCGCGCTCTGAAGAATTCCGTACAGAAGAGGGCAGAGCTAAAGCTGCTGAAAACTTAAAAAATTACGGTATTGATGCGCTCGTGGTAATCGGAGGAGATGGAACATTTACCGGTGCTAATAAACTCAGTAAAGAGCACGGAATTAACGTAGTTGGAGTTCCTGCTACTATTGATAATGATATCATTGGAACAGACGAAACGATTGGATACGACTCTGCACTGAATACAGCTCTTGAAGCTATTGATAAAATCCGGGATACTGCTGATGCCCATGAGCGGATGTTTCTGGTTGAGGTGATGGGACGTGATACCGGATTTATTGCTCTTGAAACAAGTATTGCCAGTGGCGCTGAAATTGCCCTTCTTCCTGAAGAACTTACAAATGTAGAGGAGGTAAAGCGTCAACTTAATAATATGCTGAAAGAGCAACGCCGAAGCAGCCTCATAGTTGTTGCAGAGGGCGATGAAACTGGAGGGGCGATTAAGCTTGCTGAAAAAATTAAAGACGATTTCTCACAATATGATATGCGTGTTTGTATCTTGGGCCACATACAACGAGGTGGTGCTCCAACAGCGCGTGATCGTGTTTTGGCCAGCCGATTGGGGGCAGCAGCCGTAAAAGTGTTACTTGAAGGTCACAGCGAAGTGATGGTAGGGATAGTCAATAACTCATTGAAGATTACACCTATGCGAGTTGCAATTTCCAAAAAGAAAGAATTAGACCACACATTAATTGAACTAGCAAAAATACTAAGGTAGTAATGATCAATTGTGATATAAGTTTTGCCCGAAAATTCATTCAGGATGATGCGTATTTAAAGGCTCGGAAAAAAGCAGATACAGCACTGGAACAACTGAAGAATAAGACCGGACCTGGCTCAGAGTGGTTGGGTTGGCGTGACTTACTAGCAGATCCAAATGATGCAGAAATTGAACATCTGGGTTCTTTGGGTGATGAAATACGTTCTAAAGCAGACATTTTTATTGTATGTGGAATTGGCGGTTCTTATTTGGGTGCAAAGGCTGTGATCGATGCGCTGTCTCCACATTTTGGCAGCAAAGGGCCAGAGATAATATATGCTGGTCATCATATGGGAGGGAAATATCTTGAACAGCTTCTGAAATATTTGAAGACCCCAAAGGAGAATGGCGAACCTAAAAACATCTACTTGAATGTAATTTCAAAATCCGGCTCAACCCTTGAGACCGCTCTTGCTTTTAGAATGCTCCGCGAGCTTTTAGAAGAAATGTATGGAGAGGATTCTTCGAAACGTATCATTTGCACTACCAGTAAAACAGGTGGACTTCTAAATAAGCTGATTGATAAAAAAGGATACCGGAAGTTTATAATTCCTGAAGATGTGGGAGGAAGGTACTCGGTACTCACACCAGTAGGCTTGCTACCTATTGCTGTTTCAGGAATTGATATACGTACTCTGTTTTATGGAGCTGTATCAGCTTATAATGCCTACGAAGATAATGCTGAAGATCTTCTGGAATATGCTGCGCTCAGAAATGCTATTCACGAGTCTGGAAAAACGATCGATGTTTTTGCAACGTTTGAGCCTGAATTAACCTCATTGGGCGGATGGATACAGCAGCTTCTGGGAGAAAGTGAAGGGAAACAGGGTAAAGGTATTTTCCCGACAGTTGCTACTTTTTCTACTGATTTGCATAGCCTTGGTCAGTTTATTCAGCAGGGTAAACGAAGCCTGATGGAAACATTTATCATTGTTGAAAAGCCTTTTTCTAAACTTGAAGTAAATGAGCTGGAAGGCAACGACGATGAGCTGAATTATTTGGCTGGCAAGTCATTTCATGAAATTAATACTAAAGCCAGGGAAGGAACAACAGAAGCACATTTCGAAGGTGATGTCCCCATTGTGAAGATTTCAATGTCAGCTTTAAATGCTGAAAACATTGGAAAGCTGATTTATTTCTTCGAGCTTTTAACCGGAATATTTGTGTATAGTTTAGGGGTTAATCCATTCAACCAGCCAGGCGTGGAAGACTATAA
Source organism: Gracilimonas sp. (assembly GCF_040218225.1). Lineage (NCBI taxonomy): Bacteria > Pseudomonadati > Balneolota > Balneolia > Balneolales > Balneolaceae > Gracilimonas > Gracilimonas sp. The sequence goes on from NZ_JAVJQO010000008.1 coordinate 177,968, forward strand.
AAAAGCGATGTACCGTCTGCTTGGTAAATAACAAAATCAATCTATGGATCAGGAAAATAAATCAAAATATGTAGCGGTAGCCGGGAATATTGGTGCCGGGAAGTCATCATTAACTGGATTGCTGGCAAAGCATTTTAATTGGGAAGCATTTTACGAATCGGTGGATGATAACCCTTATCTCCAGGATTTTTATGAAGACATGCGACGCTGGAGTTTTAATCTTCAGATTTACTTTTTGTCAAGCCGGTTTCGTCACCAGAAAGAAATGCTGAATGATGATGTCAACTTAATTCAGGACAGGACTATTTATGAAGACGTGGAGATTTTTGCCAAGAATCTTCACAACATGAATCTGATGAGTGACCGGGATTTTGCCAACTATGAAGCGCTCTTTAATGAAATGAGTTATTACCTGCGTCCGCCAGACTTATTGATCTATTTACGTGCGCAGGTTCCCACTTTGGTGAAGCAAATTCAGCAGCGGGGAAGGGATTATGAGAACACGATACGGATTGAATATTTAGAGCGATTGAATAATCTTTACGAAGACTGGATAGGACGTTATCCCCATGAAAAACTCATTATTGACACCGATGACCTCGATTTTGTGAATAATGAAGAGGATTTAGGGAAGGTAATTGATCTGATTGACCAGCGAATGTTTGGTTTATTTAATTGATTGAACCACAGATGTATAATGCTTATTTTAGGTAGCTATTGAGGAGATATTTTATGCTTAAGTTTAAGATCTTTGAAATACCTGAAGAACAAAGTGAGAAAAACCTCGATCTGAGCTCAGAAGAGCTGGATTTAGGAGACATCACTTTTAAAGGTGGTTCTTTACATATTGATTTTTATCGCACCATGCAGTTTGTTCGCACTCAATTTACCATTGATGCGAAGGTAGAACTGGTATGTGACCGATCTCTTGATGCATTCGATTATAATGTAAAACAAGACTATGAGGTGCTTTTCAAAGCTGAGGAAATTGAAGAATCAGCGGATGAAAATGGAGCGGTAAGAAACTATGATCATGCAAGCAAGCAAATAGATTTAGAGCAGGATGTTAGAGATACCATTTTGCTGAATCTCCCAACAAAGAAATTACATCCCCGCTTTCTGGACGAAGACGGAAATCCAAAGGAAGTTCTGAATGAGAAATTCGGTGATATTCCTGAAGAAGACGAAGAAAAAATCGATCCGCGGTGGGAAAAATTGAAAGAATTAAAAGATTAACGATACAAGGTATATTTAATGGCACATCCAAAACGAAGAACGTCAAAAGCCCGCAGAAATAAGCGTCGTGCACACCACGCAATTTCTGATGTAAATCTAGCTAAATGTTCTAACTGCGGAGCTCTCCATCGCTACCACCATGCATGTGCAGAGTGTGGTTATTATCGCGGCCGTCAGGTAATGAAAGCAGCTAACTAAAAAACTGATATATGATTGTTGCAGTAGATGCAGCCGGTGGAGATTATTATCCTAAGAATCCTGTAGAAGGGGCGCTTCAGGCCGTTAAAGAAAATAGTGACCTCACTGTTCTTCTTGTTGGTCCGAAAGCTCAGATAGATAAGGAACTCGCTAACCATGATTATGATGAAAAGCGGGTTCTTGTTCATGATGCTCCTCAGGTTATTGGGATGGAAGAATCTCCAGCGCAGGCTGTAAAAACAAAGCAACAATCCTCTATTGTAGTTGGTGTTGGCCTTCATAAAACCGGAAAGTGTGATGCATTTGTAAGTGCTGGTAATACCGGTGCTTTACTTGCGGCATCCATGTTTGGGCTGGGGAAGCTGGAGGGAGTGCTCCGTCCAACCATCGCTGCCTATTTCCCAACTATTAAAGGTTTTCGCCTGTTGGTTGATGCCGGTGCAAATCTTGAAATAAAGCCTGAAGCAGCTGTTCAGTTTGCTAAAATGGGACAAATCTACTGCCAGCAAATTCTGAAGATTGACAACCCTAAAGTTGGTCTTCTCAATGTTGGGGAAGAAGAGGGGAAAGGCACCGATCTCCTCAAAGAAATTCACACTGAGCTGAAAAATCATAAAAACTTTATTGGTAATGTAGAAGGCAAGGATATTCTTCCCGGCAAAGCCGACGTATTTTTATGTGATGGCTTGGTTGGTAATATTATTCTGAAATTTGGAGAGTCGATCCCGGAAATCGTTCAGCAAATGATCGGTGGAGCAGTACAGGAAATGGGACTTTCCAAAGAAGAAATCGGACAAATTCAAAAAGTATTACATACTGCTTTATCATCATTTAATTATGAAAATGTGGGCGGTATCCCTTTCTTAGGCGTAAATGGAGTGAGCATTGTCGGACACGGAGGAAGCTCGCCCCTCGCTATTAAAAATATGATCAAAAGTGCTGTTCAAACCGTTGAACATGATGTGAATGGCAAAATCGTAGCATCTCTAAACTGAGCTAAAACTCTTCATGGAAGTAAAACGAGCAAAAATTACATCGGTAGGACATTATCTGCCTGAAGATCGAATGACTAACAAAGATCTTGAAAAACTGGTAGATACCAATGATGAATGGATTAGGACACGAACAGGAATTGAAGAACGCCGAATTTTAAAAGACCCTGATAAAGCAACGGCTTTTATGGGGGCTGAGGCAGCTAAAGAAGTCTTAGAAAATCGGGGAATCTCAGCGGATGAGATTGATCTTATTATCGTTGCCACGGTAACTCCTGATTATTTATTTCCTGCAACTGCTTGTTTGGTTCAGGAGAAAATTGGTGCAAAAAATGCTTTCGCTTTTGACTTATCGGCTGCTTGTTCGGGTTTCCTTTACGCTTTAAGTACGGGTGCCATGTATATTGAATCTGGCCGTGCCAAAAAAGTATTGGTGATTGGAACAGATAAAATGAGTTCGATCCTCGACTTTACTGATCGCACAACGTGTATTTTATTTGGCGATGGAGCAGGTGCTGTTCTGTTGGAAGAGTCTGAAGATGGAACGGGAATCATAGATCAAAAACATTATACAGAAGGCGATTCTGAATGCAGCCTTTACCAGCCAGCAGGGGGTAGCAGAAATCCTGCTTCCGAAGAAACTGTAAAAAGTGGAATGCACTATCTGCAGCAAGATGGTCGTGCTGTTTTCAAAAAAGCAACGATGGGGATGGCTGATGTTTCCCTCGAAATCATGGAGCGCAATAATCTTGATCCAGAAGACGTAGCCTGGTTGGTTCCACATCAGGCCAACATGAGGATTATTGATGCTACAGCCCGCCGAATGGGACTTTCGAATGAGAAAGTAATGATCAATATTAATAAATATGGAAATACAACAGCGGCTACAATTCCGCTTTGTTTGTATGATTGGAAAGATAAATTGAATCATGGCGACAATATCGTTCTGGCCGCTTTTGGTGGAGGATTTACGTGGGGCGCTATTTATTTAACCTGGGGGATGAAGTAAGATGAGTACCGCCTATTTATTTCCGGGACAAGGGTCACAGTTTGTTGGAATGGGAGAAGAGTTGTTTGACTCAAACCCGCATGCAGCAAAATATTTCGATAACGCTAACGATATTTTAGGCATCGACCTTAAAAGTATTATGTTTGAAGGGCCACAGGAAAAGTTGACTCAAACTGAGTTTACTCAACCCGCCATTTTTCTTCATTCTGTAGCGTTGTTTAAGACATTGGGTGCAAATCCAGACATGGTTGCCGGGCATAGCCTGGGTGAGTTTTCTGCATTGGTAGCTTGTGGAGCCGTTTCATTTGAAGACGCGCTTAAAATAGTCCGTCGCAGAGGCGAGCTGATGCAAAAAGCCGGAACGGATAATCCGGGGACGATGGCAGCTGTTATTGGAATGGACGATGAAGTAGTAGAAAAAGTATGTATGCAAGCTACGGAAGAATCAGGAAAGGAAGTTATTGCTGCAAATTATAACTGTCCCGGTCAGTTGGTGATTTCGGGATATCAGGAAGCAGTAGAAAAAGCGGTAGAGCTTGCTAAAGAAAATGGAGCAAGAATGGCAAAATTGTTACCTGTAAGTGGAGCCTTTCATTCCTCTTTAATGCAGCCGGCTTACGACGGTTTAAAAGATCAACTGGAGAAATTGGCCATCAGCGAAACAAATTGTCCGATTTACAGTAATTACACAGCTGAGGCCACCACTGATCCCGAAGAAATAAGATTAAATTTGTTGAACCAGTTGTTGAATCCGGTTCGCTGGACTCAAACCCTGAACAACATGAGTTCTAACGGAGCAGATTCTTTTGTAGAAGTTGGTCCTGGAAAAGTTCTTCAGGGCTTGGTAAAAAGAACATTGAAAGACGTAGAAATTTCAGGACATCAATAAAAGACCTATGAGTTTATCATTAGAAGGAAAAACCTGTTTGGTAACCGGAGGAAGCCGGGGAATAGGAAGAGCCATTGCGCTTAAACTGGCTGATTTCGGAGCCGATGTAGCTATAACTTATGCACGCTCAGCTGATGCGGCAGAAGAAGTAAAAGCAGAAATTGAGGCAAAAGGAAGAAAAGCAAAAGCACTTCAGGCAGATGCCGTAAATTTTGAACGTGCTGAAGAAGTGATTAATGAAATTGTGAATGACTGGGAAAAGCTGGATGTAATTGTAAACAATGCCGGCATCACTAAAGATAATCTCATTCTTCGCATGAGCGAAGAGCAGTGGGATGATGTAATTACTACAAACCTGAAGAGTATTTTTAACTACTCAAAAGCGGCGGCCAAACCCATGATGAGGAATCGTGGCGGATCAATTATCAATATAAGTTCTGTAGTAGGGATCTCAGGAAACGCCGGGCAAAGTAATTATGCTGCATCAAAAGCAGGTATTATTGGGTTCACAAAATCTTATGCTAAAGAACTGGCATCCCGAAATATTCGTGCAAATGTTATTGCTCCGGGATATATTCTCACCGACATGACTGGTGAGCTTGACGAAAAAGTTTTAGAAGGCATCAAAGCTGAAACTCCGCTGGGAAGAGCCGGCGAAGCTGATGAAGTAGCTGATGCCGTAGTATTTCTGTCATCAGACATGAGTTCATACATTACAGGAGAAGTAATTCGTGTGGATGGCGGTATGGCAATGTAACCGTAATGTATATTGCAGATGCCAAGCTGAATTTTTAAGTTGAAAACACTTATTTTATAAAAATTATAACTACCAACTAATCACTGAAAAAGGACACAAAATGTCACAAGACGTAGAATCAAAAGTAAAAGCTATCATTGTAGATAAACTTGGTGTAGATGAATCAGAAGTAGCAGCTGATGCAAACTTCACTAATGATCTTGGAGCCGATTCTCTGGATACGGTAGAATTGATCATGGAATTCGAAAAAGAATTCGATCTCAGTATTCCTGACGAAGACGCTGAAAACATCGCCACTGTAGGAGATGCCGTTAGCTATCTTTCAGGAAAACTTTCTTAAATTAGTTTAATACGTACTACATATAATACATTCCTATGAGCACTCGCAGAGTTGTAGTAACAGGTATCGGTGCCTTTACCCCTATCGGTAAAAGTGCACCGGACTTCTGGAACGGTTTAGTTTCAGGTAAAAACGGAGTCCGGCCTGTAGAACATTTTGATACAACCGACTTCGCCACAAAATTTGCTGCTCAGATTGAGGACTACGATTACTCCAATTACTTCGATCGCAAAGAAGCCCGCAGGTTAGATAAAGTAGCTCAGTATGCCCTTATCGCCTCTGGTGAAGCACTCGAAGACAGTAAACTTGATCTGGAAAAGATAAATAAGGACGAGGTTGCTGTATTGGTGGGAACCGGTATCGGTGGCATGGAAACTTTCTATGAGCAGTCGATATCTTTTCATGAGCATGGACCAAGAGGGGTTTCCCCATTTTTTATTCCTATGCTCATCCCGGATATCGTATCTGGCCAGATATCTATACGATATGGATTCAGAGGTCCGAATTACTGTGCCGTTTCTGCATGCGCTACGGGTTCTCATAACATCGGGCTGGCTTATGATACCATTAAATATGGACAGGCAGATTATGCCGTTGCTGGTGGTACTGAAGCTCCGGTTACCCGAATTGGTATTTCCGGCTTCAACAGCATGAAGGCAATGTCTACCAGAAATGATTCTCCCGAAACAGCTTCACGTCCATTCGACAAAGATCGTGATGGATTTGTATTGGGTGAGGGTGCAGGTATTTTTATTCTCGAAAGCCTGGATTCTGCACTTGATCGCGGAGCCCGTATTTATGGAGAAATCAAAGGGTACGGCTTTTCTGCTGATGCACATCACATCACTGCTCCAGATCCTGATGGAAATGGAGTAATACTGTCGATGACTAAAGCCATGAAAGCTGCAGGCATTAAGCCAGAAGACGTTGATCATATCAACATGCATGGAACTTCCACACCGTTAGGAGATATAGCTGAGACAAATACCATTAAGAAAGTATTTGGTGATCATGCGAAGAAAATAAACCTGAACTCGACTAAGAGTATGCACGGTCATACTTTGGGAGCGGCAGGGGCTATTGAATCTATCGCAGCTTTATTAGCTATTTACCATGGTATGGTTCCACCTACCGTTAATATCGAGAATCAGGATCCGGAATGTGATCTTAACTACACAGCAAATGAAGCTGTAGTTCGAGATATTGAATATGCACTTAACAATGCATTTGGGTTCGGTGGCCATAATTCAACCCTCGTATTCAAAAAGTACAAGGACTAAACATTTATGCCCGATTGGTTCAGGTCTCTTTTTACAAAAAAGAAGAAATCAGATCTTAGCCCTGAACTTAAAAGCAGAATTAAGAAATTAGAAAGGATCGTTGGTTTTGAAATCGACGATCCTTCTCTTTTTTTGAAGGCTTTACGTCATCGCTCCACGCTTTCCCAGGAGCAGTATGAAACCTATGATTCTTATGAACGCCTCGAGTTTTTAGGGGATGCTGTACTTGACTTAATTGCAGCTGAAATCCTGTTTAACCAATATCCGGAGAAAGACGAAGGCTTTCTCACTAAGGTAAGGGCAAAATTAGTTCGGGGAGAAACGCTATCCGACTTTTCTAAAAAACTAGGAATCGAAGACTTGATGGAATTGGGAGAGAGAAACGGTGGCACAAAAGTTTCCAAGAGTATCCTTGCTGATGCATTCGAATCAATAATAGCAGCAATTTATATCACCAAAGGATATCAACATGCTTACCAGTTTGTAGATAATGTTATTCAGAAAAATCTGGTGATAAAAGAGCTTATCAACACTCTCGACAACTACAAAAGTGCTTTGCTCGAACATGCTCAGGCTGAGAAAATGCCTATACCCCGATATGAGCTTGTCAGTGAAAGCGGGCCGGGGCATAACCGAACGTTTGAGGTTAAAGTATTAATAGGCGAGAACCAGCTTGGAACTGGTATTGGTAAGAGCAAGAAAAAGGCAGAACAGAAAGCTGCCAGAGAAGCACTGAAGAGTATTAAAGACTGATTAGAAAGTTTCTCTTTTCATTTGTAGAAATCAACACTTCTAAACTTGTTTTTTGATGGATTAAGCCCGATTCTTAGCCCGTCCACCTCAGGCTGATTCAAAAGGAATAACCATGTTTGTTCAACTCATAAAACCGGAATTCGAAGAGCTTATCGCTTCCAAAGATTGGGTTGCCCTGAAAGAGGTTTTGAATGATGTGCCAGCCGTAGACATCTCTGATCTTTTACTCGAGCTTCCGGGTGATATCGCTGTGGTTGTTTTCCGTTTGCTCAAGAAACCGGTGGCAGCAGATGTTTTTGCAGAGCTCCCATCTTCGAAAGGAGTAGAGTTGCTGGAGCTGTTCAGTAAGCAGCAGTTGAGTGATGTGATGGGTAACCTGGAACCGGATGAGCAGGTCTCTATTTTGGAAGAACTTCCCGGCCACTTAACCCAACGGGTGATGAATTCCATCAACCGGGAAGATCAAAAGCAATTAAAGAAACTCCTTGGCTATCCGGAAGAAAGTGTAGGTCGTTTGATGACCCCTCGCTATGTTCGGGTGAAATCTGATTGGTCGATAGAACGGAGTATGGCCCATATCCGTAAATATGGAGAAACTGCAGAAACCATCAACGTTATTTATGTGGTTGATGATAAAGAGCATCTTATTGATGACCTGCGGATCACTCATCTGATCCTCGCAAATCAGGAAGACCATATTGAAGTGTTGATGGATCGTTCTTTTGAAGCTCTTTCAGTATATGATGATCAGGAAGAAGCGGTTAAAATGCTGGCTAAATATGACCGTGTTGCCTTACCAGTTGTAGACTCTGATGGTGTACTTGTAGGAATTGTGACAGCTGATGATGTTATTGATGTAGCTGAAGAAGAGACCACCGAGGATATGCAGAAAATGGCCGGTATGGATGCTTTGGATGACTACTATTCCCAATCGTCCATTTTCGACATTGTTAAAAAGCGTCTCTGGTGGTTGATCGTTCTTTTTGTTGGGCAGATTTTAACGGCCATTGCGATGGGAGGCTATGAAGAAGTACTTCAGAAAGTTGTAGCACTGTCATTCTTTGTTCCGCTAATCATTTCAAGTGGCGGTAATTCAGGTTCACAGGCAGCGACCTTGGTGATACGAGCCTTGGCAACCGATGATCTTAAACCCGAAGATTGGAAAAAAGTTTTCAGGCGTGAATTTACTTCAGGTCTTATGCTGGGAGGTTTAATAGGACTATTAGGCTTTTTCACACTAATTGGATGGGATTTGATAGGCGGGGCAGAATTGACAAAGACTGTATTTCTTACCGCAGGTGTTATAGGGTTGAGCCTTTTTTCAATTGTGTTATTTGGAAATTTTACCGGAGCTATGCTGCCTTTTTTCCTTTCCAAAATGAATCTTGATCCGGCTGTTTCTTCTGCTCCTTTTGTAGCAACTATTGTGGACGTAAGCGGAATCATTATTTATTTTACCATAGCAATTGTACTTTTAAGCGGAACCTTACTTTAAAGCCCAAAATATTTCGATGAAAGCATATCATGATCTTGTAAAAAGTGTACTCGAGAATGGAGTCAGAAAAGAAAACCGAACCGGTACGGATACGATCTCAAATTTTGCTGAATTTTATAAAGTAGATCTCTCCGAAGGCTTCCCTTTATTGACGACTAAAAAAGTCTACTTCAGGTCAGTCATTTTGGAGATGCTTTGGTATTTAAGGGGAGAAGATCACATCCGTTGGCTTCGCGATGAAAACGATTGCCACATTTGGGATGCCTGGGCTGATGACGATGGACATGTTGGCCCCATTTACCCCGTGCTTTGGAGAAGATTTCCATACTTTGAAAAGGAGTCGGTACGCTTTGAGGGAAATGGCTCAGCACTCGATAAAGAAGTATGGGTTCGTAAAGAATTCGATCAGGTACAACGGGCTATTGATATGTTGAAAAACAACCCAAACAGCCGAAGGATAGTTGTGAGCGCCTGGCATCCCGGGTTATTGGATCAAATGGGACTTCCGCCATGTCACCTCATGTATATTTTCAATGTAGCAGATGGAAAATTGAATTGTCATCTGACTCAGCGCTCCGGAGACGTTGCTCTTGGAATACCATTTAATCTGGCCTGTTATTCTGCCTTAACTATGGCAATTGCTCAGGAAGTGGGGCTGGAACCGGGCACTTTTGCTCATTCTATTGTGGATGCTCATATCTATGTAAATCATGTGGATGGATTGAAAGAACAACTGACCAGAAAACCTAAACCTCTTCCAACACTTAAGATATCAAAGAAGCCGGTTGATGAACTCACATTCGATGATTTCATTTTGGAGAACTATGATCCGGATCCGGTGATTAAATTTGAGGTCGCAGTATGATTATTACTCTTGTTGCTGCTCACGATCCCAATTTGGTAATAGGTAAAGATGGTGGACTTCCATGGCGATACCCGGAAGATTTAAAGCATTTCAAGAGAACTACCGTTGGTGGCACCATAATCATGGGTAGGGGAGTATTTGAAGAATTAAACGAGATTCCACTTCCTGAAAGAAAAAATATCGTGCTTTCTACCACTCAAACTTATGAGAATGCAGACACCTATACATCTCTGGATGAGGCGTTAAAATCTTCTAATGATAAAGAGGTTTTTATTATTGGAGGAGGGGTTTTGTACAGGCAAGCCATTGATGTTTCTGATAAGCTTATCATTACTGAAATCCACGAGGAATACGATGGAGATACATATTTTCCTGAATACAGAGATGATATAGGAACAATATGGAAGGAAGAATCAAGAGAAGATTACGAAGAGCTTAGCTTCGTCACCTATAAGAGAATTTAAAACCGGTTTTACAACTATTAATTAAGAAAGATTAACCTGTATTCTGCAGGCTCTTTTAATAATTTTGATGTGTTATTCGAGAGAGGCTTAACACCGTCTTAAAATTAAAGAATGAGCCCAGTTTTAGAACAAATACCGGCCAAAAAAGATACGAAGGCACTGAAAGCTCTGATCGTAGATGATCTGAAGATTAACAGAAGTCTGGCCCGGATTATGCTTGAGCGTAATAATTTCGAGATCATGGAAGCAGAAAATGGGGAAGAGGCTCTTCATTTCTTTGGCAGGCAAAAGCCTGATGTTGTTTTAATGGATATCTGTATGCCTGTAATGGGTGGTATTGAAGCAATGAAGCAAATCAGGAAGTTAAATCAGAAATTTTCCAGTATTCCAATAATCGCTTTTACTTCAGGTGAGCATAAAGAATCAAAATCTGATTTAATGGAAAAGGGATTTTCAGAATACATTAAAAAACCATTTAAAGAGAAAGAGCTATTTGATAAGATTTCTCTATTCCTTCCTATTCAAAATATAGCTTCCTAAAAGCTGATATCTTTCAAATGCACGCAATAGTGTTTAACTACCGGCTCAGTTAAAGCAATAATATTTTTTGTCTCAGCAGCTTTTGAAAACTCAATAGCTTTTTCATCCTCCAGAATCCAAATACTCTCATTTTTATATTTGTAGGCCTCGGAATAGCTGTTTTCAAAGCCAAGGTAGTGACCAACAGCTATTTCATCCTGGGGAAGACGAAGCTTTTTAAGTGCTTTTTGCGTTTTTTGAGTGATTTCTGATATCTGTGCTTTAGTCGGTTTTTTATCTAAAAAAGTAGTTCTGAATAAATCGCGGTTCAGGAACCGATGACAAAGGTTACTTAAGATTTTATCCCCCGACTTTTCCCAAAGCTTAATGCTTAAATATACGTCATGATCATCCATTTCAGCATAACGGTCAATCATCTGTTTGGAGATCATTTTTTTTGCTGAAGGCTGTTCGTGCAAGAAATACTCAAGGGCAGGTGAAGCGAAACTTAATTCCTTTCCTTGTTCAATCAATTGGTGGACTCGCTTGAAGATGCTCCGCAGGAGAAAGTCTGCACTAAGCACTGTTTTATGCTGGTACACTTGCATATACATCAAACGGCGGGCAATAATGTAGTTCTCAACAGCATAAATCCCTTTCTTTTCAATTACAATATTACCCTTGAAAACCCGCATGGTTTTGAGAATTCGGTTAATGCCTACCGTACCTTCTGAAACACCGGTAAAAAAGCTGTCTCGCCTCAGGTAATCTAATCGGTCTAAGTCGAGCTGAGAGGATATCAGCTGATGCAAAAACTTCTTTTTGTGCTGATTGGTGAAAATATCAATAGCCACATCCAGTGCTCCATTAAACTCTTTGTTGAGCTCTTTCATAATGGCCAGACTCATCATTTCATGATTAAAGTCCGTAATAAGTGAATGTTCTAAAGTATGAGAAAGAGGGCCGTGCCCAACATCATGAAGAAGAATGGCCATCAGGGTACCTTCATATTCTGGCTGGCTAATGGTTGTATCTTTTTCACGAAGATTGTTAAGCACTCGCTGTCCCAATTCAAGTGCGCCTAATGCATGGGAGAAGCGGGAATGTTCAGCAGCTGGGAAAACCAGATACCCAAGTCCTAACTGCCGGATTCTTCGTAATCTCTGCACATAAGGGTGATCTATCAACCTGAGAATAGGACCCTTTGGAACGGTGATAAATCCATGAATCGGATCATTGAAAATTTTATACCGGGTGCTTTTATCCATGCTTTATTTACAAGTTAGATTGAACAGGCTGAAGATATAAAAAAGTTGATAGAGTGAGAGTTGATAGGGTGATGAATTTGATTTAAACGAGATCAACCTATCAACTTTCAACTCTGAACCACCATCTCATCTAAATTTTCAATTTCAGGCAATCGGGTAGGCCTCTTTTTGTTGATATCATACCAAACACCGGTTGACCTTGCTATCCCCATCAAATCTTTTGATTTCTTATCAAAAATCCCCTGAACAGCCTCTATACTCGAGTTACCTACTTTGCCTACACCGGTACCTACCAGTAAGGTTGATGGGAAGGTAATTTGTTTAAGGTATTCTATGGTGATTTTCACCAATACAAAGGTTTTTCCTTCGGTGAATTCACTTTGCATCTGCCCGACTTCTCCTAAAAACTGAATTCGAGCCTCTTCAAGGTAAGTATTGAACAGCGCATTGTTCACGTGGTTAAGAGGGTCTAAATCCCTAAAACGAACGGGAATTTCCGTCCAATGATAAAAGGTGTCAGGATTGTATTCAGGTCGAAACATAGGTAAAAATTTTTGTCAGAAGATGCAGGTCATAACAACCAATGACAAGTACAAAAGGCTTATTCTGGAAGCTATATTTATTATATTCAACCCGAATAAATTTAAAATCAATCAAACACTAAGATGGCTAAGCAGAACGAACGTGATTTTTTAGAAGAACTACTCATTACCCCAAGCCCAACAGGGTATGAAAAAGAAGGTGTGAAAGTCTGGAAGAAGTATGTAGAGCAATTCGCTGATGAAGTAGTTACGGATGCTTACGGTTCTGCCGCTGCTAAAATAAACATGAGTGGAGATGTAGCTACAGTGATGCTGGAAGCCCATTGTGATGAAATTGGAATGGTGGTGCAGCATATAACAGACCAGGGATACATTTATGTAAATAAACTGGGAGGAAGTGATTCTACTATAGCCCGTGCAAAAAAGGTTTTCATTCACAATAAAAGAGGACGCGTAGTGGGTGTGACCGGAAATACAGCTATTCACCTTCAGGACAATAAAAACGGTGGGGGTAAGCAACCTGCCTGGAAAGATATCTATGTGGATATCGGGGTTTCATCCAAAGAGGAAGCCCTGGAGTTGGTGCAAATTGGAGATCCTATTACCTATGCTTCTGATACTGAATTTTTAAGTGATGACCGTTTAACAGCCCGCGCTTTGGATAACCGCATTGGTGGGTACGTGATTGCTGAAGCCATGCGAAAAATCAGTGAGCAGAAGAAAGACCTTAAAGTAAATGTAATCGCCCTAAACTCTATTCAGGAGGAGGTAGGTGGATTTGGCGCTCGCATGATGAGCTATCGGTTTATGCCCGATGTGGCACTTGTTACTGATGTAACCCATGCTACCGACACGCCGGGAATAGATCAGAAAGAACATGGAACCGTGGAATTAGGTAAAGGTCCAACCGTACAACATGGTGGAGCTAATCATCCCAAAGTTGTGGAGTTTCTGGAAGAAGTATGTGAGAAGAACAAAATTGAAATACAACATGAAGCTACCAGCGTGAGAACCGGTACCGATACCGACAGTATCTTTTATCAGCAAACCGGTATTCCGAGTGCCTTGATCTCGCTTCCGCTCAGATATATGCATTCTCCCGTTGAAATTTGCTCTATGAAGGACGTGGATGCTTTAGTTGACGTGATGGTCAAAGCTGTACTGGCGATGCGTCCAGATCAAACATTTGGGGTATTTGAAGAATAGCCAATAGCTTTTCGGACCCTGTTCAGGAGGGCAGAGACCAATGGGTGATTCATTTCACTGAAATCCTCAATGATAACCGAATGATATCCTTCAATGTCAGCTTGACGAAATCGGTCGTATAATTCACGTGCCATTTGGTCCAGATCATTATCATAGGCAATGATATTTGGTGAAACTGGATAGGAAGAATCCAATAATAAGTATAAATACTCTTGATTATCTGGAACTTCTTTAGCTTTTAGCCACCGGACTTCAGCTTCAGGCTTGTAATGAGAATATTTTTGCCCCGGACTCTTGGGTCGGTCCATATGTTCAAAGAACGATTCATGCACTGAAAATCCGAGCACATCTTCTATCTCTTTACGGCTGATGCTTCCGGGACGCAGTATTTCAGGCTGATCTCCTGTTAAATCTAATACCGTCGATTCCAACCCGACTTTGGTAGCTTTTCCATCGATAACCGGGAAATGATCCCCAAAATCTGCTTTAACATGTTCAGCTCTGGTAGGGCTCGGGCGTCCTGATCTGTTGGCACTGGGAGCAACAAGTGGACCGGTTTTAGAAATGAACTCCAATGCAATTTCATGATCAGGCATCCGGATGGCTACGGTATCCAAGCCAGCAGTAACAGCATCCAATACTTTACTCTTTTTTTGAAGTACGAGTGAAAGAGGGCCTGGCCAGAATTCTGTGATTAATAAATCGGCTGAATCAGGAATTTTTTCTGAAAAATCCCGAACCTGATCTTTCGAAGAAACATGTACGATCAGAGGGTTATCAGAAGGCCGGTTTTTAATGGTAAAAATCTTTTGAATAGCTGCGGGATTCCAGGCATCGGCTCCGAGACCGTACACCGTTTCGGTAGGGAATGCAACTACATCTCCATTTTTAATAAGATCTATATATTTTGTTAGGTCAGGCATGCAACTCGCTTAAAGCCAATTCTTTAAGATATTCATATGCAGTAGGTATATCAGGGATTTCCTGTATTACAAAACGAACGGTATCTTTCTTTTGAACGACTTGGAAATTATCTTTTTTAGTAGCTTCAAGCTTCTCAAGAATATCCTGAAACTTTCCGGAATCGAAGAAACTTGCTCCCATTTCTGTTTCCTGTTTTGGGCAGACAAGCCACATCCGGTCGGCCCTGATGGTCACTTTGGTAAAAAAGTTTCTGGATGCAAATAACCTGATTTTGCTAGCTAGTATCAGATATTCAGCTTCTTTTGGTGCAGGACCAAAACGATCGACAATCTCATCTTTCCATTCTTCAATCTCTTTTTCAGTTTTGGCCTGAGATAGTTTACGATACAGATTCAGTCGCTCTACGTTATCAGACACATAGTTCTGGGGCAGAAGGGCGGTTTCGTCGAACTCAACAGTCGTTTCCGGTAGTTCAACTTCAATCTCCACATCATCAAACATATCACTGAATTCTGACTGCTTCAGCTCTTTCACAGCATCATTCAGGATCTTCGTGTAAAGATCAAAACCGATGTCGTTGATAAAGCCGCTTTGTTCTGCTCCCAGTATATCACCTGCTCCACGGATATCAAGGTCGCGCATGGCGATATTAAATCCAGAGCCCAGGTCAGAGAATTCTTCAAGAGCCAATAAACGTTTTCTTGCTTCTGTGCTCAAGGTTTGAATTGGATTGGTAATGAGATAGCAAAAAGCTTTACGGTTAGATCGGCCGACACGTCCACGAAGCTGGTGTAGCTCTGCAAGCCCGAAATTATTAGCTTGGTTAATAATGATAGTATTGGCATTCGCTATATCAATTCCGTTCTCAACAATATTGGTTGAAACGAGTACATCAAACTTATGTTGATAGAAATCGGTGATTATCTTATCTAATTGGGATCCAGTCATTTGTCCATGACCAAATCGAACCCTGATGTTTGGAACGAGTCGTCGGACCATCTCGGCTATTTCTTCAATATTCTTCACCCTGTTGTGAATAAAAAAGACTTGTCCGCCCCGGGATATTTCCTGCAGGATAGCATCTCGTATCAGTTCCTCATCAAAGCTGTGAATTTCGGTGTAAACGGGCTGACGGTTCGGGGGAGGAGTGTTGATGACACTCAGGTCACGTGCTCCCATCAATGAGAATTGAAGTGTTCTGGGTATTGGAGTAGCAGTAAGGGTAAGAACATCAACAGATGCACGAAAGCTCTTGAGTTTCTCCTTTGCTGAAACCCCGAATCGTTGTTCTTCATCTACGATAATTAGGCCAAGGTCTTTGAACTTAACGTCTTTGGAAAGCAGTCTGTGTGTACCGATGACAATATCCAATTCGCCATCTTGCAATTTTTTAATAGACTCTTTTTGCTGCTTTGGGGTCCGAAAGCGGGAAAGGGCTTCAATTTTAACCGGAAACTTCTCCATGCGTCGCATAAAAGTTTTAGCATGCTGCTCGGCTAAAATGGTTGTAGGAACAAGAACTGCAACCTGCTTATGATCCAGGACAGCTTTAAATGCTGCTCGTACAGCTACTTCTGTTTTCCCAAAGCCAACATCTC
The DNA here is from genome assembly GCF_040218225.1 of Gracilimonas sp. Classification (NCBI taxonomy): domain Bacteria; kingdom Pseudomonadati; phylum Balneolota; class Balneolia; order Balneolales; family Balneolaceae; genus Gracilimonas; species Gracilimonas sp. The sequence goes on from NZ_JAVJQO010000008.1 coordinate 194,303, forward strand.
CGCAAATCAAACGGTCCATGGGGTGTTTACTTTCCATGTCTTTTTTCACCGCTTCAATAGCATCGTATTGATCGGGCGTTTCCTCAAATTCAAAGTTGGCTTCCAGTTCTGTTTGCCATTCATTATCAGGTGAAAAGTCATAAGCTGTTTCTGCTTTTCTTTTGGCGTACAATTGGATAAGCTCACGAGCTATATCTTTCACCTTCTTCTTGGTTTGCTCCTTTTTACGAGCCCAGGCTCCAGAGCCAAGCTTGGTAATCCGTGGGGCGGTTCCTTCTTTCCCGGAATATTTTTGGAGTTTGTGAAGGCTGGTTACGTTCACATATAGAGTGGAGTCGTCCTTATACTGCAGGACGACGACTTCCTGTTCGGTATTTTTTACGTTGATCTTTTTGAAGCCCATAAACTTCCCAATACCATAATCAACGTGAACTACGAAGTCCCCCAGGCTTAAATCTTTTAGCTCTTTGAAGGAGATGCCGCCATGAAATCGTCGCCGTTTGGTTTTTGGACGGTGATAACGGTTAAAGATCTGATGATCTGTATAAACGGCTAATTTAGCTGGCTCATAAATGAAACCTTCATGTAGAGTTTCAACAACAAGCAGGTATTTAAATTCCTGGCTGGCTTCCCCGAGCAGTTCTTCAAAACGGTCTCTTTGCCCATCATTATCACATAGAATAATGGTGTTAAGCCCATCAGAAGAGTTTTTGGAAATATTTTCACGCAATAATTTGAAGTTGCCGTGAAAATCGGGTTGGGGCTTTGTTTCAAGGGTAAGTGTTTTGTCACCCTTTTCAGAGGCTCCTACATTAGCGACAAACAACTGATGGTTGAACTTCCCAAGCTCTTCATCAAACACTTCTTCCGATAGGAAAAGCTCTTCCGGTAGTGATAAATCCTCTTCAGCTTCATGACTGTCATAAGCTTCAACGGCTGACTCAAAGTTTTTCCCGACTTCGGATACAATCAAATCCCTGTTGGAAGTAACCAGCAGAGTTTCTTCATCAAAATAGGAGAGAAAGCTTGATTTTTCAGTTTCAGGAAGATTAGTAAGATCCGGTATGATGCGAGCCTGATTGAGAAAAGCTATAGAGCGTTGCGAGTCTGCATCAAACTCCCGGATGGTATCAAGTTCATCCCCGAAAAATTCAAGCCGGAGAGGATATTCCCCGGAATAAGGAAATACATCTAAAATACCTCCGCGTACGGCAAATTCACCAGGTTCGTCCACAAACTTAACGGGGCTATACCCCTGATCAACTAACTGCTCCCTAAACTTTTCCAGGTCCACTTCCTGCCCTTTTTCCAATACCAGGCTAACTTCATTTAAGGTGGAAGGCGGAGCGATTTTCTCTCCAATAGCTTCGATGGAAGTAATGACTATTTTTGATTTACGGTCAGAGATTGCCTGTAATGCTTCAGACCTTTGAACTAATAAGCTGGTGTCTTTAAGTTGTTGTCTATCATATGGTTTTCTGTTTGAAGAGGGGAAGAGAATAATCGGATGTTCATTACTTATTACATCCAGATCGGCTTTAAGGAAGCGGGCCCCTTCATCTGTTTCTGAGATTACAAGTATGCTTTTATTTCTGGAAGAAAGAGCATTTAACAGAAAGCTATTCAGGGCACCAATACTCTTTTTTAAAGTGAGCTTTTTTTGGTTGGAAATTTCCTCATTAACCCGGTCAAAAATCCCGTTTTTCTGAAGTTGATCTTTAATTAAAGATATGCTCATGAATAGCTTTTGCTGCCTGAAATTTTTTGTTAAAGATACGCTCTTTCCGGCCCGATTGGCAATCGAAATAGTATCAAGGAAAGAGGCAAAGGGAAGTTAGTCCGAAAACGTTCAGGAGTTTTCAATTCCATTTAATATGGTCTTGCTCAAAATAAAGCTGACGAATATGAATCCCAACGAGAGCGCTAGATAATGGGCATATAGATCTTCATAATCTGTATAAATGAGTTCTTCAACCTCAGATTTCTCAAGTTCGTCAATTTCGGCATAGATGTTTTCAAGTTGTTCGGAGTCGGTTGCCCGGAAGTATTTTCCATCCGTTAAATTTGCGACCTGAGTTAGCATCTCCTCATCTATATTCACTTGTATATTTTGGTATCTTCGTCCGAAAATCGGGTCTTGAATGGGGTAGGGAGCCGTTCCCCGTGTTCCGGCACCAATCGTATATATTTTTATTCCATAAGTGACAGCCAGGTCTGCAGCGGTAACGGGATCTATCTCACCAGCATTATTCTGACCATCGGTAAGGAGAATAATGACTTTACTCTCAGCCTCACTTTCTTTGAGCCTGTTGATAGCTGTGGCAATTCCCATTCCAATAGCCGTTCCATCTTCTATAACTCCCATTTCCAGATCGTCAAGTAAGCTTTTGAGTAGCCGGTAATCAAGTGTAGGCGGAACCACCGTAAAGCTTTTCATGGCAAAAGTTACCAGACCAATACGGTCTGAATTCCGTTTATCAACGAAGCTTTTGGCTACATTGCGTGCTGCTTCAAAGCGATTGGGTTTTAAGTCTTCAGCACGCATGGAGGTAGACATATCCAGCACCAAAACAATATCAATTCCTTCAGCATTACGCTCAACGGTTGTAAGTCGTTCCTGGGGGCGTGCAATCGCAATGATTAAAAATCCAATTCCTGTCCATAAAAAAAGTGCCTGTACCCAGTGCAGATGTGATTTCCAGTTTCCGGGTAAGTCTTCCAGTAATTCGAGAGAAGAAAAAGAAAGTGTAGCCTGTTTATGTGCAAAATACCGGTAAAGGTATAATCCTATAATAACCGGCAGAACCAGTAATGCCCAAAACCATTGTGGATTAGCAAACTCCATCAGACTTCCTCGTTCTCTTTTTGTGTTGTTGTAATGACGAATTGCTGATTGTATTTGGCTCTAAGCCGGGCAATACGTGCGGAATCGGCAAGTTTGGCTCGTTCCAGAAACTCAAGAGCATAATCATGTGTCTGCCATGCGTCTTCCAGAGTGGGAGTATACTTGGCAAATTTAACCAAGTCAGCTTTTCTTAAAATCTGACGGGTTTTTTCAGTAAGGGTGTCATCAACGCCATAAGCATCCAGATACCTGAGAAGTTCGCCAGATGTACATTCAAGGGCGGGAATATTATATAAATCTTCGAAGTAGGCCCGAATTGCATCTCCAACTTCACTATAGAAAAGCTTGAAGTTTTTGGTTTCAGCAACCTTAGAGTCTCTTTTAATAGCCAATAGCTGCTTTTCAAGTTCATCAAGGGGATTATAAAAAGGTTCGACCTTAGTCTTTTCTTCAACCTGTGTGCCTTCTTTTTGCTCTCGGAACCTAAACCACCAAAGTAAGAATCCTGCAATGGCCAAACCTGCTAACACCCATGGCCACCATGGTCTTGGGAAATCAAAATTAGGTTTCATAGGTTTGAAGGTGGTATCTCCTTTAGCTACAACCGTTTTAAAATAGAGGGCAACGGGAGCAGTATAAATAGTGGATGAATCGCTTACCCCAAAAAGCCGGATTGGCAGGGAGGAGATTTGTAAATCCTGATTGTCAAAATACTGCAGTGTATAAACCAGACTGTCTGAGAATTCAGAAACTCGATATTGCTGTCGTCCAATAAGTTCTAAAGAGGTAGGAAAAGAATTTGTGTCAGGGTATTGTACGCTTTGATATTCTTTATCCAATTGTATGGCAATGGAATATTCAAATACTTCACCCACGGTAAGAGAATCAGTATTAACCCGGGTATTCACACTTTGAGCGAAGACATGCACTGATAAAAAACTTGAAACCAACAAAAAAAGCAGTCGTAAAGCGCGGAGCCTCAGCAGGGTGATTTTCATTAAAATTGAGAATAAAATCTTAGTTGAACTTAACAGCTTGAAAATATAACAATGAGTTGTAAATATTTTGCAAAAGTAAGGTGCATCTCATTTTTATGAAAGTAGGCTATTAATTCTTATTATTTTCGAAATTATTAAATCTACAGTTGATACATGGTGAGTAAAGGTATGAAGTTGGGTATGGGAGTTGGTGTGCTATGTTTGGTCGGGGCACTTTCTTATATACTCTTTTCAAATAATAATTCAGAATTGCCTGAACTGGTTATTTCATCCGAAAATATGGTTGAAATTGCAGAAGAGGTACAGCTTGATTCATACGGCTTCGACCGAAATAATCTTGAAGTTCAGGAGGGGAAGGTCAAAAGGAATGAAAGCCTGTATTTGATTCTTAGTGACTTAGATGTTTCTCCTCAGACCATCTACGAAATTAATAAGAAGTCGAAAGATGTATTTCAGAGTAACCGAATTAAACCGGGGCAACGGTATATTACGTACCTCGATAAAGAATCCAGGGCCGCTCAAAGGCTTATCCTTCATACCAACGCGCTCGACTATGTGGTTTTTGAATGGGGTAATGAGATAGCAGTTAGTACAGGACAAAAAGAAGTTACAACCCGGATTGCTGAGGCAAGTGGTGTTATTGAGTCCTCTTTATATGAAACACTTGTTGACCAAGAGACGAGCACTTTGCTTGGCTATCGGCTAAGTGAGATATTTGCATGGCAAATTGATTTCTTCCGTCTATATCCCGGCGATAGTTTTAAAGTTATTTATGAAGAAGAGTTTGTGGATGGCGAACCTTTCGGGATAGGCCGAATTCTGGCGGCTGAATTCACAAATAAGAATGAAACATTTGATGCTTTCTATTTCGAAACCAAAGATAGAGCCGGTTATTACGATAGTGAAGGGAATGGAGTTCAAAAAGCATTAATGAAGGCCCCTTTTAAATATTCTCAAAGGGTCAGTTCTAATTTCTCGCACAACCGTTTTCACCCGGTTTTAAAAAGAAGAATTCCACACTATGGTGTTGACTATGCTGCTCCATTGGGAACACCAGTACTCTCGGTGGGTGATGGCGAGGTCATTGAAGCACAGTACAGAGGGCCGAACGGAAATATTGTGAAAATCCGGCATAATGGAACCTATACTACCGCTTATTTACATCTGAATGGATTTGCAACAGGCATAAGGGCAGGGCAGAGAGTAAAACAAGGGCAGGTAATTGGATATGTAGGTAAAACCGGAAGAGTAACCGGCGTACATCTGGATTATCGAATCTATAAAAATGGACAGCCTGTGAATCCACTAAAAGTCAAACTACCTCCATCAAAAGCAATTGAAGAATCTGAACTAAGTCGGTTTTCAAATCATATTGAAGACCTGAAGTCTGAGCTTGGCCAAATTAGTAGTGAAACAGAATCAACAGTTGCAGCTGTAGCTCCCTGAGATCAGTAGCGACTTCCCCTTCGCTTGAAGAAATTCATAAGAGGTTGTACATATGATTCGTTGGTTTGAACCTCTACGGCGTCAATCTTCATTTTAAGCATCTTGTCGTGGATGTAAGCCTTCTGTTCCATACGCCTGATTTTATAGGCGTCACGGACTTTTTTGCTTGATGTATCCACTATTTTTTCAGCCCCGGTCTCGGCATCTCTGATCTTGACCAAGCCAATGTCAGGTAGTTCATCTTCCAGGTGATCGTTGATGATAATACTAACCAAATCATGCTTTTGGTTGGTAATACGAAGCTGTTTTTCAAAATCCTTATCCTGAAAATCAGAGGTTAATACAACAATCGCTCTTCGGTCTAATAATCTGTTTATATAGGAGAGCGCATCGGCAATATCAGTTCCGGTTCCGGTGGGTTTGGTAGTGTAGAGCTCTCTTATTAGCCGTAGGACATGCGTACGACCTTTTTTGGGAGGAACAACCTTTTCAATATGATCGCTAAATAAGACTAATCCTACTTTATCACTGTTTTTGATAGCACTAAAAGCTAAGACAGCAGCCAATTCAATTGCCAAATCCATTTTGCTTTGGCTCTGACTACCAAAGGTGCCGCTTTGAGAAATGTCAATACAAAGCATCAGGGTTTGTTCGCGTTCTTCTTCAAAAACTTTGATGAACGGGTCACCTGTACGTGCCGTCACGTTCCAGTCAATTTGCCGGATATCATCCCCGTAGGTGTAAGCCCGCACTTCCGAAAACTCCATTCCACGGCCTTTAAATGCAGACTGATATTCTCCACCAAATAAAGTATTGACAATACCTTTAGTCTGGATTTCAAGCTTTCGAATCTTTTTGAGGATTTCCTTGGGGATCATGGGCAAATAATTTGATTAGTCTGTTTTGAAGATAATAATTGAGGCGATTAATGTAATAGAGAGAAATTTGTATTTAAACCCTTCCAGGGTTAAACCCCTGTAACTTGATTCAAAAAAATTGCTGTAACCCTGAAAGGGTTGATTAATGGATACATCTACCTGTCATACATCCATCTCTATATCCACATATTCATATTGTTTGCGCTCAATTAGTGGCCATATAAAAAACAGGATCAGCGTCAGGATTCCTATCCAATACATAATCCACGCGTAGGTCATGTGTTCAGTCAGGACTCCTTTCATCGAGAATAGGTTATAAAAATCGTGAGAGGATTTTGGAAGGTTTCCGATCAATGGCATCCTTCTGTCCATGGCATCGGCTGCATAAGCCGCCGACTCTATCCAGGCAAAAGCGGTGAGAAGTAACCCTGTTTGAGCTACAAATCGTTTATGATTGTACCACCCATAGGCGAAGATGGCGAAAGGAAGAAGTATTTCAAAAAGTGTTCCCCCAAGGATAGTGAGAAACCTGCCGCCGATAAAACCAAATATTGTATGGCCGGCCTCATGGACAATCAACAGAAAGTTATCGATGAAAAAGAAAAAGGGCGACAGAAAGAAGGGATAGGGATAGTTCCAGGAAAAGGAGATTTCCCACTTCAGAGCCATCCAAAACTGCTCGGCCAACACCCAGCAAAATGGAATGCAAACCACCGAAAACCACCATTTTTTTATGACCGGTAAGGCTTTCTCAAAGTAATGTTCAAAATCAATGTTCACGAATCTGAATCTTTTTGCGTCTCATGAAGTTGTGATAGTAGCGATAATTCACAATTTCAACAATCGGTAAATAGATATGAGCAAGCCACTTAACGTAACGCAGAAATTAATCCAAAGTCATTTGGTGGAAGGGGAGATGGTGCCCGGACAAGAAATCGGGCTTAAGATCGATCAAACCCTGACGCAGGATGCAACCGGCACCATGGTAATGTTGGAATTGGAAGCCATGGAACTGGATGAAGCCAAGACTGAGCTCTCCTGTCAATATGTAGATCACAATTTGATACAGTCTGATTTTAAGAATCCTGATGATCATGTATTTCTGAAATCAGCAGCTGAACGATTTGGAATGTGGTTCAGCCGTCCGGGAAATGGAGTGAGTCATCCTATAGAGACCGAACGTTTTGCAATCCCCGGTAAGACATTGGCAGGTTCTGATAGCCATACACCGGCATCAGGATGTATGGGAATGTTGGCCATCGGTTCTGGAGGGTTGGATGTGGCCTTTGCGATTGCAGGCGAACCACTTTTTATAAAAATGCCCAAAGTGCTGGGTGTTGAGTTGAAAGGTGAATTAAAAGATTGGGTCAGTGCCAAAGATGTGGTGCTTGAAATGCTTCGGCGTTATGATGTGGATGGGGCTTCAGGCTACGTGATTGAATACTTCGGGGAAGGATTGAAGAATCTGGATACCATGGACCGTCATGTGATTGCCAATATGGGTACCGAAATGGGGGCTACAACAACGGTTTTTCCGGCCGACGGGGAAATCCGTCGATTTATGGAGACCCAGAAACGGGGTGATGAATACGTTGAACTCCTCGCCGATGAAGGAGCAGAATACGATAAATATGAAGAACTCATTCTTGATGATGTGGAGCCGCTGATTGCCCTGCCTAGTTCACCGGGTAATGTTGTGCCCGTGCGAGAAGTAGAGGGTAAAGATATCTATCAATCCTACATTGGCTCTTCGGCAAACCCGGGTTATCGCGACTTTTGGATTTCCTCTGAAATCGTTAAAGGAAAAACGGTGAATGATAACGTCTCATTTGATATCAACCCGACTTCACGCCAGATTATTGAAAATATGGTTAAGAATGATGTAATGTTTAACTTGGTGCAATCCGGTGCACGAATTCATCAGGCGGGTTGTAACGGATGTATTGGAATGGGACAGGCCCCTGCAACCGGTCAAAATAGCCTGAGAACCGTGCCTCGCAACTTCCCGGACCGCTCAGGTACTCCTGAAGATTCTGTTTTTCTTGTGAGCCCGGAAACGGCCGCAGCTTCCGCTTTGACGGGTAAAATAACCGATCCGAGAGATCTTGAGAAGCTGTTTAATATGGAGTATCCGAAATACACTCCGCTCAAAAAAGTGATTGTAAATACTGATATGCTGACTCCGCCCAAGCCTAAAGAGGAGCGGGGCGAAATTAAGAAAGGGCCAAATATCTCAAGCATGCCAAATTTTGGTGAACTGGAAGACTTTGAAGTACCGGTACTGCTGAAAATGGGTGATGATATTTCGACTGATGAAATACTGCGTGCAGGTACAGAAGTGCTGCCTTATCGAAGTAATATCCCTGAGATCAGTAAATTTACGCTGGATGTGGTAGATAAAAATTTCCACGACCGGGCAATGAAAGCCAAAGAAGAACATGGCGGTCATGTAGTTATCGCCGGAGAGAATTACGCACAGGGCTCCAGTAGGGAGCATGCGGCAATTGCTCCGCGGTATCTTGGCCAAAGAGCAGTTATTGCCAAGAGTTATGCACGTATTGGCTGGCAGAATCTGGTCAACTTTGGAATTCCACCTTTTGAATTTACCAATGACGAAGATTATAATGACATCGATCAGGGAGATACCCTTAAGGTGGAAAATATTCGTGCCAGTATTGAAAGCGGAAATTTTGCTAAAGTGATCAATGTGACCAAAGGTAATGAATACAAAGTGAAACATACGCTAAGTGACCGACAGCGACAAGCGGTACTGGATGGAGGAGTGATCAATTCATTCAAGAAGAGAAAAGCTTCTTAATGGTAAAATAAAGGTGATTTATTTGATAGTATGCTGGTGTTTTGTTCAAACGTCCAAGCTTGTAATCCGACCTCACCTAAATCCTCTCCTTAGGACTTAGTCATGCCCATTTTAAATAGTGTGTAGAAATTAATTTATGATTTTGTGAAAGCGTCCTTCTCCTTGTTGAAGGAGAAGACAGAAGAGGTCGGAAGTGGTGAGCTAAGTATCACTTTTATTGGTAGCAATGGAATAACTTTAGCGAAAACCTCCCTTAAAATTACAATTCACGAAAGCGTTTAACACCCTTGGCAAAATGTTGCCAAATAAGACTTATATTCATCATGGTATTCGGATCATGCGAGATAGTTCGCTTGGCTTGAAGCTCTTTTCGCTTGTGGTTCACACTTAAAAATCCTTTTGCAAAGTGAATATGAGCTCTTGTTACCGCCCACCATTCTTTTGATTTTCCGGACAGGAGCGCTTTGTAAGCAGCTATTACATCCAATATCAACCGAAGCAGAAACCTCTTTCGCAAGCTGGCCGAACTGTAATTCTTCCAAAGCATGAAGAGGCTGTTGCGGAAGTTATAATAGACTTTTCGGGGTGAGCCCATCGGTAATGAACCACCACCAAGATGATAGACCAAACTCTCCGGAGCATAACCGATTTTGTATCCCTGGTTCTGAAGTCGCCAGCATAGATCAATCTCTTCCATGTGGAACTCGAAATCCTCGTCAAATCCACCGGATTCTATAAATAGATCCTTTCGGATGGCGAGTGCCGCTCCCGATGCCCAGAAGAGGTTAGGCGAATCATCGTACTGTCCTTCATCCCGTTCTACTTCATCAAAAATACGTCCCCGGCAAAAGGTGTATCCGTATTTATCCATGAATCCCCCGGCAGCCCCGGCGTACTCAAAATATTCCGGTTGTTCGACTGCTCTCATCTTGGGTTGTACGGCCGCCATTTTCTCGTCTTTCTCAAATATATCATTGATTCCCTTGAGCCAATTTTTCTCTACTTTAACGTCGTTATTCAGGAATAGTAAAATATCTTTTTCAGCAAAGGGAACGGCTCTGTTATTTCCTCCGCAATAGCCGTAGTTTTGGTCAAAGCTGGCAATTTTAATTTCAGGATACGTTGACTTAACCCAATCTTTGGAACCGTCGGTTGAGGCGTTGTCGGCAATGATGATTTCAAAATCAGGATAGTCTGTTTCAGTTACCGATGGCAGATAATTCTTGAGATGCTCAAGGGCATTCCAGGTAACGATAATAATGCTGAAACTCTTCAATGAATGAATAAAATTTTGCTATTGTTTCGAAATTGGTGGAACAAGAATAAAAAATGTAGTTTCTTGTTCCGCTTTGTTGGAGTACTAAGATGATACAAAAAGTATGATCAAAATAGGGCTAATTTCAGATACACATAATTACCTCGATCCTCAGGTATTCGAATACTTTGAAGGCTGCGACGAAATCTGGCATGCAGGTGATTTTGGCAGTATATCTATTGCTGAAGAACTTAAGAAAGTTGCTCCGGTAATTGGAGTTTATGGTAATATTGATGGTGACGACATTCGGCAAGAGTATCCGCTTCATCAGCGTTTTGAAAGGGAAGGCCTCAAAATATGGATGACGCATATTGGAGGTATTCCGGGGCGTTATTGTTTGCCTATACGTCAAGAAATGGAAACAAATCCCCCTGAACTTTTTGTGTGCGGCCACTCTCACATTCTTCGCATTTCCCGTGACCAGGATTTGAATAAAATGCTCTACATGAATCCGGGGGCTGCGGGTAAACAAGGATTTCAATCACAGCGGACGGTTGTCCGGTTTCAAATTATAGAAGGAAAGCTCCATAACGTAGAAGTAATCAACCTAGATGTTGACAAGGAAGCGGCAGAGTAATTAAGCATTTTTTCTTTATTTATACCGGGCAATTAGCTCAAGGGCATTAAAGGCAGACTGCACAACCAAAGGAATACCGCCACCGGGGTGTGTTGAGCCACCTACAAAATACAACTTATCAATTTCCCGGGATTTATTTCTTGGGCGAAGAAAAGCAGAGAACTTACTATTTGATGAAGTCCCGTAGATACTGCCTTTGTTAGAAAGGTATTTTGTGTAGAAATCCTTTGGAGTGATAGATTTCCGCACCCGAATGTGTTCGGAAAGGTTTCCTAAACCATGGTGCTCCAGCTTTTTTATAATCTTGTTACCATATGCGGTTTCTTGCTCATCCCAGTTATACTGTTCAGAGAGATAAGGTGCGTTCACCAAAATAAAGAGGTTGGAACTATTCTCAGGAGCATGATGCGGATCTGAATAGGATGTATTTGCAATATAAATTGTAGGCTCGTCAGGCATCACTTTTTTATTAAAAATCTGATGAAATTCTCTTTCATAGTTTTCTGAAAAGAAAATATTGTGATGAACCAATTGTTCGTATTTTTTATCTACTCCAAGCATTAAAACAAAACCAGAGCAAGACGGTTCGATAGATTTTGCTTTTTCTTTTCTCCGTGATGATATAGAGAAGTTGGGCAATAGATTAGCAATTGTCTCTGTTGCATCACTATTTGAAATCACTATCTCAGATTTTATTCTTTTACCTGACTTAAGTTCTATCCCGACAGCCTTCGCATTTTCTACTACTATTTGTTTGATTTCTGCATTAAAATGAAATTCAACTCCTAAAGTCTCAGCTAGCGAAGTAAAAGCCTCTGCAACTTTATACAAACCACCTTGTACATAAAACCCACCCTGATTTATTTCTACATGAGGGATTACGTTTAATGTTGCAGGAGCCAGATAGGGAGAAGAGCCATTATAGGTGGTAAATCGTTTAAAAAATTTTTTCAGGTACGATGACTTAAAGGTAGAATCGACCCGTTTACTTACGGTCGTGAAAGCATCTATCCCGAAAAAACTAAGCAGGTCAAGTTCTTTCAGATCTTTGAAGCCAAATAATGGGTTAAATATAAATGCATCGGCTGTTTTTTGATAAAGTGACTCTGCATAATTTAAAAAGGAGGAATAGGAATCCGCGTCTTCCGGTGCAATGGATTCAATTTCAGCTTTAGTAGCTTGTTTGTCCTCGTAATTGTTAAAAATGGTTCCATCAGGGTAAAAATACTTACAGATAGGATCCAGGGGGGTAAGCGAGAGATACTCATCCATATCTGCTCCGCACTCTTTAAACAACTTCTCGATGATGAATGGCATGGTCAAAAGGCTGGGCCCTGTATCAAACCGAAAACCTTCCGATTCGAAAACATTCATCTTACCACCTGTATTTCTATTCTTTTCGAATACAGATACCTGATGTCCTTGTGCGGCTAGCAGACAAGCTGCAGATAGTCCTCCTAAGCCGGCACCTATAACTGATACTTTCATAACGTATAAGGCATTTTATGAAGCATCATTTACCTCTATCCAATAATCATCAGGATCTTTGAAGTAAACCTGCCGGACTCCATCAGCCCGGGTAGTGATTTTTTGTGGATTTGCTTTTGAATCATGTGCAATCACTGAGTTTTCGTCGAGATGGGAGAGGAACTGATCAAAATCTTTTAATTTTAAAGCAAGATGAACTCCAATATTTGTCTGGATTTCAGGCACTTTTCCTTCAACGATATGAAGTTCTCCTTGTCCTAAAGAAAACCAGCGAATATGGGTTTTTTTGGTTCGATTTGTTATTTCCTGCAAACCCAATACGGATGTATAAAACTCCGCACTTACTTCAAGATCAGTTACTTTAATGGTGTAATGGTCAAATTGCAGATTCTGCATCGGTTTCATCACTTTGATGAATTTTAAAAGATTCTATTTCAGGATTTTATCTTCAATACGCTTCAGGGAATCTCTGATTTCTTTAAGAATTTCAGTGGTTGATTCATTTTCATGGGTTGAAGATACGGAACTCTGGTTGTCGGTTACTTTATCTCGTTGATCTAATACAAGGCTTCGGAAGTCAAAGGCATCTACAACGCCAATCAGGGATAAGTCGGGCCCGCCCTGAGCTGAACTTCCGGCTGTTTCAATTCTCAATATGCTCAACCCGAAATACTTTAAAAGCGGTCCTTCTTTAAAGGTGAGATCCTGTATTTTATCTAACGGGATGGTTCGTTCGGTGTGAAAAATATACCCTTTCTTAAATCGAAGTGAACGGGTAGTGAGCTCACACTCGAGACGCTCAAAATATCTTTTTAAATAAATTGAAGCGATAAGCAGCCAAATAGGGATCAGTGGAATCATGAAGATACTTATGAGACAAATAAGGACCCCATACCAAAGTATATAGTTCTTTATTTTTGGATTGAAAGTTGCTTCATGAAGTATGGTAGCTTTTGCACTCATGCTAAGGATCTTGGTTTAAGTTTCAACAAAAAAAGGTGCCCTAAGGCACCCTATAATCTAAATTGTAGATATGATTTCCAACCTAAAGCATGAACTTTTTATTCATTCGCTGTTATTTCATCTTTTGGGATGAAATCCATGGCAGCAGAATTCATGCAATACCTTAAACCGGTAGGTTGGGGGCCATCATCAAAAACATGCCCAAGATGGCCGCCACAATTTGAACATACAATTTCAGTGCGTGTCATGAAGAGGCTATTATCCTCACGTTCACCTACAAGAGAATCTGCCAGGGGCTTCCAGAAACTCGGCCACCCCGTTCCGCTATCATACTTATGTTCAGAACTATACAGTTTTTGACCGCATCCTGCACAAACATATACGCCTTCCTGCTTATTATCGTCATATTCATTTACGTATGGAAGCTCTGTACCGCGATCACGGAGGATTCGATATTCTTTGGAGGTCAAAATTTCTTTCCATTCAGCCTCTGTTTTCTTGTAGGGGTAATCATCTTCAGGCATGGTATCCTGAGAAACAGCTATCATTTCCACTTTTCCAATATCCACGTGAGCATGGCTGGCTTTGGGGTTTTCAGTATTTACTATAAAAAGAGTAACAACGAAGATAGCTGCCAAAGCTGCTACATAAACTGCGTATTTCATAAAATCTAACATTAATTGGTTTGTCTGTGTTAAGCTTTAAAACAGTACGAACTTATTTTTAGTTTAGATTTGATGAAACTAATTTATCTTACTAAATAATTTAAAATACCACAGGATAGGTTAGGCCTTACCAATCAATATCCCAGTTGTCAAACTCATCTTTAAATTTAGGAATAGCTTTTTGTTTGAATAGTCTTATTCCAGCTGTAAATCCAACCCAAAATCGATAATCACGACCTTTCCATTCGGGCGACCATAAACTATACCAAGCATAATCCTCCGAACCGCTTACCCTTGAAATTTGAGCGTTAAATGTTGGCCCTCCATATAATGAAAAGCCACTACCAAAACGCTTACCAAGAAGGAATTTATAAGAGTAAATCAGATTTAATTTACGAGTCCATTCTTCCTCAAACTGATGAGTAACAGAAAATTCCTGGTTTACATACATAGATTCATTTTTCCAGTTCTGGAATGAATCATTTATGTTTTTCTCTAATCCGACTGCAAGTCCAATTCGATAAACATCACGGTCTAAAAGGGTGTTGTACCCAAAAATAGCGGAATTATAAACACGATAGGTACCGAGCGTTAAGCCAATATCGGTAAACCCGCCATCAGAAAACCTCACATCCATATTTTTTCTACCATTACCATAAAGGCTTACAAAACCGATTGGAACCCCTTCAAACTCTTTCGCAATATTAATTAATCCAATCTGTACACCCGTGGCTTTTTCTGAAAAGTTTAATAAGCTTGCAAATTGAACACCCTCTAAATTTTTGGCGATGTTAGCACCGCCAGAGAAAACTAATCCTTCAACATCATTGGCTATGTTTAATAGACCGGCAGCAAATAAGCCGCTAGCATTCTGTCTTGCTATGTTTACACCTCCGGCAGCCATTAAACCTTCAATATCACCAAAGGCTATGTTGGCAGCACCAGCAGCCTGCAAACCTGAAATATCAGATCCTGCAAAGTTCAGAACGCCTGCGGCTTGAAGTCCTTCAACATCTTCGCGGGCAATGTTAGCTACACCAGCAGCTTGCAGTCCTGAAATATCTCCCCATGCTGCATTAATAATCCCAGAACCTTGTAAACCTTCAATATCTCCCCGGGCGATATTACCAATTCCGGCAAATTGCAGTCCGCTTGAGTTGTCTCCAGCGATATTGAATAAGCCTGATCCCTGAATTCCTTCAAGATCATTACCTGAAATATTTGCAAGCCCGGAAAATTGCATGCCGGACATTTCATCTTTTGATAAGTTTATACCACCTGCAATATTAATACCTGCCATGTCACCACCGGTGGCATTAACCAGACCAGCTAACTGAAAACCATGAGCATAATATTTGTTGTAGTTAATGAGGCCGCCGATTTCACCGCCGTCTAGCCCGCCATGATACCCACCAAGGATTTTAATTGAATAACGGGCTGTATAGTCCGGAGCATTGGTCCAGTTTGTACTTAAAGGAGGGAAGAGGGTAACTCTCCACTTTCGATACTTTAGCCTATCATAATCAGTATTGTCCTGAGCAAAAGATTGATTCGTGGAAAATAACAGGCCTAAACAAAAAATTGAGAACAATAAAAGTCGCTGTATCATAATGATCGTGTAGAAGGATTTAATTTTGGAACTACTACGAAACAGCACTTAAAAAGTTTACTGCTTTTTAAAATTAAACGGCAGCAGGTTTTAAATTTTTAAATTGTTCATCCAGAGTTTCATTCCAGTAATGTACCTCATCTATTTTTCGAAGTAGTTCCTCATATTCGCCTTCAATATTTATGGATTCTATTTCATCTCCTGATGAAATTGCGTTAATAATTTTTTGATCTTCATCTGTTTCAACTTCTCCAAAAACTGCATGTTTACCGTCTAGCCATGGAGTTGGAACATGTGTTATAAAAAACTGGCTGCCATTTGTGTCAGGTCCGGCATTAGCCATTGATAACTTGCCCGGTTCATCATGAATAAGTTCATCATGAAACTCATCTTCGAAGCGGTAACCGGGGCCTCCGCGCCCGTCGCCATTCGGGCAGCCACCCTGTATCATAAAATCATTAATCACCCGGTGAAACTTTAGATTGTCGTAAAAACCCCGGGAAGCCAGATTAACAAAATTAGCAACAGTTCTTGGAGCTCTTTTTGAGAAAAGGTTAACGTTAATGGTTCCTTTGTTTGTTTTGATGGTTGCCTTAAGTGCCATGTATTTATTGTATTGAAAGTTTTAGAAAAAGAAAGTTCGAATCGAGTCCGGGGTTTTCGGTTCCGGTTTCTGCATTTGAAATATGATGAAATTTATATCCAAAGGATATCATTCCAAAAGAATTGAACCTGAAATTCGCACCCAGGGTTATATCGAAAGTAAAATTCAACTTTCTAGCATCATCGGTAGGAAAATTACTTTCCATGAAAATCATTCCACCTGTAGTTCTTACAAATGTCGTAAAAAGTTTTTGGGATGAATTCATAAGTGTAAATCCTATGGGTGACAAACCAAATCCTTTTCTTGAAACGATCCGATTGTTCTCATCTCTTTTAGGATAAGTGAAATGAATGTATGGAATAAGATCTGCTGTATACCAAAGAAGCTTATTACCATAGTATTTTTTTAATGGTTTTTGGATACCAATACCTAAAATCTGAGTTTGCGAATTCTCTGTTTTGCCCAGAAACCTTACAGATGAAAAAGAGTATCCACCCCAAAAAGAAAGACTTGTGTTGCTTACATTTGGAGTCTGAGAAAAACCTTTATGAGTAGGGACGCAAAAAAATAGAAGCAAAAAAAGTAAGAGAGATAGAACCTGGAACTTCAAAAAAGGCAGTGGGTAAAATTAAGATTTCTTTTTCTTACTCTTTCCTGAACCAATATAAGAGGCTATCCAAATTATAAGCCAGGCAATAACTAAGTAGTATTTACCAATATAAAGAAATATCCCAATTGTGAGCGCGTAAATTCCGTGATAGAATAGGGGAGGTGCATCCGTTTGATTTGCTTTCTTCTGAAGAGATGGCATAAAAAAAGTCAGCACTTTGCTCAATAGTAAGAGACCAGTGTATACCCATAAAACTACTTCCAGTATATTATTTGTATATACAGCAAAAACTGCTATCAGCAATAAAACAATAACATCTAAATAGGCATCTTTAAGCCAGGCCATATATACTTATTCCACCTGATCTTCAATAGGATTAAGGGATACTACTTCTTTGGCGTGCAATCCTTTATCGCCTTCATCTAAAAGAAATTCTACTTCTTCACCTCGCCGTAACTTCTTGAAGCCATCAGCCTGGATTTCAGAATAGTGAACAAATGCATCTTCTCCGGATTCCGTACTAATAAACCCATAACCTTTAGTGTTGTGGAACCACTTCACCGTACCCTTTTGCTTGTCAGACATATAATACCCGATTAACTTTAATATTTAACTCACAAGGAGTTATGCTCCCTATGATCGAACCTGAAAATAATTTTTGAGGATAATACAATCAATAGGAACTTGAATTTAAGTTATCGGATGTGAAATTCCTCAACCCAAATTGCAAAACCAGTATCATTATACCTTTCGGAGGTCGCTGTTGAAGTTTGATAATTAAAACCTTCGTCATGTTCAATATCAACTAACAGACCTTTAAGCTTGATAATGTGTCCATCGCGGAGTTGCTTTAATTGTTCTTCTATAGAGGCAGTAGATGGAATATAATGCCACAAGTCACTCTCCCTGTATATAGTAGATAACTCCAATGGAGGGCGTGTCAGATCTACGTCATAGTTTCGGTCATCTAACGTAAAGAATATGTAGTCGAGATTACGTTCATCAGAAAGCTGATTCCAACCCACAACAGCATCTACAGGGGAATAGCGAGAAAAACTGTCAAAGAAATATCGCTTTCTTTTTATGACTCGAACTTCTGCTTCTATTACCTTTTTGGGTACCAGGGTAGCTCCTTTGAATGAAAAGGGTTCCTGCCATGTCAGCCGCTTAATTTCAGGCTCATTATTTGCGGTAATACCAGGTCCATGATTTACAGGGAAATTGGTATACACTATGTAGCCTGCTGCTACAAAAACACAGAAAACTAAATACTTGACCATGCTGCTCCTTCCTTAATTCTTTTTGTTTACAAGAGTATACGTAACCCATCTGTGTTACAGATTTATTATAAATGATTAATATTTAAACAGATTGGAGAGTGGGATAAAGAAATATGGTGTAAGCCTAAGGTAACAGCGATTAAAAACTTAGTTCCTGATCTATTTAGTTTATATATCTAAATTATAGTTCAAAATTTAAAAAGCACTAGCCTTATTGACTGGAGGCCGGATATGTAAAAAGGGGGGCTATAAAAAAGCCTTACAGAATTCTGCAAGGCTTTATGAAGTACCAAAGGAGGGACTCGAACCCTCACTCCCGAAGGAACGCGATTTTGAGTCGCGCGCGTCTACCAATTCCGCCACTTTGGCAATTTCGAAGGTTTTCAAGATAAGGGTAGTAACGACTAAATAACAAAGCAGTTTTAATAATTATTTGTAGCCATCTGGATTCTCTGATTGCCATTTCCAGGAATCTCTGCACATTTCTTCAATCCCGCGTTTTGCTGTCCATCCAAGCTCTTGTTCCGCTTTGGAAGGATCGGCATAACAAGCAGCAATGTCTCCTGGCCTGCGTGCGGTGATTTTATAGGGAACTTCTTTGCCTGAGGCTTTTTCGAAGGCATTTACCATTTCTAGAACACTGGTTCCTTTGCCTGTACCGAGGTTATAAATTACCAGTCCGGGACTTGAGTTTAGTTTTTCCAGAGCTTTTAAATGACCAATGGCCAAATCTACCACATGAATATAATCCCTGACTCCGGTTCCGTCTGAGGTAGGGTAGTCGTCTCCGAAAATAGAGAGTTCCTTTAATTTACCCACCGCAACCTGTGAGACAAAGGGCATCAAGTTATTGGGTATGTCATTGGGATCTTCTCCAATCAATCCACTTTTATGTGCACCAACAGGGTTAAAATAACGGAGAAGAGCAATATTCCAGGAATTGTCAGCTTTGTATAGATCTTTCAGAATATATTCAATGAATAGTTTTGTTCGCCCGTAAGGGTTAGTGGCAGAGAGGGGAAAGTCCTCTGTAATAGGGACTTTATGGGGATCTCCATATACGGTAGCGGAAGATGAAAACACAATATTTCTCACCTCGTACTTTTTCATTAACTCGCACAGATAAAGAGTACTGGTGATATTGTTATCGTAGTACTGCAAGGGTTTTTGTACTGACTCACCTACTGCTTTATAGCCAGCAAAATGTATCACTGAATCAATATTATGCTGAGAGAAAATATCCTCCAGAGCATTTTTATTCAACAGATCCTCTTTATAAAAAGTGAGATCTTTACCAGTGATTTTTTTTACCCTTTTCAGAGATTCCTCACTGCTATTCGAGAGGTTATCGATTACTATTACTTGATGGCCTTCATTCAATAATTCCAAGACCGTGTGACTTCCAATGTAGCCGGCCCCGCCTGTTACTAATACATTCATTTGAAACAGCCTAAATTTTTTCTTCTAATTCTGTGATTACTTCTGAACAGATTTGCTGTACTTTGTTTGCTGAAGCTTCTAATTCTTCTTGCGGTTTCTCATCCCAGATAAGTGTTTTGGCATACTCGTATTCCTCGAGGATTTGCCCCAGTCCAAGCATTTGGGTTACAGGTTTAATTTTATGCCCTGCTTTCCTGAAATTAGTTTCATCACGATTAAGCAAAAACTTCTTATAGTGATCTGAAAACTCACTAAATGAAGAAATAGCTGCTTCCGCGAACTCTTTTATATACTTTTCCTCTCCATAGAGCATTTCTGAGAGGCCCGAAAAATCTACCAATTTATTATTTTTACTCAAGATATAAACTATTCGTTAACGGGTTCTTTAATATGGTGAGGCGTAGGTTTTCCAAATTCATCCAGGTGAACGAATACAATTTTATCGATACTGATGATGGTGTCTTTACTAAATTTATTTCTTACAACGCACTTTACGGTAATGGAAGTACGTCCGAATTTAACAGTTTCCATGCCAATCTCAATAACCTCACCCAGTTTGGCTGAATTCACGAAATTAATTTCAGACATATACTTGGTAACAATATTGCTTTTACCCAGCTGGCACAGAACATAAATGGCGGCTTCTTCATCAACCCAACTCAAAACGGAACCCCCAAAAAGCGTACCATGGGCATTCAGGTCTTGGGGCTTAATTAACTTTCGGCTAAAAAATCTCATTATATCTTCGTTCTTTATTACTACATTTAAAGATACAGGATATTGAATAAATGAAATAGTCTCTTTTGTACTTTCAAGAATTAAAAAGTTCTATTGGACAATCCGCAGAACTAATATTATTGTAACAAAAGGGCACAAGATTACTCTCTAAGTAAAAAGAATTGATTACGGCTTAGAAACACCATGAAAACAATCGCATTAACAAATCAGAAGGGCGGAGTTGGTAAAACAACCACAACAATTAATCTTGGGGCAGGGCTTGCAAAATTAGGCAAAAAGGTACTCCTCATAGACCTTGACCCTCAGGCTAATTTAACCTATTCCTTAAGAACACATTCACACCGGCTTGAAAAAACGATTTATCACGCTCTGCGTGGAGGCGTTAATGTGGATGATATCATTATTGAACATAACGGGTTTGACTTCATTCCCTCTTCATTAGAGTTATCTGGTGCAGAACTGGAATTAGCGAGTGAGCCAGCCAGGGAGAGTTTACTCAAGGATGTTATGAAGCAGCTTGAAGAAGATTATGACTACGATTATGTGTTGATCGACTGCCCTCCAAATCTCGGGTTATTAACTTTAAACGCATTTACGGCAGTTAAAGATATTTTCATCGTGCTTCAGTCAGAATATCTGGCATTGCATGGTCTTTCCAAATTGCTTGACTTAGTGAAAGTTGTACAGCAAAGATTGAATAACAAGCTTGAGGTTGGTGGTATTATTTGTACACTGTACGATAGCCGAAAAAATCTTAATAAAGAAGTAGTGGGGCATATTAAGGACTATTTTGGTCCGAAGGTGTTTAAGACCATTATTAGAGATAATGTTGCTCTTGCTGAAGCTCCAAGTCACCATAAAACGATATTTGAATACGATGGTAATAGTGCAGGGGCACAAGACTACTTTGCATTAGCCAAAGAAATAAAAAACGGCCACTAAACAATGAGTAAGAAAAAGAGCCTTGGGCACAATCCGCTTGCTTACAGCACGCGGAGGCATGCTTCTTTTGACTTTATTACTCCTTCTGAACCTCAGGAACAGGATAAGGAAGAAGTTTCTCAAAGAGAGGATTCCTCAGCCTCCAGGGTGAATAAAATTACTGCCAGCTATTACTTGGAAGAGCCTGTAGTAGAAAGTGTAAAGATGATAGCAGATGAAAAAGAGACCTCTTACTCAGCAGTGGTAAATGCTATTCTTAAAAGTTCAATTAGAGATCTTATCAATAGATAATTTCAGCTTTAAATCCTCTTCGGTTTTCTTATTATGTGCCCCAGATATAAGGCACTATGTTTAATACTTATCAGTCAAATTCATTACAAAAACTGGCAAATCATTTTTCCAGGGTTTTAAAACCGGATAATGATGATCCTCTGGTAAAACCGTGGATTATTGTTCAGAACAATGAAATCAAAGAGTGGTTATCTCTCCGGATTTCAGAAGAACATGGAATAGCGGGTAACTTTAGGTTTATTTTTCCATCTGAGTTTCAATGGACACTTTATCGGCTGTTTAAAGATGAGATACCGCAGGTGCTTCCCAGCGACCTAAATTCCATGCACTGGTTACTCTTCGAAGTGTTTTCATCTAATCCGGAGCTCCTTAAACAAATCCCTTTCTATAGCCCTGAAAACGATAATCCAAAAAAGAGATTTCAGTTATGTGGTCAGCTAGCAGATAACTTCGATCAATACCAGGTTTACCGGCCAGAAATGATGGAAAGCTGGCTTCAAAGAAAATTTGTTACAAAAGATCCAAATGAACGCTGGCAGCTTTTAATTTGGAATCAACTGAATGAATATTGGGTAAAACATAAAATATCTAAAGAATTACCAAGCCGGTCTAAGTCTTATTCTGAACTTATAGGGTGGGTAAATGACCCAAGTCACCCCATTTGGTCTGAGATACCTCAGAATCTGTATGTATTTGGTTTATCTCACCTCTCAGATCCTTTCTTAAAACTTGTAAGCCTTATTGGAGAGAGGAATAATGTGCATTTATTCACGCTTGAAAAGCCTGATTTTGGAGTAAATGAACGATTATCAAAGCTCATTGAGGACTGGAGTAAACCTAGAAAAGATCAGGATTTGCTCTTGAGAGAAACTTTAGAACAAAAGGAAATTCCTTTCGAATTACAGAAACTCGAACCAAATTCTGAACAGGCATTTCCTGATTTCAAGGTTCACTCTTGCCATAACCCTCGCCGCGAGGTGCAGGTGCTTAAGGATGAAATACTCAGATATCTGGATCATAACCCGGAAAGCAAGGCCAGTGATATTTTGGTTATGGTTCCGGATGCAGAAGCTTATTCAGGTATCTTAGAGACCACGTTTAGCGAAGAGGAAGGTGAGCCTTCATTACCGGTATCACGGACCTCAGTACAAAATTATCACTCTGCTGAGCATACATTGACCGAGCTGCTCGAATTGCTGTCATCCGCTTTTAAGACAAGTGCGGTACTGCAATTCCTGAATCATGAATCTATAAGGACAAAGTTTTCTTTTTCTGATTCCGATTTGGACTTATTGGAAGATTGGGTGCTCGAAAATCGAATTTACAGGGGAATTGGGGATGATTTTAATACAAAATATAGTTGGCAGAAAGGTTTAAATCAGATTCTGTCAGGTTTTAGCCTGGATCCAGAATCTCTGGATCTTTACAAGGATTTAGTGCCTTATGGCCGGATTTCATCTTCTGAGGAGGCTTTATTAACTGCCCGGTTTTCACATTTCATACACACTCTAAAAACAGCTGCTGAAGAGATTTCAGAAGAAAAGAAACCTTTAGAGTGGATAGAATTTTCCGTTCAACTGATCAGTGATTTTCTGGGTAATGAAGACAGCAATGATACTCAGGTTCGAAAAATCCGAATATTATTTAAAAAACTTAGAGAACAGATATCATTCACAGTTTCTGATAGAAAGGTTTCTTTTGGATTAATAAAGGAGTGGCTTATCGGACAGTTGTCTGCTCAGGATTCATCATCCGGACGATTCGGACAAGGAATTACCGTCAGTTCATACATTCCTTACCGGTCGGTTCCTTTCCGTTTCATAGCCATGTTGGGAATGAATGAGAGTGTTTTCCCAAGGAAAGCTATAAGACCCGAATTTGATCTTATTTATGCTGAGCCCAAGCCCGGGGACCGGATTATGAAAGAAGATGATACGTTCTTGTTTCTGGAGACTATTCAGGCAGCAAAGGATCATCTTCATATCAGTTACAGGGGGCAGGACCAACATTCTGATTCCATTCGCCTGCCATCTATTCTTGTGCAGCAACTTTTGGATGCGTTTTATGATTCACCCGAAAAGGGCATACTTAAACATAGCTTGCACCCATTTAATAAGCGATATTTCAAAAATGATGATATTCGGTCGTACTCTGGTGTAAACAGCCAGCTTTCTGAAAGAATGCTAAGTGGCAAAGGTACTAAACAATCTGGATTTATTGATTCTAAACTAACATCCATTAAAAGTGAAAAACTTGACCAGATACATATTTCAGACTTAATATATTTTTTCACTCATCCATCTAAATACATATTACAGAATGGGTTTAGTATTTCAAACTATAGTAGTTTTAAAGAGATTGTTGACCGGGAATCGTTCAAGCTTGATAGTTTAGATCGGTATAAATTAGACGACTTGCTTTTTGAGGCCTTGCGAAAAGAAGAATCTGCTGATAAAGTCATGAAATATGCGACTGCTTCTGCAATGATACCTGAATCCTTGCAAGGAAGTAAAGCCTTTGTCAAGGAGAAAGAAAGTATTTCGGCTTTTGTTGAGTTACTGAAAACCTATACAAAAGCAGAGGAGCATAGTGAAGAGATTTCTATTGAAGTAGCTGGTATTCAATTATATGGTACTATTCATGGATTATATGATAACTTGCTTGTCACTTATCGGGTAGGGCGACGAAGGGCTGACCATGAGGTTGGGCATTGGCTTAAGCATCTTTTATTGTTAGAAAGCGGATATGATATCCAGAAAAGCCTTTATCTCTCAAAAGAGGGTTCAGAAATAGATGTATTTGAAATCTCATCTTCAGATATACCTAAAGATACTATTACAAAATATATGAATTGGTTCCTGGATGATAATTCAGTAATGGAGAAAGTGGCCTTCTTTCCTCAATCTTCAAAAGCATATGCAGAGGCTATTTTTGAAGGAAAAGAAGTGGAAGAGGCTATAAAGAAAGCAAATTCAAAATGGGAAATAACCCCACATAAATCATTCGCTGAAGAAACTGACTATAATAACGCTCTTGTTTGGCGAGGCTGTAACCCTATTGAAAGCGCCGCTTTTAAAGAAAATGCCATGAGATTTTGGGAGCCCTTTCTATGGACGCAAAAAAAGGATCAGGGATGAGTCAGCCTTTGAACGTGTTTGAAGTTCCTTTGAGTGGTATTAGCCTGGTAGAAGCCAGTGCCGGTACAGGTAAAACATATAACATTACCTCATTATATGTGCGGGCCATCTTGGAAAAAGGGCTTGATCCGTCTCAGATCTTGGTTATGACTTATACGGAAGCTGCGACAGCAGAATTGAAGTTTAGGTTGCGGAACAGGCTTAAGGAATCCTTACAGGCAATAATTAACACGGATAAAGCGGATGATAACTTCCTCCAAACGCTTATAAATCAGAATTATGACAATGCAGCGGATAAGTTAAAAGCTGCAATAGATCATTTTGATGAAGCAGCGGTATTTACAATTCATGGTTTTTGTAGTCGCATGCTCTCCGAATACAGCCTTCAGTTTGGTGTTTCTCCCAATTTTGAACTGCTTACCGATCAATCAGAATTACTGCAGGATTGTGTAGATGAGTACTGGCGTTCTTTTATAAGGTCTGCAGATTCGGATGAATACAATCACCTTTTGCTGGATTATCTTACAGATGAAGGTTTTGGTCCGGATGAGTTAAAGTCTGTTGTAAATGAAATACTTAGCCACCCTGGATCAAAGGTTATACCTGACAATTATGATCAAAAAAGGTTATATAAGCTTCTTGATCAATTTCAATCTAAATTCGAGGACGTGCTTGGATATTGGGAGCAGGAAGGAGAAGAGCTTGAAGCAATTTATAGGGGTGATGACTTAAACAGGGGTGTTTATAGGAAGAGTTCAGAAGAAAGTGACTGGGCTATTTTTCAGGATTGGCTAAATAATGATAAAGCAAAGATCTGGTATTCTGATCGTCTTGAAAAGTTTGGTACAAAACTGAGTAAATCTGGGAAGAAGTCAGCACCCGAAATCCAGGAATTAAACATATTACAGGCTATTGATGAGTATATGTCTCTTGCCGATGAACTGAAGAGACTTAAAATTGTATTTGTACAGGAATCAATAGATCAAATAAGACAAAAGTTAAAATTCCAAAAAGAAAAAGATAATCTACTATCATACAATGATTTACTGGAATCAGTGGAAGAAGGTCTTAGGAATGATGCATCGGGTAAAATAGCAGAACGACTGAGTCAAAAGTATCCGCTTGCTTTGGTAGATGAGTTCCAGGATACGGACCCTACTCAGTATGGAATCTTCCGTCAGATTTATCATGGGAGACAAAATACAGCTCTGTTTATGATTGGAGATCCCAAGCAGGCAATCTATGGCTTTCGGGGGGCTGATATATTTACTTATCTGACAGCGAAAGATGATTCCGATGAATCACAATCATACACGTTAAGCGAAAATTATCGTTCTAACAGCTTGATGATAAAGGGTGTTAATGAGTTATTTGAACAATCATCTTCTCCTTTTCTAATTGAAGGCCTCTCGTTTCAATCAGCTCAGTTTCCTTCCGAAAAAGAAGACAAATCTTATTTGAGGATAAAAAATGGTGAAGTCAGAACACCACTTCAGGCAATCGTTTTAGATAATGAGGAATATACTTCCAAGAATAAGCTTAGTGACGATATATATGCTTCAGTTTGTAATGAAGTTATCGAATTATTGTCGGGCGACTATACTATTGATGGTGGGAAGGTTCAGGAAAGGGATATAGCCATTCTTATCAGGAAGGGATATCAGGGAGAAGAAATACAGCAAAAATTACGTGAAAAGGGACTAAAGAGCGTGTTAAAGTCTCGTAGCAGTGTTTTTTCAACCCGTGAAGCGGATGAACTATTCCTCGTACTCAAATCGATACAAAAGGTAAGTAATGAAGCGGGAGTCAGGGCTGCTTTAGCAACAGAACTCTTAGGCTTTACAGCAGTGGATATTCAAGAACTGCTGGATGATGAACAATCCTGGTCAGTTATTATCCAAAAATTTGTAAACCTGAGAGAACTTTGGGAAAATCAGGGCATTGAACCTGCTATTGAAAAGCTTTTCCGTATGTTTGATATACAAGAAAGACTTTCGGCTTATACCGATGCAGAAAGAAGAATTACAAACCTGGTTCACCTGTCGGAGTTATTGGGTAATGCTCAAAGAGATCAACACGTACAAGGAAAGTCTTTACTCAAATGGTATTACCAAAAACAACAGGATGACACCGCCGATTCTGATGCTGAACAATTACGGCTGGAGAGTGATGAAGATTTAATTCAGATTTCAACAATACATGCTTCAAAAGGACTTCAATATCCAATCGTTATCTGTCCTTTTTTGTGGGATTCCGGAGCTGATATTAAAAAAAGTGACATTCTGAAGTTTCATCAGAACGGGATTAATTACATAGATATTAGCCAGGCAATTCCTCACCCTGATCGGGAAGACTATGAACAGTTGACCAGAAAACAAGAAATGGCTGAAGAAGTCAGGCTTACCTATGTAGCTTTAACTCGTGCTGTAGCAGCCAGCTTCGTATTTGTGCCCAATTATAATAAGATTGAGACATCACCTTTATCTTCCATATTGCAAGGCTTGGGAGGTAATTCAGCTGATTTTATCACTATGAAGTCTATTCTGGAAAAGTGCAATCAAATAGAAGTCAGGCCGTCAGTTGGAGCTCGTAGCAGTAAAAGAGATACTGAATCAGGAAATATGTCAAATCTTAAAGCTGCTGATTTTCAAAGAAAAGACATATTTCAGTTCCCAAGAATGTTGAGTTACTCATCACTTGCAGAGGGAGGAAAGCATCCAGGTACAGCCCATGATTATGACGAGATATACAATGCTGAGAATAAAGCGCCACTTACTATCGATAAGTATGGGTTTCCACGGGGAGCAAATGCAGGAACCTGTTTACATAATATTTTTGAAGATATCTCATTCGAGTCTCCTCAAAACCTGGAGCAGGCAGTAGATGAAAATCTGGATTATTATGGATTTGAAGAATTGTGGAATAAGCCTGTTCAAAAGTGGATCAGAGACACCCTTAATATGGATTTAGGAAAACCCCGCCTCAGTCTGTCATCTATTAAGGATTCTGATGTTCTTAAAGAGATGGAATTCTTTTTTCCTGTAGATAATCTTAAGCCTGAGGAATTATGGAAGCTAATCAGAGGTGAAGGAATAGAAACTTCTAATATTGAACAGGCCTCAGGATTTCTGAAGGGATTTATAGATCTGATTTTTCGCGTTGGGGATCAATATTTTATTCTGGATTATAAATCAAACTATCTCGGAGATACTCAGGCTGATTATTCACCAGATAAACTTGATCAGGCTATGAAGGATGCTGGCTACGATCTCCAGTATCATATTTATACAGTGGCTCTTCACCGGTTTCTGCAAAAAAGGATAAAGGGTTACGAGTACAATGAAAACTTCGGAGGAGTTCTATATCTCTTTTTACGAGGAGTTGAACAGAATAAACCAGGAAGCGGAGTTTTCTTTGATAAACCAGACTTTGGGTTGATAAACCAGCTGGATGACTATTTTAATCAGGGAGGTGGTCGGCCATGAATGTACTTGATTACCTAGAAAAGCTTTTATCAGAAGAGATCATATCGATCCTGGAATTAGAATTCGTTCGCTTTTTAAAAAACATAAGCAGTGAAGAAAATGATCAGGTACTTCTGGCGGCAGCGGCCTGTATTTTTGCTCAGCAAAACGGGCATGTGTGTTTAGACTTTAGTGAATGGAATGACGAGTATTTGTTTGGAGACTCAAAATCAGAGATTCAATTAACAGACTCTTTAAAAGATACATGGCGAAAAGAGTTAGAAAAAAGCAGTTTGGTAAGTCCAGGGGAAGAGTTACAGCCACTGGTATTGGAAGGTGATAGGCTATATCTGCACCGCTTTTGGAAGTATGAGGAAGAGTTATGCAACTGGCTTAAGCAGAAGTCATCACCAAGTTACGAACTTAAAGAAGATCAGGTTGAGGCTATTCAATCGGTGTTACCACCCGCTAAAGATCTTTTCGAGATAAACTGGCAGCACGTTGCGGTTCAACTCAGTTTCTTAAAAGATTTGATTGTCATTTCCGGTGGGCCGGGGACAGGTAAGACATTCACTGTTTTGAATATTATTTTAGCTCATGTAAAGGTCCATTCAAAGCAAGAACTTCGGATAGCACTTTCAGCCCCGACTGGGAAGGCTGCTCGCAGGTTGGCCGAATCGATAGAAAGTGGAAAGAAAAATCTAAGTCAAGAGGTTCTTTCGGATATCGATATCCCCGATACAGCTATGACTGTTCACAAATTACTCGGTTCTGATTTCAGAGGAAGTACTTTTAAATTTAATGAAGAAAACCACCTTCCTTATGACTTGATAGTAGTAGATGAAGCTTCAATGCTGGATATCAATATGTGGGTAAGGCTGACAAGAGCTATAGGGCCAAAAACAAAATTGATAGTTCTCGGAGATAAAGATCAGCTTGCTTCAGTTGAAGCGGGGTCAATTCTTGGAGATGTATGCGGTGGTGATAATTCCTTTTCTGGTTCTGTCGCAAAATCCATTCAAAAGATACAGGGGGTAGATATCCCTGTTAGTGATTCCCTGCCACTGATTAACGACTGTATAATATTTTTAACCAAAAGTTTTCGTTTCGGGAGTAATAGTGGTATTCAGAAGTTCGCTGAAGCTGTAAATGAGTCAAATGCTGATAAGGCAATATCAGTTCTGAAGAATCCGGAGCTAAAAGGACTTTATTGGGTTGAACCGGACAGTGAAAGAATTGAAGAGGTACTAAAAAATTACGCTCTGCTGCATTACCAGGAATATAGTAAGCAGTCAGAGCAAAAAAGATTAGATGCATCAAACAAGAAAAAAATCCTCTGTGCGCTCAGGAGAGGGCCTTTTGGAGTAGAATATGTTAATGAGAGAGCTGAGCTTTTAATACGGAGAGATCAGGGTATATTGGGATCTCAGGAATGGTATGAAGGGCGAATTGTGATGGCTACAAAAAACGATTCAATACTAAAAATCAGGAATGGTGAGATTGGTATCTACCAAGATAAAAAAGAGATTGTGCAATTTGAAGGGGAGCAAACGGCTGAAGTATCTAAAGCCCGACTGAAAGATTATGAACCCGCTTATGCTATAACTATTCATAAAAGCCAGGGTTCTGAGTTCAATGAAGTGGCAATAATATTTCCAAATCAAATAAATACAATACTTTCGAAAGAGATTCTTTATACAGCTGTAACAAGAGCAAGGCTGAGCACTCTTATCATTGTTAAAGAAAACATTCTTAGAAAGATAATAGGACGTTCCGTTTCAAGAAAAAGTGGTATAAAACAAAAAATTTGGGGTTAGCCTTAAATTTACTTCGTTAAATCTCGGAACATATCCACAGTAAAAAAGCTACAATGCAATTAAGCATAGTAGCCTTCAATGTTTTGTACCCCAAAAAGCCAACGTATCAGGGGGGAGCGGTTGATAGCCGTTTCCCCTTATTTCTTTCCTCAATATCTGAATAGATTTGTTTAAATACCCTTAGAGATTCTTAATCGGGATTAAAGAATTCTTAATATTGACGTACCTACGATTTATTAACCCTTTCAGGTGTTTAGAATTAATTAATGGAACAATGTATTCAGCTATGTATTTAAGATTGTGAACGTTAATCAAGAGAATTTAAAATGTTTACGACAAAGTCGATAAAACTATCATTAATAATATTAACTACAGCACTAGTGGCTTTGGGTTGTTCTACCAACTCATCAAATAACCAAAGTGCCACTATCGAAGGTTCAGTCGAAGCTGAATCTGCAAAACAGAAAGCATCTAATACTTTAGTAGAAGGCGCAGTAGTAACTGCTGCACGGGTAACATCAGAGGGTTCAATAGAAACTATTGATGGTACCGAAACTGAGACTAATGCTTCAGGTAATTTTATGTTGGAGGTAGATGTAGAATCTGCTGAAAATATCATAATAGTAGCAGAGAAAGAGGGAAATGAATGGAGGGGTTTTCTTTCCAGTCATGTCGAAAACGGAAGTTCCTTTACTTTGAAACCTATTAATATGGAATCTACAGCAGAATCTTCAGTTTTTGCTGAAGTGGTATCATCTGGTAATGCTGAAATCGTTCAGAAGTCAGATATCGAAGCTGTTATAACCAGTAATGTGGCCTCAGAGATTGAGTCCGGACTTACTTCTTCAACACAAATAGCTGCAGCTCTTTCAAACTCAGCTAAAGCTCGTGTAGAATTTTACAGCGAGATGCTACAGGAGAGCTCCGAAGAATCACTCGAACAGACTTATAATCTTTTAGCAGAGGCTCAATTCCGGTTAGAATCTGAGTTAGCTTCTTCTTCAAGTGAGGAAGCTCGTTCAGAAGCATATGATGTATTCATAGAATCATCTATAAATGCCTATTTAGATGCAGGATTAGATGCATCAGCTACTGCTGAAGCTCTGGAAATGTGGGGTCGTATTACTGTAAACAGCATGACTACGGTTTCTTCTGAGATCGAAAATGATGTTAGAGCACAAGCTTCTTTGCTTGTTGCAACAGCTATTGATTTAGCAGTTCAGGCAGAAGCTGAAGCAACTGAAATGTCACAAAATTCCAGGCAGGCAATTATAGATGCCGGTGTTGAACTGAGGTCTGACATTGAAGCAAGTACGGGAGTAGCAAGTGAAATAGAAGCTGCTTTTGAAGCTTATCGTGACGATGTGAGAAATACCATGGAGAGCGATACAGCATTTGAAGCTACAGTCATAATAGATATTGATGGCGAAATCAATTCTAACAATGGCGCCAAATCAACATTTAGCAGTTCCATTTCTGGTATTCTAAATGCAAGTGCAGTATTTGATGTGTATGAAACATTCTTCACTAATATTCAGGGAACCGTAGAAAGTAACCTGGAAGGAAGCAGCGATTCCGAAATAGAAGCTGTAACTCGAATTATGATTCTTATTAATCTAGCTTCATAATTTTAACTAATTCGCTTAATAAAAAAACCCGGCACAGAAGTGTGTCGGGTTTTTCTTTTTTTAAAAAGGTTGTGCGTTAATTAGAGTTGGCCGGTTGTTTAACTTCAAGCAGTTCTACCTTGAATAACAAAGTTTCGTTTGGTCCTATTGGACTTCCCTGAGGTGGCCTGTTTCCATAGGCGAGTTCTGCAGGGATGCAAAACTCATAGGTAGCACCTTCTTTCATGAGTTGGACACCTTCGGTCCAGCCAGGGATTACACGATTAAGCGGGAACTCAGCAGGCTGACCTCTGTCATAAGAACTGTCAAACACTTCTCCATCCAGTAACTTCCCTTCATAATGAACCCGAACGGTGCTTTGTGCTGTAGGAGAGTCTCCATCACCTTCTTCAAGTACTTTATACTGCAGCCCTGACTCGGTTTCTTGAACACCTTCTTTGGTAAGGTTTTCTTCAAGATATGCTTTTCCAGCTTCCAGGTTTTCCTGGCTTCTCATTTCAGTAAGTTCTTGAAGGTAGCTGTTCGTAACGGAACGAATTTGTTCCTGAGTCAGCAGTCCGTCTTCTGATGAAAGTCCGGCATTGATACCGGCATTGTAATTATTCATTTCCAGTTCGTCGATACCTTCGCGGCTTAAAAACATCCCATTCTGATAACCGAGTGCGTAACTGACACTGTCAAGTTTAGTGCTCAGGTCAGCTTCGGAAGATCCTGACCCCATTTTTGACTGGTTACAAGCTGAAACGAACAGCATGGCGCTCAAAAGAGAACTGAAAAATAGTTTATTAAATCTCATAGTTAGGTTTTGATGATTAGAATTATAAAGTTCTATTTCTTTAATCATTATAAAATAGGGCAAATCACAGCAAAGTGGAATAAATAATCCATCATCTGTGTATATTAAAGCATCATAAGAAATTTCATAACAGACGAATCCATTGACATTTAACGAATTTGATTTCAAAGACGAGCTGAAAGCAGGCTTAAGAGATATTGGCTACACTGAACCTACTCCCATTCAAGAACAAACAATACCTATCATCCTTCAGAAAAAGGATATAATAGGCGCAGCCCAAACAGGTACAGGAAAAACCGGAGCATTTGTAATTCCCATACTTCAGCAAATTTTAGAGAATCCATCCGAGCACACACAAGCTCTGATTCTATCTCCGACAAGGGAGCTGGCACAGCAAATAGATGAACAAATTTTTGCACTTGGATATCATACCGGAATTTCTTCCGCTAATATTATTGGGGGAGAAGATTTTTCCCAACAAGCTAAAGCCATTCGATCAGGGGTCGATATTATTGTGGCTACTCCGGGAAGACTTATAGATCAGACTAAAGTACTGGATATTGATTTTAGCCATATTAAATTTTTGGTATTGGATGAAGCAGACCGAATGCTCGATATGGGTTTTCTGCCTGATGTAACAAAGATCATTAAAAAGCTTCCTAAAGAGCGACAAACACTGTTATTCTCCGCAACTATGCCAAAAGAAATTACAGATTTGGCAAATCAGTTTATGAATAATCCGGAGAAAGTTGAGCTAGCCATTGAAAAGCCTTCAGGAAGTATTAAACAGCAGGCCTATTTTGTAGATCAGAAACAGAAATTGAGCCTTATTCAGTCTGTACTTGACGGTTTGAAATGGGATTCCTGTATCATTTTCTGTGCTACGAAAAGAGGAACTGATGAACTCGAACGGCTCCTTATTAAAAAGGGAATTAAGGCGGGTAGTATTCATGGAGACCGTGATCAGGACGAAAGGAATAAGTCGCTGCATGAGTTCAAGAGCGGACAAGTCCCGGTTATTGTTGCTACTGATGTTTTGGCTCGAGGTATTGATATTGCCGATGTGTCCCTGATCATAAACTATGATGTACCAAGAGCAGTAGATGATTACGTTCATCGCATTGGAAGGACTGGACGGTATGACAAAACAGGAGTAGCCGTTACCTTCGTAAACAAAAAGGACAAACGCGCATTCAAAGCCATTCAGGATAAAGTAGGGGATCAGCTTGAGATTCTTGACCTGCCATCTGCAAAAAAAACAGAGCCTCAGGATAAAAAACAATCTGGCAAGCAAGACGAAAAGAGAAGTCAGAAACCTCAGGAATCAACTAAAAAGAAAAAATCCGATAGCAACGACAAGAAAAATACCAGTAAGCCCAAGCAGGAAAAGAAGCCAGCTAAAAAGATGACAAAGAAAGAGATAGCTGAAGCCAACAAAAAAGTTCAAAATCTTGGTTCAGTAGATGTTGTGTTAAAAGGTAGTTCTAAAGATAATTCAAATAAGAAGTCTGAGAAAACGAAACCTGAAAAACCAAAACGCTCTGATAATGGTAAGCAGGAACCGGTTATACCAGCTGAACGAATTACTAAGGCAACCAAAAGAAACCAGAATTCACCGAAGCCGGCCAAAGGACTTTGGGGCTTGATAAAAGCTTTGTTCTCCTGATTTAGCCATTATTATTCTTTACAATCCCTTAATTCAAAGCTTAATAATTACTATTACTTTCTGTAAAAAATTATCTTATGAAAAAATTACTATTTCTATCCGTTCTTTTATTCATTTCTACATCTTGTCAGAATTCTGAAGACAGAGAGGATAACACTGAAGTTATTCCGGTTGTGAATTCAGGCTCAGAAAAAGCAGGACACTTGCCTTTGGTTGATGGCAAGACAGTGAAAAATGTAATTTTGATGATTGGTGACGGTACCGGACTTGCTCAAATAACTTCGGGACAATATGCTTTGGTTGGTCCCGACGGTTTACTGCATATGCAAACCATGCCAGTTACGGGAATTGTCAAAACACACTCCTCTGACAATTTAATAACAGATTCGGCTTCAGGTGCTACAGCCTATTCCTGTGGCCTTAAAACATACAATGGGGCTATAGGTGTTAATCCGGATAAAACTCCTTGTAAAACCATTCTGGAGCTAGCTATAGAAAAAGGATTAAGTACAGGTCTGGTGGCAACATCTTCAATTACACACGCAACTCCCGCAAGTTTTGCTTCGCATGTAGAAAGCAGAAATATGGAAGATGAAATTGCTGTTCAGCTTTTAAACTCTGGAGCAGATGTTATGTTGGGTGGCGGTTTTGAGTATTTTTCATCAGGATATCGAAGTGATTCTGCAGACCTTATCTCAAAAGCTGAACAAGCTGGTTATGAATTGCTTCGCACTAGTGATGAATTAAATAATAGCTCTGCCCAAAAACTGTTAGGTCTATTTGCGGATGATGGGCTTGAAAGAGTAGAAAGTGAGCCTTCCACATCAGAAATGACCTCAAAAGCGCTGGAAGTATTAAGTAAAGACGAGGATGGTTTTTTTCTAATGATAGAGGGAAGTCAGATTGATTGGGGAGGACATGGAAATAATTCAGGATATGTGATTCGGGAGGTTGAAGATTTTGATAATGCTGTGAAAACAGCTCTTGAGTTTGCCCAAAAAGGCGGTGAAACATTAGTAATACTCACTGCTGATCATGAAACGGGAGGAATGACTTTACAGCGTCAGAAAGCTGATGGCGATTCCTTAGAAATTTACTGGACTACCGGTTATCATACCGGAATACCGGTACCTCTAATGGCTTATGGTCCACAAGCCACCGAATTTATGGGATGGAGAGATAACACATATGTTGGACAGAAGCTTTCAGAATTATTGGGAGTTGGGACACTTCCACAACTTCACCAATGAGTTTCTTAGTTACTGAATTTTAGCACTTCCGATTCCAGGGGTGTCGGTTCTTTCAAAGCTAAGATGAAAACAAGTCCCTTTGCTATCTTTGCGATTTTCATATTTGTAGGTAGCATTGATTTGTTCGCTTAGAACTTTAATCAGGTGGGTACCGAGTGACTTAAGTTCATCCAATGTTAAATCAGGATTGAAGCCAACTCCATCATCAGTAATTTCTATGCTGATCCAATTATTCTTTTCCGATAGGGTAAACATAATGGTGCCACTCATGGCATCCGGAAAGGCGTGTTTATAAGCATTTGTCAAAACTTCATTGACAATAAGTGAAGCAGGAATAGCCTGGTTGATATTTAATCGAATTGGTTCACAATCGATCTCTACACAAATATTTGAACTGGTTTGTAAGGTTTCAGAAACATTCTGTACTAAATTTTTCAAAGTATCTGAAAATTCAAGGTTCGAAAAACTTTGAGATTGATATAGAAGTTCATGAACCGTAGCCATGGTTTTTATCCTGACCACACTATCGTATAGTTTATTTCTCAAGGTTTCATCTTTCTCATCAAAGGCCTGAAGCTGCATCATGCCGGAAACTACGGCCAGATTATTTTTCACACGATGATGAATTTCGGAAAGCAGAATCTTTTTTTCAGACAATGAAGTTTTAAGCTTTTGTTCGGATATCTTTTGCTCTGTAACATCCCGTTGACTTGCCCAAATTCTCACTAAAACTCCATCCTGAACAACACCATTAATGTTTTCAAGGAAGTATTTTGTATCTCCATTTTTATCCTTTTCAACTGAAATCTCATCTTTAATATTATACCCAGACTGGATCAACTTGGTAAGAAAATTTAAATTCCTTGGATCCTTATCAGAACCATGGAAATCAATTAGCTTTTTCCCAATAAGATCATTCGAACTAGAAAAACCGTACATTTTTGCCAGTGCATCGTTGCAGGCAGAAACATATCCATGTTCATAGAATTTTTTAATTTGCTGATCAACAGGAAGGTGAATATCGAAGGGTTGAGTAAACTCAAAAAGATAGATACCCTCTGTACTGTTTTGTACGAAACTGCGATACTTTTCTTCACTTTTTTGAAGAGCCTGTTCCATATGCTTTCGATCAGTGATATCTATAGAACTACCAATAAGAGTAGTTACTTTACCTGATTCGTTACAAATGGGAGTAAGTGTTGTTAGATAGTAGCTTTTGGAAGAGCCAGGCTGGGTGAATTCTTCTTCGTAAGAGATCTTTTTTTTCTTACTAACACATTTACTGTACACCTTGTTGATCCGAATTGCTGTTTCACCCGGAAGGAGCTCATCAATGGTTTTACCTAAAATTTCATCTTTTTCTTTACCTAAGTACCTTAGTTGCGCTGTATTTACATCCTGAATTCGGTATTTACCGTCATTAGTGACTTCAATGACAAAGACACTATTCGGGATATTGTTAAGAACTTTTCTAAAGTATGAGGCAGATTGGGTAATATTCTCTTCTGGAATCATCAAAATATTTGATTATGTGTAGATTTTTTTGTCTAAGCACATAATATTCTAAAGCTTAATTGACTGCTGAATATACAGTTTTGTTAGTTTGGTTATCGATTTTTTTGATGAAATCTTAAGCTTTAGATTTCAGTTTCCGATTTACAATACAATTGTACTCTGTTCTTTTTGAGAAAGCTATGTAAAAAAACAGAATGACTGTTTCATTAAATAAGATTGCACCGAAAGAGCGCAAATGATATAAAAAAAGGGTATAAATAGAAAAAGCCGCCCTAATGGAAGGCGGCTTTTAAGCTGGTAAAACCTAATCAGACTAGAAGTAAAATGAGGCAGATACGCGAGCTAAAGTGGAAAGATTAGTTGCACTATCACCAAAACGGCTATTCAGGTTTGCATCTGCACTTACGCTAAAACTATCGGAGAAGAAATATTCAGCTCCATAGCCTACTCCCAGCATAAAATCAGTAACAGAATTATTATTATTGCTGAATGAAGTATTATTAAAGCCCAGAGTTCCAGCAAAATATGTACTCAGTGCATTACTTGACCCTGTATAATATCTAGGCCGTATTCCAATACCTATGCTGGTTGATTGGTCTTCAGTTGTAGTAAATCTAAGGTAAGGAGCAAGGGATAAAGACTCATTTAACATATATGGAATTTCAACTGAATTCTGGCCAGTTATATTTGCCCGAATACCCAAAGACCCTGTTTCAGGTATTGTTTGTGCACTGGCTGTAACAGAGAAACCAAGTATAATTCCGAATAGAATAGTACTTACTTTTGAAAGATTCATTAGTGTCTCCAATAGTTAGTTTTTGTTTGAGTTAATACATACAAGAGTAAAGATGATACGGATTGTTACTCTGAATGTTTTTATTCAATATTATATAACTCCTTAATCTGCTCATAGTTCCGATAATCTACAGCTTTGGTTTTAATAATCTCTGAGGGAGGAATAGCTATGACTCTCAGTACATCTCCATCAAAAATATTGGCATTTACCTGATTATTATCAGCAACCTCACCTTCGAGTACCAAGGTAAAATCGTCTATATCGAAATAGTAGCGCATATTAACCAGATCATTTTCAAAAGGAATGGAATAGGGTAAAGCATGCCATGCGGTTGTTCCTTCAAATCTTATATAGCCTAGCACCAAACCATAGTCGACCATTTCTTCATCCAGGTTATCCCAGCCATAATTTGCTACAGAAACGAATTCATCTTCTGCAACAAAGTCATTTGCGCGAATAGTTATGGTACTTGAATATACAAGATCGACTTCGCCTTCTACATCATTATCATAAATTGTACAAGATGTGATTGAGAAAAGTATTAGTAGTAACAGTAAAGATTTGATTGCCTTCATAGCCAGCTCCATTTGTTTTTGATAATATTCAATCAAGAATCTGGAGTAAGAATAGGGAAGTGGGAAGCTAGATTATATCACATCTTTGGATTAGGCAATTCATGCGATAGGAAGGACTGTAAAAAATAAAAAAGCCCATCACAGTAAGGTCTGTGACGGGCTGATTAAAGTCAGTTCAACAAACGATTAGAAAAAGTGTGTATAAGCATACATGCCTGCAGCAATCAGCATAAAGTTAAGAATACTGAGAGGCAGTAAACGAGCCCAGCCTAACTTCATTACCTGATTGTATTTGAATCGTGGGATGGTCCAGCGTACCCAAATGAACACAAAGCACCAGAATACAACCTTGCCCATAAATACGGATACATCCAGAATTCCTTTGGCTAATGGGCTCATTTCAGGTAACCAGTATCCCGCGAAAGG
Organism: Gracilimonas sp.; assembly: GCF_040218225.1. Lineage (NCBI taxonomy): Bacteria > Pseudomonadati > Balneolota > Balneolia > Balneolales > Balneolaceae > Gracilimonas > Gracilimonas sp. The sequence goes on from NZ_JAVJQO010000008.1 coordinate 232,880, forward strand.
AAGGTGGTAACTTCCAAAGAAGAAAGTTGTAATCAGAACACTTCCAATAAAAACGTGCATATACTCAGCAAGGAAAAACATTCCGAAACGCATGCCACTATATTCAGTGTGGAAACCACCAACAAGTTCCTGTTCAGCCTCCACCAAATCAAATGGAGTTCTGTTGGCTTCAGCAAAGGCAGCTATAATAAATATTACTGCACCAATCGGGTTTATAAACACATTCCACAGATACTCCTGTGAAGCGGCAATTTCTACCATACTAAGAGAACCGGCTACTAAAACCACCGAAGCCAAGGCCATACCCATGGGAAGTTCGTAACTAATCATCTGAGCAGCAGCTCTAAGTCCACCAAGAAGGGAGTATTTACTATTTGATGACCAACCCGCCAGTGTTACACCATAAACTCCAAGAGAAGCAATGGCCAGGATAAAGAGAACACCTGCATTGATATCGGTAACATATAGATTTTCTCCAAAGGGAATTACAGAAACGGTCATAAAAGCAGTAAAAACCGGAATGACAGGAGCAATGTGGTGAATTACTTTATAACCCTGAGAAGGAGTTACATCTTCTTTCAAAAGAAGTTTTAAAACGTCAGCAACCGGCTGTAATAGGCCAGCAGGTCCGACCCGGTTTGGCCCTACACGATTCTGAATTAACCCAGCGATTCGGCGTTCAGCATAAACCAGAAGAGCCGCTGAATTGAGCCAGGTAAAAATACCTAAGCTAAGAACGGCAACCCAGGTAGGGATAAAAAGTCCTAAAATATCAATTCCACCTGTACTCATTTATGCTGTTGCCTCTTTTTTGTTTGAAGGGTTAAGATTTACACCCATTTCATTATCCATTCGTTCGTAGCTAATATCTTCGAAAGCTGGATTAGATGTTGCAATTTCATTCATGATGTCACGGGGTGAACCGAACTCTACATTAAGTCCTAAGCGATCGGCCAATCGGTTCATGATTTCCCAGGCGGGAGCACAATCAACCTTATTGTCTTCGGTAACCCAGTTATCAAAATTGGTTCCGTAGCGATCCAGTCGGCCTTGTGACATTTCCAGATCCAGACTTCGATGGGTGTACTTAGTTTCTTTGGCAGGGAAGGAACGCTGAATTCGACCATCTACATTTACATAGCTGGCTGCGTGCTCTGCAATACAGGTTACAGGTATAACAAGATCGGCTGCTTTACTGGTATCACATTCATTGGTTGAAAGCAGTATGCTGAATTTGCCTTTAAGATCATCCGGAGAAAGTACTTCACGATCAATCAACTCATCAGAAAACATGATCACGATTTTGGCATCCTTAATATCTGACTTAAGATCTGAGCTTTCTTCGTAGCCGAGCAGTTTTACTCCCTCGGTATTAGGGGCCTGATCGTCAGTTAGCAAGAAGTCATCTCCGGCACCTTCAATGATATGCGGGGCAAATTTAAAGTTATTAACACCCCAAAGGTTGAAGATCTTCATTAACGCATAATTCTCTTCAACCGATGCGTGAGCACTTCCGATCACTAAAACATCTTCCGGCTTTCCGGCTTCCAGCGTTTCAGCAAAAGTCTCAATAGCATTATTCCAGGAAGTCTTGGACTGATTATCTCCATCGAGTTTGAGGGCAGGGCGGGAGATACGGTTTTCATTAAACCTTCTATAAGCTTCTCGTCCAGCATCTGACATCCAATGGTCGTTTACTTCACCATTATATCTAGGAGTGATTCGGAGTACCAGATTATCCCGTGTCCAAATATCAATATTGGTTCCTTTACCATTCGTTACATCGATGCTTGGGGTTTGATTCATTTCCCAAACCCGAGCCTTAAACCGGAAATCGGTAGATGTGAGGGCTCCTACAGGACAGATATCGATGGTATTCATAGAATAAGGATCATCAAACTCACGTCCTGGGGCTGTAGTAGGATAATTTTTATCACCACGTGAAGTGATGGTCAATTGATGAGTTTCACTGATTTCTTCTGTAAAGCGTACACATCGGGTACAGTTTATGCAACGTTCAGCATCAAGTGTTACTCGGGGCCCAAGCTCAACTCTCTTAGGCTTATGAACCTTTTTGACTTCGAAACGACTGCCTTCAGGACCGTATTTATAAGTCTGAATTTGCAACGGACATTCTCCGGCCTGATCACAAATCGGGCAATCCAGCGGATGGTTAACCAGAATGAGCTCCATCGTGTCTTTTTGGGCACGAGCTACTTCCTTGCTGGTCTCCTGAGTTTGAACAACCATACCGTCCTGCATTTGCATAGTGCAGGAGGTTTGCATTTTTGGAAACCATCTGATTTCACGTTCACCATTCTCATCCAGTTCATACTCGCCAGTTTCCCGGTTTTTAACTGGTGTACCAACTTTTACATAGCACTGTCGGCAGTTAGCCGGTGCGCTCATAGAAGGGTGGTAGCAAAAGAAAGGAACTTCCTTACCATTATCTAAAATGAATTGAAGCAGACCTTTGTCAGTGCCTTCTTCAAATTCGTATCGTTGTCCGTCTATAAATATTTCTGGCATAATTTCTACATTAAAACCACAGAGTTCACAAAGCGAATTTGCTATCTCCGTGTTCTTTGTGGTTAATCATTAAGCAACTGCATGCACGCTTTTCTTACATCGTGCTTCAAATTCATCTCTGAAACGGTTGATAGTATGGCGAATTGGCCATGCGGCGGCATCCGCCAGGGCACAGATTGTGCGGCCTTCCATTTGTGTGGTTAGATCCAATAAAAGGTCTAAATCACGAATTTCACCATCACCGTTTTTAATCTTCAATAAAATCTTTTCAGCCCAGCCGGTTCCTTCACGGCATGGAGTACATTGTCCACAGGATTCATGATGGTAGAAGTGAGATATTCTCCAGAGGGCGTCAACCATGTCCGTATCTTCATCCATTACAATCATTCCCGCGGTTCCCATCATAGATCCGGCTTCCCGAAGAGAGTCAGAATCCATAGAAATACCTTCAAGCTGATCTGCTCTTAAAACCGGAGTAGAAGATCCGCCGGGGATAAGCGCTTTTAATTTTTTGCCACCACGAATGCCCTGTGCAACATCATTAATCAATTCCATTACCGGCACACCAGTGGGCAGTTCATAAACACCAGGACGGTTTACATGTCCGGAAATTCCATACAGCACGGGGCCTGGGTGATTTTCAGCACCAATTCCTTTAAACCAATCTGAGCCATTTTTTATAACTAAAGGAACATTGGCTAAAGTTTCGATATTGTTGATCGTGGTTGGTCGGCCCCATAATCCTTTTTGGGCAGGAAAGGGAGGCTTAACACGTGGATACCCCCGCTTGCCTTCGAGCGACTCTAACATCGATGTCTCCTCGCCACATATATAGGCACCAGCACCATAGGTGATTTCAAATTCGACACTATAATCGGTTCCAAATAAATTCTTACCTATATATCCCTTATCACGGGCATCCTGAAGAGCTTTCTCCATCATTTTAACCCATGAAATATATTCCCCGCGTACGTACACATAAATGGTAGTAATTTGCATCGCGTATGCGGCAATCAATGCTCCTTCAATAAAGAGGTGTGGATTGTATTCAAAAATCTTTCGGTCTTTAAAGGTACCGGGCTCAGATTCATCACCGTTGCATGCCAAGTAACGAGGTCCGCCATCAGGCTTGGGCATAAACGACCATTTCAGTCCGGCATTGAATCCGGCTCCGCCTCGTCCTCTGATGTTAGCTGCTTTTACTTCATTTACGACACTTTCAGGAGTCCAGTCGTTGCCGGTAACTACTTTTTTAAGCGATTCATAACCGCCATTCTTTTCATAAACATCAATCTTCTCGAGATTGGGGATGTCGGGAATAAGAACGGGTTCAAATGATTTCCAGTCTGAGGCCATAATTACTTAAATATTTCTTTTTTCGAGGAGAGGCATTCCTACCGATTCAAATTCAGGCATTTCACCTTTTTTAAGGCTGTCGATGACTTTATCTAATTTCTCTTCCGTGAGATTATTAACGTATACATCATTTGTGATCTGCATCATTGGTGCATAGCCACACGCCCCGAGGCATTCAACCGATTGAATACTAAACATACCGTCATCAGTTGTTTCGCCAGCTTTAATACCCAGTTTATCTTCCAGGTAGTGCAGCATTTCATAACCGCCACAAAGCTGACAACTGGTTGTTGTACAAACATCCAATACGTATTTCCCTTTGCGCTCTTTATAATATTGGGTATAAAATGATGCCACTCCATGTACATGTGACTCGGGTAGGTCAAGAGTCTCGGCAACCAGACGTTGAACTGCCGGTTCAACGTGGCCAAACCGACGTTGAGCTACCCAGAGTGTAGGCAGGGTAGCAGGCATCACGGTAGGAAACTTCGCCTTTATGGTTTCGATTTCCTCTAAGTCTTCTTTTGTAAATTCGTACGTTTCTTCCATTATTTATCTGCTTCTCCCATTACAGGATCAATTCCTCCGATTATTACAACAGTATCAGCAACCATTTCTCCATCCAGAATGTGCTCCAATACCTGAAGATTTCTGAGGGATGGTGCATTTACTTTTAATCTCCATGGATGTCCGGTTCCATCGCTTTGAATAAAGTAGCCAAGTTCACCTTTTGGTGACTCCACCGCATGATAAACTTCTTTACCAGCAGGAGGACAAATGCCTGTATCCGTCATCATGAAATCATGAATCATGCCTTCCATGGAATAATATACTTCGTCTTTAGAAGGATAGGCTTGTTTGGCATTGTTGGTTCGGATCGGACCTTTAGGCATCTTATCGAAGCACTGCTGAATAATCTTAATACTTTCACCCATTTCTTCCATACGGACGAAATACCGGGCAAGATTATCACCTTCCATGCGGGTAGGCACTTCAAAATCAACCTGATCGTATTTCAGGTAAGGTTTGATAATTCGTTGATCAACAGCATAACCAGCAGCTCGTAGTACGGGGCCGGTTGCTCCAAGGTCTAGTGCATTTTCTGTTTTAAGAATACCCACATCCTGATTTCTGTCAATAAAAATGCGGTTTCTGTCTAAAAGTTTGTGCCAGTCTTTAAGCTCCTGTGGGAATTTTTCGACAAATTCTTTAATACGGGCTACAGCATCATCGGTTAGATCATTAGCTACACCACCAATTCTGGAATGTGAAACGGTAAACCGGTGACCGGCTACTTCATCAAAAATGTCATAAATTTTTTCGCGCTCACGGAATGTCCAGATAAAAAAGGAAATCGCCCCGGCATCCATAACCATTGTTCCCAGCCATAAAAGGTGAGAAGAAATTCGGGCAAGTTCACAGCAAATCATTCGGATGTATTGAGCCCGTTCCGGCACTTCAACGTCGGCCAGTTTTTCAACAGCGGTACATAAAGCTACATTATTGCTGTATGGAGAGAGGTAATCCATGCGATCGGTGTAAGGCATGAATTCCTGGTACGTTTTATTCTCAGCAATTTTCTCTACACCGCGGTGGAGATACCCAATATCGATCTTTGTTTTCTCAATGAGTTCACCACGTAACTGAAGAATCAAACGAAGCACACCATGAGTTGCAGGGTGCTGAGGTCCCATGTTTAGTACCATTTTGGAATTCAGCGGATCTTCGCTGTCAATTTCCTCAATGGTTGTGTGCTTATCCTCAAGACTTTTATATATACCTCGCTGGTGTTCCTTAAAAAACTTAGGATCAACCTTACTGTTAATATCTGTGAGTTTCATGCCTTACTCCGTATCTGGGGTTGTGTTAGGCAATTCGATAGAACCGGGGATACCCAACAGCGGAAATTCTTTTCTAAGCGGGAAGTATTCAAAGTCTTCCGGCATATACATTCTTCTGTGATCAGGATGTCCTTCAAAACGGACACCATACATGTCATAGATTTCACGCTCAAACCAGCCGGCTGAAGTCCAAAGTGATGTAGCGGTTGGTACGTGAGGGTTTTCTTCTTCTACTCTGATCTTAACAAAAATTCTGTCCTGTGTTCTCAGATTCATGATGTTGTAGATCACTTCAAATCGTTCATCAGAGGTATACCTGTCGGTTCCAATGATGTCGCATAAAAAGATGAAGTGATGTTTCTCCTTCAGGAATTTGAGAATCTGAATAATATTCTCTGCTTCAACCCGAATATATGTGTGATCGCAGGATTGGTAGACATCAATCAAATCTTCTGAGAAATCAGAAGACAGGCCATCTACTACGCCTTGCTCCGTTTTGTTTAGTTCTAAACTCATAATCTTAACTATCTAATAAAACAGAGTGCTCAGTTTTAATTTTATCCTGGATCTTCATTAGCGCATGAAGAAGGGCATCAGGCCGTGGAGGGCATCCGGATACATAAGCATCTACAGGCAAGTAATTATCAACTCCCTGAACTACTCCGTAGCAACGGTGCATACCACCTGTTGATGCACAAGCACCCATTGCAATACACCATTTTGGATCCGGCATCTGATCCCAGATTCTGCGAATGGCATGAGCCATTTTGTAGGTAGACCAACCTGCAACGATCATTACATCGCTTTGACGAGGGGAGAAGCGCATAACTTCTGACCCAAACCTGGAAGCGTCATAACGAGGACCCGCAAAAGCCATCATCTCAATTGCACAACAAGCCAAACCCATTGGCATAGGCCATGCAGCATTGGCTCGCGCCCAGTTGGATAGCGCATCAATTTTTGTAGTAAAAAAACCTTCACCTAGTGCTGATTCAATTCCCATAGTAATGTTTAAGCTTTAAAATGATTTAAGTCCCAATCCAAGGTGCCTTTTTTCAAAGTATAAAGAAGCCCGATGAATAGTATTACAATAAATAGCATCATAGCCATGAACGTTCCTACGCCAAACTCCAGGTAACGAACGGCCCATGGATATATAAAAACAACCTCAAGGTCGAATACAATAAATTCCATGGCTACTAAATAGAAACTGATAGAATAACGGTCTCTGGCTTCACCCACTGGATCCATTCCACTTTCGTAAGGATCGAGTTTGTTTTTGTTTGGACGAAAAGGCCCTAAAATTTTAGACAAGAGCAGGAATGCTGCCGCTAAAATCATAGCGACGATAGCTACTATTAGAATTGGAAAATAATTTTCGAGCATATATCTGAAATGTTCTCGGTTAATGGGCTGAAAAGTTACCCTCAATGTTTCGCAATGTCAACGAAATTGGGCGAGAATATAGGCTTTATTTGGATTTTTATGGAAGAAAAAAGATTGAATTTTAGGTAAACTTTTTAAGATTCATTAAAGTTGCATAACAAAATGTGCAGGTTTAAGACTTAATTAAAATTCGTTACCTTCTAAATCCAACCTACAAAAGCATATAAAAGGTGTAGATTTGAGTAAAGTATTAATGGAAATTTTGGGACTCTCAACAAGCCCTAGCAGCGGTGGAGCTTATGCTCTGATTTTAACTGAGGCAGAAGGAAATCAAAGACTCCCAATTATAATAGGTTCGTTCGAAGCACAAGCTATTGCATTGGAGCTTGAGAATATTAAGCCACCTCGGCCCATGACTCACGACCTCCTGAAAAACTTTTTTCTAAGCTTTGACACTCAGGTCAAGCAAGTCTTTATTAATGACCTATCGGAAGGAACCTTTTATGCGCAAATTATATTTGAGCGGGAGAATCAGCTTGTCGAGCTTGACGCCCGGCCGAGTGACGCTATTGCATTGGCGGTACGTTTTAATGCACCTATTTATGTTAACGATGAGGTTCTGAAGGAAGCTGGTATAAGCACTGAACCAGAAAGCCAAACACTGGAAGAGGCACTTAAAAGTGATGAACCTGCTCCCGGACAAAAAGAGTTAACGCAGCTCGAAAAGTTGGAAAAAGAGCTTCAGACAGCTATTGAAACAGAAAATTATGAGAAAGCGGCCAAGATCAGGGACCGTATTTCAAAAATGAAAGGATAAATTTTGGACATATCAGGTTGTTCGTTTAGCGAACTCTCTTATTCAACACTATTCAATACTTACCTAAATAATTTCGATAAACTCAGAGCATTTTATGAGTATAATCCGCTTTATGCCGGAGATATTGAAAAGAGAGCAGGGACTATTTCCAGTTCCAACTATAAAAGCAAATATGTTGAGGCTCTAAAAAAATATCATGACGAGCTAGGGATCACATCTTCCCAGGAAAACCAACTAAAAAAACTTGCCAGTGATGATTCACTGGCAATTGTGACTGGTCAGCAGCTTGGAATACTTGGCGGACCGTTGTTTACGATTTACAAAACAATGACAGCAATCCTGCTTGCCAAAGAGTATGAAAAGAAATTAGGCAGGCCCGTTGTACCTGTTTTTTGGTTGGCGGACGAAGATCATGACTTTGAAGAAATTGCCTGGACAGGAATTACCGGTAGAAAAGACTTTACCAAAGTTCAGTTGGATCAGCAGGGCAGTGGTCACCCGGTTTCTGATGAGATTATTTCTGATCAAATTGAAGAACTGAAAGCAAAAGTTAAAGAAGAGCTTTTTGAAACTGATTTCTCTGATAAACTTTGGAATCAGCTCAACGAGCACTATATGCAAGGCAAAACTCACGCCCAGGCTTTTGCAGGCTTAATAAATGATTGGTTTGCAGAAGAAGGCCTCCTTATTGCCGGGAGTAATTTCAAAGCTATTAAAAAAATACTGGCTGATGAATTTACACAAAGTATTTCTGAAGCCGACCTTATCTATCAATCTGTTGAGAATAAAAGTAAAGAACTGGAGAAAGAGTTTCACAGGCAGGTGATGAATGGAGACTCCAATTTATTTTATATATCAGATCAGGAAGGAAGGCTTAAAATTCATAAAGATGGTTCTAATTGGACAGCCGGACCAATAAGCTGGAAGGAAGCTGAATTACTTGAAGAAATTCAGAATAAACCAGAAAACTTTTCTCCTAATGTATTCCTGAGACCAATAATACAGGACAAGCTTTTACCAACTCTTGGATATGTTGCTGGTCCTGGAGAGTTGGCTTATTACGGACAGATGAAAGACTTATACAAGCAATTTGATTTAGAGATGCCACCTATTTTTCCAAGGTTCTGCGGCACCCTGATTGAGTCAGGTATTACCCGAATTGTGGAGAAGCTTCCTTTCAGGTTTTGTGAATATGGGAAACGTATTGAAGATCTTGAATCTGAATTTGTTGAGCAGGCAGACACGACTGATATTGAAGAGGTTTTTTCGGAATGGAAACAGAAACTAGAAGATTCAGCAAAAAAGCCATTAGAGGTCATTAACGAAATCGATCCCACTTTAGATGGTACCGTTGGTAAAACTGTGGCAGGCTTCACCAATGAGCTCGACAAACTAAAGGGTCGGGTATATCGCTCTATCAAAAAGCAGGAAGAAATTCAGATAAACCGGATAGAGAAAATTAAAGTAAACTTATTTCCGGATGGAGGGTTGCAAGAACGTGCGGTTTCTCCGGTATACTTCATGAATAAATATGGGTTGGATATTTGGAGCCAATTATTAACCGAAGTTGAAAAAAACGGACTGGATTTAACTAAGCACCACCTGATTGAATTATGAGTTCCGCTTCAAAGAAAAAGCAGGAATTGAGGGAAAAAGTATTAGCCGAAAGGCAGAAGATTTCTGCCCGTGACTGGAAAGAAAAGTCAGATCAAATTATTTCAACACTTATAAACCATGATTCCTTTAAAGTGGCGAAAACGGTGCATACCTATATATCAATGAACCAACGTCGTGAAGTGTGTACAGATACTCTTTTGGAATATCTGATTAATAGTGAGAAGCGAGTTGTTGTTCCAGTTACCAATTTCTCTGAGGGAACTTTATCGCATTCTGGGATTACATCACTCTCAGATTTAAAAACGAATAAATGGGGTGTAGCCGAACCGGCTCAAATATCTAAGGTCGATATGGGTGAGCTTGATCTGATAATAGTACCCATGGCGGCGGCAGACAGGGCAAGAAACAGGCTCGGATATGGAAAGGGTTTCTATGATCGGTTTTTGTCTGAAACCAATGCTCAGAAAGTGGGACTGGTTTTTGAGTCTTTTCTTTTTGATGAAATTCCAACCGAAGAATTCGATGAAAAATTAGATATGATAATTTCAGAAGAAGAAGTGATTTTCGCGTAACAATGCACTAATTTTGCCGTAGGGCATTACGGAGGAAAAAAATTATTATGGCTGAAAAAACAAGAACAAAACAAGCATCCAGAACCGGTACAGCATCTCTCGAGTTTAACGATTTTGAATTAAACTCAACGATGCAGGAATTTCTGAAAGAAGAAGAAAAAGATACGGGTAAAAGTATCTGGAACATCGCAACAATTTCGGGGATGGTAATGCTTTTCCTTGCTATTACTTTTTTGATTCAATGGGTTGGATTGCCAATAGGCGAAGGACTTTCTAATTTTGTCAGTGACGCAATTGTTGGTCTTCCAATTATAGGTGGTGCACTAATAACCTTGATCGGTTTTGGATACTTTGTGGGAGACAGGAAAAGAGAACGAAAGATGAAGAAAGCTCGTAAAAAAGCTAAGCCAACATCTTCAGGCACATACTCAGACATTCCGGGGGCAGAAAACAGCTCTTATTCGTCAGGTTCAAAACTGAACAATGCTTTAGACTCAAAATCTTCTTCTAAGAGTAAGTCATACAGCGGAATTGATAGTTATGGCTACCGCCATTCAAAAAGACTTATGAAATCCAGATCAGATAAGAAATGGGCAGGTGTTTGTGGTGGTTTAGCTAAGTACTTTGGGATTAGCGCTACAGTTGTACGGTTTATTTTTGTAGCTGCTTTTTTCATGGGTTGGGGAGCCAGTCTTTTGGTCTATTTCGGACTTTCACTCGCCATGCCAAAAGAACCAGTAGAAATGATGGATGACTTTGATTATTAATCAAATGATATGATTACGTCAATTTCAGTCACCATGATTTGGTTCTGAAAAAACACATATTTATTTTTTATTTCTTCAAGGCCTTCTTTAATTAAGAAGGCCTTTTTTAATTAGTTCTAATCGCATAAAAAAATTAGTAAGGTTATTTTTAACTAACTACCTTTGTCTAGCCATATTTTGCTCTTTTAATAATGGCAGATTAAACCCCAAAATAAGTTAGCACTTGAAGCCAGAAGAAAGTTTAATTTTAATTGTAGACGATACGCCCGCAAATCTTCGTCTATTATCGCATGTTTTGTCTAAGGAAGGGTACGAGTACATTGAAGCATCGGGCGGCAGTGAGGCTCTGGAATTGGCAGAGAAGCATGTACCTGATTTAATTCTCCTTGACATAATGATGCCCGATTTTAGTGGGTTTGAAGTCATTAAAAGGATTAAATCAAATGAACTGCTTGCAGATATCCCTATCATTTTCCTCAGTTCATTGACGGATACCGATGATAAAGTGCAGGGATTTAAATATGGCGGGGTTGATTATATTACCAAACCATTTCAGAAAGAAGAGACATTAGCCCGTATAAAGACTCACCTTCAGATTCGGTCACTTCAAAAACAGCTCAATGAACGCATAAAAATTTTACGAGAGCGTGAAATTGAATTAAGCAGACTGAATCAAAAAAAGGATGACCTGGTTCGAACCGTTAGTCATGACATAAAGAACCCGCTCACGGGTATTATTGGGCTGGTCAAATTAATGAAGGATAGCGATAAAATAACAGCAGAAGAGCAAACTCATATGCTTTCTGTGATTGAAGAGAGTGGAACAAACTTATTGAATCTTGTACGTGAGGTACTCGACAGGGAATCTAAAAAAGTGGAGCCCGAAGAGTTAGAATACTCAAAAATATCGATCGCAGAGTTGCTTGAAAGAGTAATTTCAATGAATAAAGCGAAATCTGTAGTTAAGAACATAAAACTGGATTACAAAGTTAATCCAGCCGGACTTAAAGTAGATGCAGATCAGAATAAAATTGAAATTGCTATGAACAATCTTGTTTCAAATGCTTTGAAGTTTACTCCTTCAGGTGGAGAAGTGATTGTTTACGCGTCTGAAAATGGCGAGAATTTAGAAATGAAGGTGAAGGATACCGGCATTGGAATTCCCAAAAAAATGCAAGAAGATTTATTTACAAGCACCAATAAATCATCCCGAAAGGGAACAAGTGGAGAGGTTGGAACCGGACTTGGTTTGGATATTGTTCAGCTCTATGTTGAGCTTCACAAAGGAAAAGTTTGGGTTGAGTCAGAATTAGATAAAGGCACCACATTCTTCATTCAGTTACCTATAAATAAGCAAGCTTAAATAAATTACCTATGAACTATAAGGTTTTAGTTATTGATGATGATGAACCCATTCACTTCATGATCAAAAACCTCCTCAAGAACGAATTTACCGTATTAAATGCCCATAATGTGCAAGAGGCAATTGACATTCTATCAGAAACTGATATCAATCTGATTCTGTCCGATATTCATATGCCAGGTATTTCCGGGCTGGAGTTTTTGGAATCTATAAGACTGGATGAAAAAAAGAAAAAGATTCCGGTTCTGATTATGACAAACCTGCCAACTGTAGAGAAAGAACAGAAGGCTTATGATCTTGGAGCTGCTGATTTTATTAAGAAAGAACTCCTGAATAATGACAGAGAGCGAGTTCTTGAAATCATACGGATGAAAATAGTAACGGATATCAGGGTTACTGGACTGGATGAGGATCAGTCTAAAAAGAAAGATAAGCTCGTCATGAAGTTGATGGAAACGGCAATATCAGGTTCATTCCCCGATACCGTAGAGACTTTAGGAAATGGATTAAATGAGATTATATCCAATAAATTTACGGGTTTTTGGATGGTCCAGGATAATCAGACAAAGTTGTTGTATCTGGAGACTCTGAATTCAAAACAACCTGACAATCCCGCGGATATTTATAACCAGCAAAGCTTTGAGCATCTCCAGGAAACAAAAGAAGCCTACATGACCAATCATGTATTTAATGAGGAACTGGGCTTTTTTATCGATTTTTCGAAGAATGAGGAGTTAGCAGCTGAAATAGCTGTTCCATTATTTGCGATAAGTGAACGGGAATTATTAATGAATAACATGAACGTTCCGTCTGATGCCCCAATGTTTGGAATATTACTCATGAAACGTTCTGTTTTATTCTCATCTACTGAGTTTGAGCTTGTCTCCAGATTAATTAAACAATCAGGCTCTATTCTTTATCGGCTTTACAAAAAAGCTAACTCCTGATTTAAGTATATGAATATTCTGCTCATTATAGAAGGCACCTACCCATGGTACAGAGGTGGAGTTAGTGAATGGGTTTATCAGTATTTAAACCATTTACAAGAGTTTGATTTTACCATTCTGCAGATTGCAACGGATGAATTTCAGGGGCTCAATCCATCCGATGCACTTTATCCTTTGACTGATAATATTGTTGAATTCATTCGGATTTCTCCTCCTGAAATGAATTCCGGTTCTTTAAACTATCTTGATAAATGGTTTGAGGACTCAGTTTCAAGTCAGGAGCTCACGAAATCAAAATTTGATCTCGTACATGTAACAAATACTGGTTTTGCCGGATGGCTGGGTACAAAATTATCAACCATAAATAAAATTCCACTGCTGCTGACGGAACATGCTATTTATTGGAAAGAAATTGAGATGGGAGCAGTAGCCCTGGAATGTGGCTACAAAATACCCAACGATCATGATGGTAAAAATGACGTGGTTTCATCTTTTAAAAATATCGCTTCATTGACGTATCAATATGCAGAGCAAATAGTTACAGTTTCTGAATCTAATATTCCCTATCAAAAAGAATTAGGCGCAAATGATGTAAAATACATCCCAAACGGAATTCCCAAGTCATGGCTTAAATCTGAAAAAAGCAGGGGTAAGGAACCTGTAATAGGGTGGGTAGGTCGGTGTGCTGAAATGAAGAACCCACTTGCTTTTTTTGAGTTAGTAGAGGAATTCAGAAGTAAAAGTATAAGCCCTCAATTTCGAATGTTACTAAGCGATGCAAACGAGAAAGAGCTTGAAAACAAGGTTAAAGCCGTATCATTAAATTATCCTGAAGTAGAGTGCATTTGGAACCAATCGGCACAGACTTATTTTAGAGATTTTGATTTTCTGTCGATAACCAGTCATAATGAATCACAGCCATTGGTAATGTTAGAGGCATTAGCCCATAAAGCACTGCCAGTTGGTTTTCGTGTAGGTGATTTGACTGAAAAGTATGGGCTTGTAATCGCTCCGGGTTTGCCGGTTAGCAAATTAGCTGACAATATCATCAGGCTATGGAATCATCAGGCGGAATTTGAACATTATGTTGAGAACCGTTTTGCTCGTGTTCAGGAATATCACACCTGGGAGTATATTTTTTCTCACTATAAGACTTTGATTAAGGAAATGATGGAGGAAGTAATAGAAGAGTGAGTAAAGACACTCCATATGTGCTGTTTGAAACGGAGGGTTCTTACCCTTACAGCGGCGGAGGTGTGTCTACCTGGTCTCATATTTTGTGCACCGAATTGAAAGAGAAGGTGGATTTTGAATTACTGGCTATTACAGGTAATCCCTATGTAGAAAGCCGTTACAGGCTGCCTGAGAATATCAGAAAGATTACTCATATTCCGCTATGGGGAGTCGATGAGCCCTCAGATTATTATGATGATGAGAACCCTTTTTCTCATCAAATTGAAAAGAAAGCCAGAGTATCTAAGGATGTCATCAACCAATATTTTAAGCCTATTTTTGAGGACTTTATACAATGCCTCCTCAATCCATATACTGATGTGTCTCGTGTAAGTGATATTCTTTACGGCCTTTGGAAGTACTTCCAATATTATGATTATAAACAAACATTGAGACAGCCTTTGCTGTGGACTGAATTCAAACAGTCGCTGATCAATTATTTTGAGGAGTCTAACCTGTCTTACAATGAGCAGCCGCGTGTATTTGATATTACGTTTGGAATGCGCTGGCTTTATCATTTTATGATGCCTTTGGCTGCTCCTGTTACAGATAAAGTGGATGTTACCCATGCCACGCTCGCAGGTTTTCCGGCCTTGGTTTCCATTGCAGGAAAATATGAGTATGGCATACCAAGTATGGTTACAGATCATGGTGTTTACATGCGGGAGCGGTTAATTAACGTGGGACAGGCAGATATGCCTTTCTTCTCAAAAAAGCTGCTTGTGGATATGTCAACGTTGGTTAGCAGAGCTGTTTATTTTACTGCTGACCAGATTTCGCCCGTAACAACAGCAAACAAGGAGTGGGAGATGCGGTTTGAAGCCGAAGAGAGTAATATCATTCCCATCTATAACGGGGTGAATACAGATCTTTTTAAACCAACTCCAAAACCTAAGCAAACCCAGGATGTACCCACAGTAATTGCCGTAGCGCAGGTTTTTCCTTTGAAAGATATTGAAACCATGATTCGGGCTGCTGATTTGGTTCGGAAAGAGATTCCAGCGGTTCAGTTTAAGGTATATGGAAGCCTGGAGGTTGATAAAGATTACGTTGAAAAATGCAGGGACTTAATTAAAGAGCTGAAATTGGAAGACACATTTCATTTTGGAGGCTTTCATGATCAGCCAAGCATGATTTTTAATGAGGGTGATATATCTATCTTAACCTCAATCTCGGAAGGATTCCCCTATACAGTTATTGAATCTATGAGTTGTGCACGCCCAGTTGTGGCTACAGATGTAGGTGGTATCAGAGATGCACTTGAGGGTTGTGGAATTTTATGTAAGCCCAGGGACCCTCAGGACATTGCAAAAGGAGTGGTGAAATTATTGAATGACGATGATCTCCGGCTTGAATTGGGTAGTAAAGCCAGAGAAAGGGTATTGCTTACCTTTACAACAGAAAAGTCAGTAGATGCTTACTACGATTCATACATGAAGTTGGCATCTCAACACAGAACTCCGTTGAAGAAAAACGTTCAGATAGCTTCTGTTCTTAAGCTGCTCAGTCATCTTGAAGAAGCGGAGTTTGAGCATGCCTGAACTAGACCAGATCCAAGTTTCAGAGCTTACCAAGCCTGAAGCGGTTGACCAAATAACGGAACGTGTATACCAACTAATTGGAAACCCAATCAGTAAATGGGCCGTTGCAGCTACCATCGAGTCTTTAGGAGTTCGAAATGTTGATGCCCAGACAGATTATGGATTCCAATCCGTATTTGATCTGGGTGATGAAGTTTACAGAAGGATAAAAAGCAGGGAACAGGAATCAGCCCTTAAGGATGAGGACGATAAAGATGAGTTTAAATTTGGTGGTATTGGGCGAACCCTTAAACTATTTGCCAGGCATTACAGTGCTGGAATGGTTTTTTCTATGCCAATGCTATCCCAAATCATAGCTATCATAGTTTTTGAATATGCACTATGGGCCTGGTTTGATTTCAATGAAGCTCAGGCAACGGTAGTGGCTTTAGGTACCATGCTCTCTTTTATATTGACCGGTGGTTTCATTCAAACATTGGGAAGGTTAGTATCAAAATATAAAGGAGAGGGTAATTACTACTTAGCCGCCAAAGCAACCATATCTGTCCTGAAAATTGGCATTCCGTTTGTATTAATATCTGCAGTTGTCATTTTTGCCATTAATCTGATCTTACCTTTTTATCCGCAACAGCTTATCATTTTGGCAATGATTTATATGGTGCTGATTTCATTATTATTACTGTCAGCATCGGTTCTGTTTGCCACAGAACAACGGCTTATGATTTTGGTCGGTATTGTAGGGGGTACCATTTTTGTAATTTTTGGAATGGATTTCGCAGGCCTGGGAATTTATTTATCCCAATGGCTCGGCATTCTAACGTCTACGCTAATAATAGCCGCATACGCATTTATTTATTACAGGCTTAAAATACAGTCGCTTCGTCAGGAACTCTTTAAGCAATCTTTGCCAGAAGGGGAAGTAAGCTATTATAATACGTATCGATATTTTGTGTATGGATTTTGCTATTTCACCTTTCTATTTATGGATCGATTGATGGCATGGTCGGCCGGACCACCACCTCCAGAATATATCGTTTGGTTTAATACTCCATACGAACTTGGGATGGACTGGGCTCTTATCAGTCTGGTTATTACGATTGCGATGCTTGAATTTAGTGTTCAATCATTTTCTCTGAACCTTATTCCAGCTCAGAAAAAAGCAGTTATTTCAAAGATTAAGCTTTTTAATCGCTTTTTTAAACGTTTTTATATCAAACAGATTATTCTGCTTTTAGTTATTGGGGGGGCATCGATAGTGATTACTTATTATGGTGTATTAAGCCTTCGGGTATTTGAAAATGAAGTTCCTGAGATTGCTGACTTCTTTGCAAACGAGATGACATTTAGGGTATTCTGGCTGGCAAGTATAGGCTATTTGTTTTTGATTTACGGGCTATTAAACAGCTTATTTTTCTTTACGCTGAACCGTCCTGAAATGGTGATGTATTCGATGATTGGTTCATTGTTTGTGAACTTTATAACCGGATTTTTATGCAGTCGGATTTTTGGACTGGAATATGCCGTAATTGGCCTTATTGCCGGAGCTGCTGTGTTCGGGATTTCTACCGGAATTTTAGCAAAAAGATTTTTTAAACATCTCGATTACTTTTATTACTCTGCATATTGAGGTACCTCTATGATTAAAGACGTTCGAAGTTACATACATACAGTGGGCAATCGGCTTAGTAAAGCGTTCTCTATGGAGGCTTTTGGTACCGAAGACCAGCTTGAATTCTGGGAGCTGTCGGCCGAGCATTTATCCCGAAAAGAAAATCCTTCTTTCAGCGACCTCGTAAATTGGATGGATTTATTGTACAGGGCGCCTGTCCATTTTGTCTATAAGCTGCAAGATGAAAAGCTCATACTTGATAGAAGACATGTGCTTACAAAAAATATATTACGTGATAATAAAGACGAAAACGAACCTCATAAACAAACTCCTCAGCAAAAAGAATTTATAAGAGATTTTGAGTACCAGCTACAGAATCTGGAAAAGAAAATGACTATGGATGAGGTGTTTAAGGAACACGGGATAACATCTCATTCTATTGGTCAATGTGAGCACATTCCGTTATTCAGTAAGGATGGAAAGCAATGGGGAATCTATTGTGCAGGTCCATATACCAAAAGCCCGGAGCAAATCACTCCAAAACTCTCTATTGTAGGCCGTTTGTTAGCGAATTGGCTGATTAGCCTCGACGAAGAGGAGAGTAACCCACAGAAAGAGTATGAACAGAAAATTCAAAGTGTGGTCTCTGATTTAGGCAGTGGAAAGCTAAATTCGGAAGGCATCGCACAGATTATTCTCCGATATGTGGTACATGGCCGGAAAGTAGGGTCTGGTTGTATTGTTGAGTTTACTAAAAACGGGCATAAACTATTAGCTTCGCTCGGCATGAAGGAAAAAGTAGCAAACTATTTTACTGCAGCGGGCAGCGAAAAACTTTACGAAGACAATGATGGTAAAGTAAAGGCTACTGAACATGGCGAGCAATTTCTTCAGCATTGGGGTAAAAAAGTTGATGTAGAATATTTCAAGGGCGAACACCATTCTGGTTTTATTTTAGTCGAAAAACCTGAAGATGAATCTAGGCTCGATATCCCAGGCCTGCTTCATGAAATTGGATTTTCATTATCTAATTTGTTCGACTATAGATTTAAAAATCATTTTTTCTCCAACAGGTTGATGGATAGTTACTACAAAATGTTGCGAGCCATCGAAGAAAGCCGGGAAAAAACGCGTCATCACACTCCTCGAATGATAGCATTTGTACAGCGATTTGGTATGCTGTTTGGTTTGGAAGACGAGGAAATGGAGATAATCACAAAAACTGCCAAACTCCATGATATTGGTTATGTAGGTGCTGTGAGTATTGAACCGGGTAAAACTATTGGAGGAGAGTTATCTCATCCTATTATCGGTGCAAACCTGATTGAACAACTTTCTATTGAGCGGGATGTTCTGGAGGGAATAAAAACTCATCATGAATGGGTTAATGGCAATGGTTCTCCGGGAGGATTAAAGTCAGAAAGTATTCCATGGACAGGTAAAATTATAGGTCTCTTTGAGTACGTTGTAGATTTTATTGAAACGCATTCCAATGATGATTCCAAAACTGATGAACAATGGATTGAATTATTATCAAAAAGTTTAATGGAACGCGCTGATATAGAATTTGATATGGTATTAATTCCTACAGCAATACAGCTTCTGCAGGCTTTAGGCTGGGAAGAATGCGTGAGGCTAGGTGTTGAGGAATGAAACTGAAGCTTTTGGTAGCATCCATAATGGCAAGTACACTTGTACAATGTAAAAGCACTAATCAGGCTTCATTTTCTATAGCCAGTCAAACTCCTTTTGCCGTTTGTTATGCTAAAGTTACTCCCGATCAGCTGCAAAATTATAGCATGGTAATTATTGAGCCTGATTTCTATAGCAAAGAAGAAATGGCAGCTTTACGTGCAACCGGTACAAAAATTATTGCTTATATCACTCTGGGAGAAGTAGATACAAATCGATGGTATTATCCCCGGCTTGCAGAAATCGGTTTTTTGGGTAAAAATGAAAACTGGAATAGTTTTTTTGTTGACCTTGAAAAAGATGAAACCCGTCAGATTATCCTGACCGAAGTATTACCAAGAATAGCAGAGAAAGAGGTTGATGGCTTTTTCCTTGATACCGTTGATGCTGTATCTCCTGTAACGGAGAGAGCTCACCTTCAGCCTTATATGGTTCAGCTTATTGAGGGAATTAGAAAACGGTACCCGGCTAAGATCATCATTCAGAATGCTGGTGTTTTTTTACTGGAAGAAACAAAGGACGATATTGATGCCTTTCTAACTGAGGCTTTGGCTTCGGATTATGATTTCGAAAAGAAAGAGTACAAAATTCGAACGGCACAAGAATACAACGAAAGGCTGGAATACCTGAATCATTATTCTGAGAAAAGCGGAAAACCTTATTTCATAGTCGGTTTTGCGGATACTGATTTAAAGAGAAGCCAAATTAAAACCCGATTAGATACTTTAGCTCGTCCTTATTTTATAAGTAATATTGGCTTAAGTGAGTTGCCCGTTCTGCCTGATTCTGTAGCTAATACTTTGAAAGCCGGGAGATTATGAACTACGATTTTCAGGCTATTTTTTCGGTTATCCGGTTAACCATCAGCTTTCTTTTTGTTTTTGGTTTTGTAACACCCTTATTTTTTGAACACGCAGGAAAGAAAAAAGGAATTGATCGTATTGTACTTTCCTGGGTAGGACTGGGTGGATTGATTATCATTGGTACCTTTGTCCTTGTCAACCTTCATATCTATGATTTCATCAGTATCATGTTTTGCCTGCTGATGCTGCCTTTCTTGGTTCATTTCTTTAAAAGGACGTGGGAAGGAAATACCATTGCAGATATTTTTAATACTGCAGAAAATCGTATAGTTGCTAATCATGTTTTATTTATTGAAAAGATAAGGAAGCTAACATGGACTGGTATAAAAGACCGGATTCTTAAAAAGCCTTCCATCAAGCCAGAGAATCCTTACACCTTTGCCGCAATAGCGATTGGGATATTAGCGTCGGTGTTAAGAATCATTCCTTCTATCCAAAATTCAGCTCCATTTAGCAGGGTCTGGTATTTTGAGTTAGATGCTGTAAAAAGGTTAAGCCTTCAGGAGTATTTTACGGGCTATCCGGTTCCTAAGGGAATGCACTCCATCATAAACTTTTTTAGTACAATTACCCAGGTTAGCCCGGAGATGATTTTACACATCATTGGTGCGTTAATAAGTTTTTTCCTGGCTATTATCATCTTTTGGTTGATGAGAGACCTTACAAAGGGAAAACATCTTTCTGCAGCATTGCTTTCTTCCTTAATTTATGCTGTTTTTCCAACGCTTTTTCTGCCCGTTTCTTTAGAGCTTGAATCAGAATTAACTTCTCTTTCTTTTTCACTATGCTTCGCGCTTCCAACAATGTTGTTCTATCTTCGAAATATAAGGTCAGGAGGGAAGAGCCCCTGGTTTTATATTTTTATGGGCATTGTGGCAACAGGTCTTTCGAATATTTTTGTGCTAATGATGGTGCTTTTGCCTTTTATGCTGCTAGGAATATTATCCATACCAGCTGGCAACTTCATAAAGAGATCCGGAAAGGTTCTACTTTATCTTTCTTCAATCTATGCAGTAACGCTTGCACCATACATTTTGTATTGTCTGTCATCAGGACTAAGCATTAATACATTTTTTCAGGATCAGCTATTTAATACGCAGGTTTTTAGTTTTACGACGAGTCTGATAATGCCAATTGAAGAGCTCAGCCTCATTTACTTGTATGCCGGACTTAGTTTGTTTGCAGCATTTATTATCCGGCTATTTGTAAAGAAGAAGAAGCGCATCGGAGATGAGTTGGTTTTTCTTCTTCTCTTTATCTGTGCATCATACTTGTACACACCATTTTTTGATTACCAATATATCTATATCGATCCCGATCAATTGAATAGTTTTTATGGAATTCTGATCTGTATTTTCTTTGGCTTGTCTCTTCATTCCATATTTACTTTTCTGGAGTGGGTTATAAAGCCCATTAAAAAAATTACGCCTTACATAGTACCAATTCTTACCCTCGGAATTGTCGTTTTCTTATATGCTTATCAGGGGGGGCTTAGGGCAAGCAGAATGTTGCCTAAAACCGAACCAAATGGTTTTTTTAATGCTTATTATAATATCATAAATGAAAGAATTCCTTATACCTATGCCACGGTAGGGCCCGAGCTTGATCGTGAGTTGGCTACTAATCGACATTATTTTATGAATTACCAGTTTTTTCTGGATAATTATGGCGCCATTGATTCTCTGTATCAAGAATATTTAACCTTCCCTGATGATCAAAGACCAGAAGTTCAGGAAGTGCCGCCTGCTAGTATTTTTCTCTTTGTTGAAAAACCTCCTTATGGTTCTATTCAGCAGGGAATATTGTACGATGCCCAAAGAATAATGAGAGATATAGAGCAGTGGTTGGTAACATTCAGACAGCTGAAAGGGAGAAAAATCAAGGTATATCACGAAACAGAAGAAGCTATCGTTTATGAAATTATAAACAGGGACGATGAATCTACCATAAGAGGTGTTTTGAAGAATATTTATCCCAATGAGGAAGGACGTGCAGCACGATTTTTCAAATAAAAATCCGGATTATAAAGCCAATTGGTCAGTTGGATTTCTCAATGCAATAGCTGCGTTTGTTGTGATTTCTTTGGTACTTCTTTCAGGGTGTCAGAAAGACGGCTCATACAGGAACATTTCACAATTTGATGCTTCTGCCCAATCACCTCTTGTAATGGTAATAAAGAACCAGGCAAATGATTTCAGTGCAGAAGTTTCAGAACAGGTTTTAAAAGCTTTGGATTATACTAAAATTCCTTATTTCACAATTGATCTCGGAATACTGACACAGGAATTTGATATCCCTCAAACAGTAAGAAGTCTGATTGTAACTACCGACCGGATACAACAGCTCTCTGATGAGGAAATTGAGGGAATGATTGAGTTTGTTACTCGGGGTAATTCCATTTTGATTGTAGGTCCCATCAGTAATTCCAGATTTTCGTTTTTACAGGGCGTGAAGCAAAATGCTACTTTTGATATAGATTCAATTGATGTTGGCTTTCAGTTAAATGATGATGCTTTTCCGGGCATGAAGGGAAAAAGTTATATGTCGCCGGGCCTGCTTCCGCACTATGGCTTACTTGCGGGAGATTTTGACAGCGAAACAAAGTTTTTGGCAAGTACTGCCACCAATTCTGCTCAGCCATTTATTATTTCAAATAGAATAGGTTTGGGAGAAGTAGTAACTATTAACAGCTTTGTTGTAGGGGGTAAAATTTATAGAGGAATTCTTTTCTCATCCATATTGAGGGGCTTGCAGGGTATTCCTTACCGGGTAGCTGATGTAAGTACAATCTTTCTGGATGACTTCCCCGCACCACTGTATAACGAAAAGTTAGCCCCCATCGATGAAGAATACGATGTCACACACGCCGAATTTGTAAGTAAGATTTGGTGGCCAGATATGAAAGCATTAGCTGATTCATTTGGCATTAGCTATTCGGCTATGACAGCTTTTAATTATAATGCTAATGTAGTGCCACCCTTTGACTTTCAGGAATGGAGGCAGGGTTCCGTTGTTTACAATCAAAATATTGTACCCGGGAGCATTTATTTAGCGAATGATATCAGGGACACCCGGCATGAGCTCGCTTTTCACGGATACAATCACTTCTCGCTTTGGTTGGAAGACTGGGATAATATGAACTTCATGATCTCTTCGCTTCAGGCTGCCAGAAAACGATGGAGAGTTGATAACCTTGGTGCTTTACCTACAAATTATGTACCTCCAACAAATGAAATTGACTCAGTTGGAATACAAGCCATTGTTAAAGGCATGCCGAGCATTAGATACATGAGCTCACTCTATTTTGGAGATAAGGAAGAAGGTAAGGGAAGGGAATTTGATCCTGAACCTTATGCACCAGCAGCCTTATACAATTACCCGCGTATTAGCAGTGGTTTTACGATGAATGAAAACTCACTGATGGATCAGCATGGCTTGCAATTACTGACCGGCATATGGAATCACTTTGTACACCCGGATGATGTTTTTCAGGTTAACCAGCGTATTGAAGATGAATTTAAAAGTCGTAACCCTTTGGGGCTAGGTTGGAAATCAGACCCGGAATATGGTTATGGTCTTTATCAACTTCTAAGCCAAAGAATAAAGTATACCAACTACCATTATCCGAACAATCGTTTTGTTACAGCAACAAATGGTGGAAGAAAGACAAAAGACTGGCGGCAGGGACTTTCAAAATATTCTTTAAATGGACCTTCTATTAAGATTAATACAGGTTTCAGAAACAACTACAATCCAAGGTTTCCCAATGACCCCAAGCATTGGTACATGTATGTAACGGAAGAACAATCAAGAGAAATTGATATTACGCTTAACCAGCAAGAACTAGATTACTCTCGCACGAAAATTTGGGATGGCTATCTTTATCAGTTTAGAACAACAACGGATGTATTCTTTGTGCCAAATTTTGATAAAAGGTTTTACTATGACAGGCAGTTTGTGAATAGTCTGGTCCGTGATCAAATCAATAATTATCGTCAGTCTTCGCTGGCCGGTACCTCTTCGGAGATAGAGGGAAACTGGCGTGATACCCGTCTTGAAGATGCAGTAAAAGCCTGGCGACGGAATCCAAGCTTATCGAATCAGGAACAGTTGATCTCTTTGAGTGTGGAGTTTAATCAAATTCCGCGTGCCATAGAGATTCTGGAAAATAGATTGCTCAGAAATAAGATTTGGGTGCAAGATGATATCAACCGCTTACTCACTTACTACGGATGGGAAGGGATGCAATCAAGGGCTGAGATGTTTCTTGAAAGACTATGGGAAGAACATCGTTCAGCAAAAGTTATAGCGTTGAAGAATCAGGCAGTTGCTGCTTTAGGTTTATTTGGTGAAGACTTTGAACGCAGATGGAGAACGCGTGAGTTGCAGCTTGCTCCCGATGATTATGAAACTTTACTAAGCTATACCAAATCGATTGAATCACAGGAGAACTGGCCTGAGATGAAAGAGAATCTAAAGAGATTGCTGGATATGCGTCCTCAGACTGATTCACTTTATGCTTTCACAGTCCAACGGTCCATTTACTATGAAAGTCCTGATAGCACTATGGAGTTAGTAGAAGAGTTTCCGGACTATTCATACGAACAACTTACACCATATGCATCAAACCTTGCCCTGATGTATGGTTTTGAAGCCAATGAATATGAGAAGGCATTATTCTGGGCCAATAATTCACCCGATTTTGACGAACAATTAAAATTATTCTGGTTGGCACAGTTAAATTTAGATGCCCTTTATTTAGCTCAGGCGAAAGAATTAATTAATAACAACCCGACTAATGACAGCCTGCGTTCTTTTGTGGGAACCAACTTGTTTTATGAAGGTTTTTATGAAGAATCATACAGTACCTTATACCCACTTTTCGAACAAGAAAGGGCAGAAGGCTTATCAGCTGATACGCTTATTAGAAATGAAATTGGCTTTATGCCTTATAAAGGTAAAAAAGATTTTTACAAACGGTATCCAAAGTTCTTTGATTCTGACCAAAAACAGGCCTTAGAAGACGAATATCGCTGGACGGAAAGCGTGAAAGTTTCTCTTTTCGGAGAATACCGGGACGATAATTTCAACAATACCTTTGCACGCGGTGGACTATCAGTTCAATTAGGTAACCGAAGGAAAAATACTCACACATTAAAAACTGAGTACCTGTTATTCTCAGATGACGATTCACAAACTGACCTGACCCTTAATTACCAAGGGGCTGGTTATTTATTCGCCCATCGTTCTGATAACCAACAATTTGAATTTCGTGCAGGTCCAACAGTATTATTTGGTGAGAGCGAATTTATTCCAGAGGGGCTAATTGGGATGAGTTTCTCAAAAGATTCAGCATTTACTTCCTTAGAATTAACAGGAGGGGCAGAGTTAACATCCACATCTCTCCAGAATGATTATTACCAGGCACAGCTACAACTGTATAGACAAGACTATTGGCTAAAAAATAAGTTAGTGAGCTCTATATCAGCTAATACTAAGTATTATACCAATGATGTGCTCAGATATGGGGGGCAAGGCCGTCTTTTCCTTGATTTGATGAAAACCAAGTTTAGGGTACGTCCTTTGGGAGAGGTTAGTTATTCAGATGCTACTGAAAGCTTTTTGAGTGGAATACCTTACTACACACCTGATCAGTATTTTTCACAAGGCTTAGGATTGGACTTACAATATCGCAACCCGGATAATTTTGATTACCGTACTCAACTTACCGGTGAAATAATGGGCAAACATGAACGAAGGGAAGGGTTTTTCCTTACCGGGAGAATTCAACTGGAGCATAAGTTCAGGAACTTCTGGCAGATTAGCTTAGGTAGTGAAATTTCTACCAGCCAGGTATATCGATCAAATCGAATTTTCTTTACTATTTCTCATTACTTTCCAAAGAAATTAAGAGCAAGAAACTAGAAACATACTTTAATAAGATTCGTAGCCCGATTATGCGTTTTATAAGAAAACATTTAGAGTGGTTTATTTTCAGCGCAGGACTCATGCTTCTGGCATTTATGAATCCTGAAAATGCGGGTACATCGCTTTGCTTTTTTGAGTGGGCAGGTATAGATTTTTGTCCGGGAGAGGGATTAGGACATTCGATATCATATACATTTCGGGGAGATTTAACATCGGCTTTTCAGGCTCATTTGGCCGGGCCGGCAGCCGTTTTTATTCTTGCAGGGCGCATCATCTATCTTCTCAAGAATCTTTATAAAGAATCAAAACTAACTACAAATAAGGAACAGCATGGCTAATGTAATTGATCATTTACCAGAACTAGAAGGCGACGAGTCATTATATGTCGGGAAATTACTTTCTGAATTTTCTGATGAACAGGCTTCTAAATTTGCTTCAGTATATCGATCACGACGGAAAGATCCCCAAACGATATTGATTACCTGTATTCTCGGGTTTTTCTTAATTGCGGGTGTACATCGCCTGATGTTAAATCAGATTGGAATGGGTATACTCTATATTTTCACCGGTGGCCTTTGCCTGATCGGCACCATTGTTGACTTGGTGAATTATAAGGACATGGCATTTCAATATAACCGTGGCGTAGCGAAAGAAATACAATCGTACATATAGTCCGGTTTATTTACCCAGGCCAAAGAATCGGTTTATATTAAAGCCGAACCGGAAATCAAGATCCAGAATATTGGTATCAGTACGTGCAAGTAAGTGTTGTTCGGTAAACCATCGTCCGCTCATAAAAAAGAGCTGAAAAACATGCCCGCCCGTATCGATTTCATAAGAGACGGCAATATGGTCTTTGGTGTTTGGGTTTCTGTTGCCTAAAACAGGCAGGTATTCAAAAGCGAGGGCATTTCGGTTATTAAGCTTATATCGACCGGCTAGTCCAACTCCTACTATGGTATTGTACAACTTGCCGTTGTTTTGTTCTTTTACAACGGTGTTGAAGTGTGAAATCATAGGGGATATTTGCAGGCTTAACTTGTCGTTAAACTTTCGGGCAACCATAACAGAAGTGAAATAGTTAAGGCGCTCTGAAAAAGTGTAATTGAAGCGTCTTTCTTTTTGGGTTGAAATACCGACATCACCTTTAATGGCAATCTGAATAGGTATTTTATCAGATTTTAGCTGCTCGAGAATAATATATTTAGCTCTCAGATCCACTACATCTTCAATGCCGGTTCTTCCGATTCCAATGTCAAGTTTGTCTGTTACCCCGTAATCGATGCCAAGCCGTACTGCTGCTCCGCCATCTAAGCCATAAAAATCTTCAATCCCTCCTGAAACCAACCCGAAATTATGCATTACCATGCTATTCATGTTATTCTGGGGAAGGCCCGTCACCGTACTTAAACCGGCTATGCTACCTGCAAGAAAAATATCCTCAACCGGCCCATCCTGAACTGCCCGTTTGCGTTCCAAAACCTGCGCATGCACAGAATAACTTCCAAAAATAGCTATCAGAACCAATAATGTTGTTTTTCGAATATTCATTTTAATCATTTACGGGTTTCAGCAAAGCTTCGATTTCAATTTTCTGTTCCTGATCTACTTTCACAAACAGCAAACTAGGAGGGACGATTTCATAGTCTTCAAGCCTTAATACCCAACTGGCCTTCACTAATAGCCCTTCCGGTTTCATTTGCATAGTTCCTTCAATGGCAACTTCCCGGCTTATACCATGAATTTTGAATTCCCCTTCAACGCTAACAGGTTGTTCTGCAGTTGTATCAGGGTTGAAATCAGAAGTGAGCGTCCCAAAAAACTCAGCAAAGGGGAACTTTTCGGTTTCAAGGGTTTCCTTCATATCCCGGTCTCTTTTCTTAATTCCAGTCTGAAGAGTGGTCAGATCTATGTAAAAATCTACCTTATTGTTATCCAGATTAATCAAGCCCGTGAGGTTATCAGAATTTCCGGAAAATGAGTGCAAAGGTACTTCAGAGTGAAAAACAGCGCGACCTTCTTCAGTCATATATGATTGAGCCGTGGCTAATGAAATAAATCCTAGAATAAATATGAGTGTAGTTTGAATTCTTTTCATGTTAGTTGTCCTGTGCTCCGCCTGTAATCCAGGCTTCAATTTTTGCAATCTCTGATGGTGTAAGAAACTCGCCCGTAGTAGGCATTCTGCTACCAAAAGAGGGGTTGGGTTTGATTTTGTCAACAAGCGGACTATTATCCGGTTCTCCAGGTATAACAATGGGTCCACCAGAAACAGCTCCTGAACTATTTAATACTGCGCTATAAGAAGAAAGATTAACACCATTGGTTGAAGAACTGATATGGCAGCCACTTCCTCCACAACTTGAATTAAATATTGGCTGAATATCAGCAGAATAACTAATATCGTTTGGATCAAAATCAGGCGTAGAGGAAATATCTTCGACATTATTGATGCAGCCTGTACTAAATAGAAGCACAATTATTAAAAAAGAAGAAAAGATCGGACGCATAGTTAGCCTCAATTAAAAATATTATTAGTTATTATAAAATAACTGTTGAATGTTAAACGATTTTGCATCATTAATGCAAATGTTAATACGCAAACAAATACTAAGTAGATGTTATGACTAACATAAATAGAGAAACTTCTTTGGAATTGTTACACAGTTACATTGAAAGCGAAAGCTTGCTGAATCATTCAAAGATGGTTGCAAAAGCAATGGAAGCTTACGCCCGTTCATTAAATAAATCAGATCAACGGATAGAGGAGTGGTGGACTGCGGGTTTGTTACATGACCTTGACTGGGAGAAATTTCCGGACGAACATCCACATAAGGCTGTAGAAGAGATTCTGCCGAGTCAGGGATATTCAGCATCAGTAATAGAAGCAATTAAAGCTCATGCACCTGAACGGACAGGTAAAGAACCGGAAACGGAAATAGAACGTTATCTTTTCGCCTGTGATGAGCTTTCGGGTTTCATGAATGCTGTTTCTTTAATGAGGCCAAATGGCTTTGAGGATATGAAAGTAAAATCGGTAACAAAAAAGCTTAAGGATGCTAAATTTGCAGCTAATGTACCCAGAGAGGATATACGGAAAGGGGCTACTTTAATCGGGAAAAACCTGAATGACCATATCATATTTATGATTGAAGTATATCGTGAATGATCTGGTTATTTCCATTTAAGTATATCTTCAAAAACTTTAAAACTTCAAGTCTTGGGATTTAGATTAGCAAAACCAATTGCTCTTATAGAAAGACAGACTTTATTCTGGATTAGGTTCAATCCAACTTTTGAGGACCGATAAACTTTCTTAAAAAAAGAAACCCGGACCGATCAAAATCCGGGTTTTTTTCTTTAGGGCATTTGGTGCTTATGCAGCATCCAAAAGCTCTTTGCTCTTCGCTACACAAGTACGTCCACTAAAAAGGAATGTTTCAGGAGATTCATAAATTATTGATATCAGATTAATGTAGTTCGAATATTCTCTTTTAAATTTCTATTTGTATCTTTATGCTATGAATCTTCAAAGACAAATTGCTTTAACCAAGCCAGAGCTAATTTCAGCGCTGCTGGTTTTTACACTTATAGTAGTAGTGGTGTTGAGCTCCCGGCTCACTCGACTTACCTCAGGTACTTCTGTTTTGTTTGAGGAACAAATAGAAGTCATTCTTAATGAAGATACAGGACTAGAAGAGATGCAGGTCCATTTGGACGATAGGGGAATAGCATATGATAAAGCTGAAATGGAGTGGGCAGCTCGTATACTTGGATGGAGGAAAATGCAGCGCGGTCGATATGTGTTTGAAGGAGAATATTCATATAACGGTTTTTTATCCAAAATGGCGAGAGGTATTCAGGATCCGGTTTCGGTAGTTATCCTGCCTGGCATTACCCCGGAAAGATTAGCCTTTACAGTTGCTGAAAATTTACATTTTGATTCAGATTCTTTTGTACAAGTATTGACGGATAGTTCCTATTTAGCTGAAAAAAATCTTACCAAGGAAGAACTTTTTGGCCGTATGCTTCCCGAAACTTATTTGATCTACTGGACCAGTTCACCCCGAGAGTTTCTCAGCAAAATTCTGAGAGAATTTGACAATTCAATGACAGCAGACTTCAGGGAACAGGCAGAAGAACTCGATTTAACTTTGAATGAAGTCATTACCCTGGCCTCCATTGTAGAATGGGAAGCAAAAAATCAGGAAGAGAAGCCGATCATTAGCGGATTGTACTGGAATAGATTGAACAGGGGGATGCGCTTGCAGGCAGATCCTACCGTTAACTTTGCGTTGGGAGAACGCCGCAGGCTTTTATTTGAAGACTATCAGGTCGACCATCCATACAATACTTATATGAACAATGGATTGCCACCAGGACCGATAACAAATCCAAGTCTCTCAACAATAGAGGCGACTTTATATCCAGAAGAACACGACTATTTATATATGGTTGCTAATCCTGAAGGCGGACATATTTTTACCAGAACTTTTAGTGAACACCAGGCAGAAAGTGAGAAGTGGAGACGTTGGTTAAGAGAGCAGTATCGAATCAAAAGACAGCGTGAAGCGGAGGAGCAAGCTAATGAGCAAGAAACCCGCTAAACTACTTTCTTCTAGCTGATAGAGCAGACTTTTTACCGGATTTGTTTGATTTTTACTTCCTGATTGATGTGCGTGTTTTCAAAACTCACATCCATGATCAAGCCGCGATAGTTATTAAATTTTTTGAGGCCTTCCTTAAGATATCCCGGATTTTGTACTCTCTTCAGAGTTCTTAGAGCTACATTAGCTGCATCGTAGCCTATAAGTGCAAAACGGTTGGGATCGGTATCAAAACGAAGACGAAATTCACTTTCAAAATCTTCGATATCAGTATTACCCGGATTCTGTTCAAAGGTTTTGGTGAAATAGATTTCGGTGTCGGGAAGATTACGGGAATCGATATCAGCCATTTCCCATTCCTCTGATCCAAGAACCGTCATATCAGTTCCTATAGCTTCAAGATTGGTAAGCAATGAACTAATCAGGGTTTCTGCAATATTGCCGGTAAAAGGAGCGTATACCGCGTCTATATTATAGTTGAACACGGTATCTACTTCAGGATCGAAGTTTCTTGCATATTTACTGATATCGTAGCCTTCAGATTCAAGATCTTCGACATAGTATCTTACAACTTCACCCCCTAATTTTCTAGCTTCATCAAGAAAAGCTACAGCAGAAGGTTCACCCAGAGATCCGCGTTCAGCTATTACAGCAAGAGTGTCATATCCAAGGTTTTGAATAGCAAACTGTGCCATTCTTTGTCCCTGTATGGCAAAGGTGGGATTTAATTGGAAAGTGTATGTAAGATCAAGGTTAAGGCTGTCAGAATTTGCAAGAGGGGTTAGCATCGGCACTTCATATAATTCGGCATACTTTGACATTGCTACAGCAACTTCAGAGAACAAGGGGCCAATAATTATGTCAGCGTCATGATTCCAAACCAATTCATTGGCAATGGATGGTGCATTAGCAGCATCGGCATCTGTATTCTTATAAGTTAGAAAAGCCTTAAGATCTGTATTTTCACTATTGAATTTTTCAACGGCAAGTTGAATTCCAAAATATAAGTGTTGAGGAATTTCAAACTGAGGTGATTCAATATCGAATTGTGGGAGTGCTACTCCAATATTGTATGCTAATCCGGATGGTGCTTTTGTATATCTATTTGGATTATACCGTTGCATGTACGCTGCTGAATCACTCAGCAGTGTTTCTATGGAAGCATAGTTGGAAGTGTCCGAAACCGTCGTTGTCTTATATGCTTTAAACAGGGCTCGGGCAGAATCCAGGTCTAACTTACCAATACCTGCCTTAACAAGATCTAGCCTAACAGCATCATATTTTGTTGCTTTAAATGTGTTGAAACGCTGTTCCAGGGTTAAATAATTAACCACATCCCGATAAAAAGAAAATGCTGCTCTGGAAATAGACGGCTCACGTGAATTCTCTTTTAGTTCATGGAGGGCATCAAGAGAAGCAGCAAAGTTTTTGAGTTGGAAATCAGCAAGGGATGAAGTGTACTTTGCTTCGGAATAAATTTCAGAAGAAGTACTGTCAACGCGGTTTAAATATTCCTTGGCCTTAATAAAGTTATTTAAGGCATAATGGCTTTTTCCAGCAAATAACTGGGCACTTGGATTTTCTGATTGTTCAAAAATCCGCAGAGCGCGTTCGTAGTTTCCTTCCTCATAAAACTCAATTCCGGTTTGAAAAGATTGAGCTATTGCAGAGGCAGTGAAAACAAAAATAAGTGCTAAAGAAAATAGAAGTCGTTTCATCAAGATCTTGAATAAATTGGTTACCTGATTTATAACTAAGCTGAAGCTAAAAAGTTCTGACTAAATTATTCCCACTCAATTGTGGCTGGTGGTTTGGAACTGATATCATAAACCACACGATTGATGCCCTTGATTTCATTTATAATTCGATTTGAAACATGAGCTAAAAACTCATAGGGAAGGTGCGCCCAGTCGGCAGTCATCCCGTCCAAACTGGTTACAGCTCTGAGGGCGATAGTAAATTCATATGTACGTTCGTCACCCATAACACCCACACTTTGAACCGGGAGAAGAACGGCCAGAGCCTGCCAAACTTCGTTGTACAGGTTCTGTTTTTTGAGCTCTTCGATAAAAATATAGTCTGCTTCTCTCAACAAATTGAGTCGCTCTTTCGATAATTCTCCTAAAACCCGGATGCCAAGTCCCGGACCCGGGAAAGGATGGCGACCTATAAAGTGATCAGGAATGCCTAATGCTTTTCCAACTTCACGAACTTCATCCTTGAACAGCTCCCGTACAGGTTCAATCAAATCGAGCTTCATTTTTTCCGGAAGACCACCGACGTTGTGATGTGATTTTATAGTAGCTGACGGACCTTTGAATGACACACTCTCAATTACATCAGGATAAAGAGTACCCTGAGCTAAATATTTAAAATCGGCATCATCACCAATTTCATCCTCAAAAACGTCAATAAATGCATTACCGATAATCTTTCGTTTTTCTTCCGGATCAGAAACACCAGATAAGCGGTCAAGAAATAGCCCGGAAGCATCGACTCCTCTTACTGGAAGATGCAAGTCTTTAGTGTAAAGGTCTAAAACCGATTCAAATTCATGCTTTCTTAGAAGCCCGTTATCAACAAATACACATTCAAGCTGATCACCAATTGCTTTGTGTATCAGAGTAGCTACAACTGTTGAATCTACTCCACCTGAAAGGGCACATAAAACCTTGTCGTCTCCAACTTTCTCACGAATAGACTTAATCTGTTCGTCAATAAATGATTTGGAAGTCCAGTCGCCTTTAAGTCCACAAATCGTGAACGCAAAGTTTTCGAGAAGTTGTTTTCCAAATTCGGTATGTGCAACCTCGGGATGAAACTGAACTCCATAAACATGGTTTTCTGTATGGCGTACCGCGGCTACTTTTGCATTAGCAGTATGTCCTATAATTTCATAGGAAGAAGGGAGCTCATGGATGTGGTCGCCGTGACTCATCCAAACCACACTTTCTTCTTTTATATCTTTGAGCAAGTCTTCATCATTATCAATCAAAAGATTTGCACGCCCATACTCTCGCTTTTCGGCTTTTTCTACACTTCCCGGGATTTCATTATGAGCAAGAAGCTGCAGTCCATAACAAACACCTAAAATCGGTATATCCCAGTCAAGGATTTTTGTTTGAAGGTCCGGAGCGTCTTCATCATTGACGCTTTTTGGACCACCGGAAAGAATGATACCGCCCGGGGTTGGAGTTGAGACATCTTCCAGATTTACGTTGTAGGGGTGAATTTCGCAGTAGATGTGAAGCTCTCGCAGCCGACGTGCTATTAACTGAGTGAATTGAGAACCGTAATCAAGGATTAGAATCCATTCCGAATGTCGGCTGTGCATGAAATTTTAGATAATATTAGTGAGTGAAATAAATAAAACCTTGATAGAGATAAAAGTCAGGCTATGACTTCTTCATATTCTTCTGCTGAAAGTAAATCATCCAGCTGAGAGTTGTCAGCAATCTTAATTTTTACCATCCACCCATCGCCGTAAGGATCTTCGTTTACAAGTTCAGGCTCGTCTTCAAGCTTTTCGTTGAGTTCAACTATTTCACCATCAATGGGAGCATAAAGGTCAGACACGGTTTTAACAGCTTCAACCGTACCAAAAGTATCGTCTTTTGAAAATTCAGAGCCTTCTGGTTCCAATTCTACAAAAACAATATCACCTAATTCACCCTGAGCAAAATCAGTGATGCCAATCGTAGCGGTTCCGTCTCCATTGTCTTTAATCCACTCATGCTCGCGGGTATATTTCAATTCAGCAGGTATGCTCATCGTAGTTTAGTCTTCTTTGGGTGTATATTTAAATTCTCGTTCTAAATACTTGGTATCGAATTTCCCTTTGATGAAATTTTCATCATCCATTAACTGGATATGGAAAGGAATGGTTGTTTTAATTCCTTCAATAATGAATTCTTTAAGCGCACGCTTCATTTTTTTGATGGCATCTGGTCTGGTGGGGGCGCTCACAATCAGCTTGGCAATCATTGAATCATAATGGGGAGGAATACGATATCCGGAATATGCGTGAGTATCTAAGCGGACCCCATGTCCACCAGGAGGATGGAAAACAGTAATTTCACCCGCAGAAGGGCGGAAATTATGAGCAGGATCTTCAGCGTTAATACGGCATTCAATAGCATGATTATTAAACTTTAGCTCAAAAGGCTTAAGTTTTTCTCCGGCGGCTACTTTGATTTGCTCCTCAATCAGATCTATACCTGTAACTTCTTCGGTAACAGGGTGCTCAACCTGAATACGGGTATTCATTTCCATGAAATAGAAATTATGATCATCGTCTAC
Organism: Gracilimonas sp.; assembly: GCF_040218225.1. Taxonomy (NCBI): domain Bacteria; kingdom Pseudomonadati; phylum Balneolota; class Balneolia; order Balneolales; family Balneolaceae; genus Gracilimonas; species Gracilimonas sp. The sequence goes on from NZ_JAVJQO010000008.1 coordinate 267,847, forward strand.
GAGGAACTCAACGGTACCAGCTCCTTCATAGTTAACCGCTTTAGCCGCATTAGTTGCTGCATTACCCATTCTTTCCCGAAGCTCTTCCGTCATAAGGGGAGATGGAGACTCTTCCAGTACCTTTTGGTGGCGACGCTGCAGAGAGCAATCCCGCTCACCTAAATGGGTATGATTTCCATGTTGATCGGAGAGAACCTGTATTTCAACATGATGAGGATTTGTAACGAAGCGTTCGATGTAAACAGCCGGGTTATTGAAAGCCGTTTCAGCTTCATTTCGGCACATCTTATAATTTTTTTCGAGCTCAGATGCTTCCATCACCATACGCATACCACGACCACCACCTCCGGCAGAAGCCTTAATAATTACAGGGAAGCCGATTTCTTTGCAAACTTTTTTTGCCTCTTCGTAGCTGTCCACTTCACCGTCACTACCGGGTACAACAGGAACATTATTGGCAATCATTGTAGCTTTGGCTACGGACTTATCACCCATCTTATTGATAGCTTCCGGGGAAGGGCCAATGAATTTAATGTCGTGTTCACCGCATATACGAGAGAATTCAGCGTTCTCAGCTAAAAATCCATAACCAGGATGGATAGCTTCAGCGTTGGTTATTTCTGCCGCAGCTAAAATACTAGGTATCTTTAGATAACTTTCTTTTCCAGCCGGAGGGCCTATACATACGGCTTCATCAGCAAATTTTACATGCAGGCTATCAGCATCGGCAGTAGAATAAACAGCTACCGTCTTGATGCCCATTTCCTGACAAGTGCGAATTATTCGCAGTGCGATTTCTCCTCGATTTGCAATCAGAATTTTATTGAACATGAAAGCCGTTTAGTCTTTTTTGATAATGAAAAGTGGTTGTTCGTATTCAACGGGTTGTGCGTCGTTTACAAGAATTTGTTTAACGGTGCCGCCGAATTCAGCTTCAATTTCATTCATGATTTTCATGGCTTCCACTATACAAAGCGTATCGCCTTTAGAAACTTTATCGCCTACCTTCACAAAAGGATCTGAATCAGGTGATGGAGACTCATAGAAAGTTCCCACGATAGGAGAGGTTACTGTATCACCGTCAGCTTTGTCTGCTGAATCTCCGGATTCGCCTTGAGAAGCCGGAGCAGGTGCCTGTTGTTGTGCAGGAGCAGCAGGTTGTGCTGGCGCCTGAGGAACGGCTTGAGCTGGTTGCGTATAGCTTACCTGCTGGACCTCACCTTGTTTTTTAACTTTAATTTTGAAATCGCCTTCCTCGAGTGATACTTCGTTAACATCACTCTCAGCGATCATGTCTAAAATGTTTTTGATCAGTTTTAAATCCATGATAAATCTTATTTAGCTCGTTCTATATATTCTCCGGTTCGGGTATCAACGCGAATTTTTTCACCTTCGTTGATGAAAAGTGGAACTTGAACCGTAGCTCCAGATTCTAAAGTAGCTGGTTTACTGCCACCTTGTGCGGTATCGCCACGAAGGCCTGGGTCTGTTTGTTCAATGGTGGCTTCAATATGATCTTTTGGTTCTACATACAAAACAGACTCTTCATCAGCGTTTACAACAACTACACAATTCTGACCGTCTATCAAAAACCCTTTTCTTTCTACCTGGGAGGCATTCACGGGAATTTGTTCATAGGTATCGGTATGCATCAAGTAGTAGAGTTCTCCGTCATTATAAAGATACTGATATTCCCGGGTTTCAACCCTTACGGCCTCAGCGTTTTCACCTGATCGCCAGGTTTTATCAATATTCTTTTCATTAACAATTCCCTTTAGTTTCGTGCGAACGAAAGCCGGGCCTTTTCCTGGCTTAACGTGTTGAAACTCAGTAATGGAGTAGAGTTCTCCGTCCAGATCCAGAACCATTCCGTTTCTGAAGTCTGATGTTGATACTTTTGACATTCTTTAGGTTTTCCTCCGATAAATTTCGACCAAAAATACCACCTGCCTGCTTGGATAACAAATGAGTTTAGATGAAATTAGAGATCAAATTATAAAGAATGGCTGCTGGGCAAATATATTTGATGAAAATAGGCCACACTTTAGAGAAGAGGGTCTGTTTAATTCCAGCAAATCCGTATTCCATTTCGTTTAGCGCCTGATCAGTTTTCCAGACGTAACCCACAAACAGACAGATTAAAAATCCTCCAAGTGGTAAACCGATGGTGCTAAATAAATAATCAAACCAACCAATTAAGGCGGGGAAGAAAGCAACAGTTACGGATATCGCTAAAATACCTGACCCAACAGTCCAGGCGGCTTTTTTTCGTTGTACTTCAAATTCATCAATAACAAAAGAAACCGGAACTTCCAGCAGTGATATCGTAGATGTTAAAGCGGCAATACTAAGTAGCAAGAAAAAGGTCACCCCTAAAATCATACCTACTGCGCCGCCAATTGTGTGGAACAAGGCAGGAAGAATCTGAAAAACTAGATCTGTACTGGACGCCAGAGAACCACCCGCATTGATGTTGATACCCTGACTTTGTGCAAGATACATGGCCGGAACAATAAGTAAACCAGCAAGAAATGCAATTCCTACATCAGCTAATGTTACAAAAGCAGCGGCTTGTGGAATATTTTCTTTTTTGTTCAGGTACGAACCGTAGGTAATGAGTGCACCCATTCCCAATGAGAGTGAGAAGAAAGCCTGACCCATTGCTGAAAATATTAATCCAGCATTAATCTTACTGAAGTCAGGGAGTAAATATACACTAACGCCTTCTGAACTACCAGGTTGCAGAAGTACATAAACAATCATGATCAGAATAATACCTATCAGAAGTGGCATCATCGCTTTGGTGGCCCGCTCAATGCCGTCACTTACACCAGCTGTAATAATCTTAATAGTCCCCAACATGAATACAGTGGCAATAATCGCATTTTTAAATCCATTGTTGGTATCGGTAAGCCAATCTGCAGCTCCGGACCATCCAAAGAAATAGAAGATCTCTTCGAAGGCAAAACCAAAAGCCCAACCAGCAACTACGGTATAAAAGGAGAGAATCATCACTCCACAAATAACACCCCATAACCCTACAAGGGGATAAAACTTGTTCGAACTAATGGCTTTGAAAGCACCAACAGGATTTTTTCCGGATTTTCTACCAATAGATATTTCTGCTACCATCACCGGAAAACCGATTGCAAACGTACATAGCAGGTAAATGAGAAGATATGCGGCGCCTCCTTCGGTGGCTACTTTAGTTGGGAATGCCCAAATGTTGCCAAGTCCTACCGCTGAACCGGCAGCTGCGAGTATAAAACCAAGTTTTGAATTCCATGAACCGCGGTCGGTTGTGGTTGTTCCAGCCAAGTGTGTTCCTCCTTAGGATTATTTAAATGAAAACGTAAAATATTTTAAGCATTACTCACACGCAACTTTCTTAATACAACTCCTGAAATTGCGGGTACCAACATCGATTTTTCAACACTTTTTAAGGTGGAAGAACCAGCTTTTTCAGAATTAACAACAACTTCCCAATACCCTTCGGGAAGTATAATTTCGTGAGCGTGTTTGTAGCTCGCGTTCAATGATACAAAGTAATCATACATATCACCTGAACTTTTTCCATCAATTGAAAAAGTTACATGAAGCGGATCTTTATATACTTTAAAGTTGATTTCATTAGGTTTTGCTTTTCTTAAAGCAGGGGTGTTTAACCGTAACTGAATCAATCCTTTATAGTAATTAAATAAATTTTTATTGATGTCAATTTCATTAAAATTCAGCCAATTCGTTTCGTCATCTTTATTGTAACTATCCCGATCGAGTTGGCCTTTTTTAGAATCTTTTCCAGACGGATCCTGAATCACTTTTGAGCGAGCCCATTCCTGCCCGGCATGCATCATAGTTATGCCCTGAGAGACGAACAACGACAATGCAGCTAGTTTAGCTGTTTTTAATTCTTTTTTTGAGAGGGAAGTAATTTCTTTTCTATCCTCAAATACCTGAGTCTGTTTTTCAGGGTCAAGGGCAATCCGGATATGATCTCCCAAAGTGTATCCGTCATGACTTTCCAGGTAGTTAACAGAGTGACCTGAATGATTGAAAAGACCATGTTCTCCAGGCTCAAGGGTGCCGCGAATTAAATTTTCGATGCCAAAACGGGAGAGATTGGGATCTGTTTCACCGAAGATGAAGCCTTTGTTTTCAACCGGATGGTATCCCTTGAGCCCATTTCTGATTTTATCATTCCAGGAAGCCCAGTCATGGTCGGAAAAACCGGAGGGTTTATAATCACCGCCCCAGGGTTCTGCAATAAGGATAACATTGGGATTGATCTTCCGTGCTTCCTCGCGGATTAAATCGATTGTTTCCCAGTCTATAATGCCCGCTAAATCAAACCGAAATCCATCGATATGGTATTCAGTCATCCAGTGTTTTATCGATTCTACTATTAACTCTCTGGAATATTTCGAAGCAGTATTTATGTCATTTCCAGTCCAGCTGTCATTTAGATAATTACCTTTCTCATCCAGGCGGAAATAATGATCTTTAGCTGTGTATTTGAGCGGGTTCAAATCATAATGGGAGGCATGATTGTAAACTACATCCATTATAACTGAGATATTCTCTTTGTGTAGCGCTTTAACCAGCGACTTAAGCTCGAGCTGTGCACTTGTATCCCGTCCAACAACTTTTCCGACTTCGAGTGTAGCATCCGAGGCATAAATGGTTTCTGGTGCAAAGAAAAAGGAGGTCATATATCCCCAATAATTTCTGGCATAAGGATTCCAGGTATTTTTTACGCCTTCAGCTGTTTTTTCCCCGAATGGGGGTTCGAAATACCCAAATTTTTGAAGGGGAAGAAATTCAACGGCATTTACTCCAAGCCTTTTCAGGTGGCTGATTCCACCAACTTCAGCCTCACGAAAGTCATTATAAATACCTTGCACAAAGGTTTTTGCTGATGAATGAGCTACCATATCTTTAATATGTGTCTCATAAATCACTAAATCTCTTGGGTCTTCCGGAGTTACAAAATCATCGTCTTGCCAGTCGAAGGGTTCTTCCGATATGATCTTGGTTTTAGGAAATTGAAGATGATGATTTTTAGATGTTACATGCCGGCTACGGGGATCAGCAATGGCATGGTTAGTAGAAGTGAAAAAAGGATCATCTTCCGGACCATCTATTTTATAAGCGTACCATTTATCGGTAAAATTATCCTGGATGATGGTTTCCCAAATACCCTCGTCATTTTTATCTAACGGCAATTCGAGGCCGGAATCGTGCTCATACTCTTCATAGATAATCAGGCTAACAGAATTAGCTTTAGGAGCAAAAAGCCGAAAAACTGTTTGTTTTCCGCTAGTAGAACACCCAAGCGGAAATTGGTCAAGCTTTTCGATCGTACAGATATGTTGAGTTTCTTCCGGCATTAACTATGTAATAGGACTTCCGGGCTCGGCTTCGGTTTCAACAAACTTGAGGTTGCCCTCTGAGTCTTCTGCCATTAGAATCATACCCTGACTTTCAACTCCCATTAGTTTTTTGGGAGCGAGATTAGCCACGACACTTACTTTTTGCCCGGGTAGATGCTCTGCGTTAAAGTGCTTGGCGATGCCGGATACAATTTGGCGTTTCTCCAGCCCGATATCGACCGTGAACTTAATGAGCTTGTCTGATTTTTCAATTTTTTCAGCAGTTAGAATTTTTCCTGCCCGTAAATCCAGTTTCATAAAATCACCGAATTCAATGTCATCTTTTAATTCAGGGACATCCGGTTTTGGGTCTGCGGCTTTTGCTTTGTCGTGTAGTTTTTGAATTTGTTCTTCGATGAGCTCGTCCTCAATTTTATCAAATAAAATGTCTCCCTGCTTCACTGGGGTTCCTTTATCCAGCATATTTGATGTGATGTCATCCCAACTGAAATCATCACTAATACCGAACTGTGCTCTTAATTGCTTCATTTTTGCGGGAAGAACCGGATCAAATAAGCAGGAGAGAGCAGCGCTTATCTGCAGACTTACATATAATGTATTTCCACATTTTCGGGGCTCAGATTTTCTTGTTTTCCACGGCTCAGTTTCCGTGAAATAGCGATTTCCAATTCGTGCGAGATTCATGGTCTCACTAATAGCCTCCTTGAATCGGAAGTTTTCGTAAGCCTGTGTGACTTTCCCCTTTTGATCTTCAATAGCCTTAAGAGTCTCTTTGTCTAAATCTGAGGGCTCAATCAGTTCCGGAACTTTACCATCAGCATAATTGGCAGTAAAAGAAAGCGAGCGGTTTGTGAAATTGCCAAGCACATCTGCGAGTTCATTATTGATGCGTCCCTGAAAATCTTTCCAGGAAAAATCAGAGTCTTTGGATTCCGGAAGGGTAGTTCCCAATGCGTAACGAAGTAAATCAGGGCTGAACTCTTCAACATCCAGGTATTCATGTAACCATACAGCCCATCCGCGGGATGTGGATAGTTTCCGGCCCTCCAGATTTAAAAATTCATTGGCTGGCACATTTTTAGGCAGTACATAATCACCATGTTCCATCAGAACGACCGGGAACATGATGCAATGAAAGACAATATTATCTTTCCCAATGAAGTGATAAAGCTCGGTATTTTCATCTTGCCAGAAATCTTTCCAGAGTTCTGGTTTCCCTTGTTCCTGAGCCCATTCTTTGGTAGCTGATACATATCCGATAGGCGCATCAAACCATACATACAATACTTTACCCTTGGCTTCATCGAGTGGAACAGGAACGCCCCAACTGAGGTCACGGGTAGCGGCACGGTCGGCAAGTCCATCATTCAGCCAGCTCTTAACCTGACCCATCACATTAGGCTTCCAGTTTTCCCGGCTGTCAATCCATTTTTCGAGTTTTGGCTGAACATCACCCAGCGGCATATACCAGTGCTCTGTTTTCTTGAGTTCTGGTTTCTCACCGGTTAAAGCACTCACCGGATTTTTTAATTCGGTAGGGGAAAGGGAGGTTCCGCAGTTTTCGCACTGATCTCCATACGCTTCTTCAAAACCACAATTTGGACAGGTTCCTTTTACATAACGGTCGGGAAGAAACATGTCCGCTTTAGAGTCATATAGCTGCTCCTCGGTTTTCTTTTTAAAGAAGCCCTTTTCGTATAGCGTGGTAAAAAACTCCTGCGATGTCTCGTGATGAACCTTTGAACTGGTTCGGCCATAGTAGTCGAAAGTGATTCCAAAATCCTCAAACACTTTCTTATTCATTTCATGATAACGATCTACAATATCCTGAGGAGAAACTCCTTCTTTCTCCGCGGCAATAGTTATTGGAACGCCATGTTCGTCAGAACCGCAGATGAAAGCTACATCGGCATCTGTACGGCGTTTATAGCGGCAGTAGAAGTCGGGGGTGAGGTAGGCTCCGGCAAGGTGACCAAGATGAATGGGGCCGTTAGCGTAAGGCAGCGCCGAAGTAACAAGAATTCGTTTTTTATTGGGCATGAATGCGTTTTATCCGTCTTTTTACCGAAGATAAGAAATGGTTGGTTTAATGTTTAAGGTGGATTGAAAAAATAACCTGTCATCGCGAGGAGTATCATTGCTTATATTTGATTCCTAAGAGCTTCCGACACGGTGATCTCCATAACCTACTTGGGATATTGCTATCAAGAGATTGCTTCGTCGACATAAGTCACAATCTTGTATTCAGCATTTTGTGCTCCTCGCAATGACAGGTTTTAATAAATTTTTCTGTTACTCATTTCTCCTTAACTTCACTGCATGCTTATAACATTTGAAGGAATAGACGGAAGCGGGAAGTCCACACAGATTTCCCTGTTAAAAGAAAGGCTTATCGAACTGGGGCATAAAGTGAAGGTATTTCGGGAGCCCGGAGGAACCGATGTATCTGAAATGATTCGCGGAATGCTGCTTAACCCCGAGCTGGATATTGATCCGGTGACCGAGCTTTTGCTGTTTTCATCAGCGCGATCGCAACTGGTGGCAGAAAAGGTTCAGCCTTTACTTAAAGAAGATGTGATTGTTATTCTGGATCGGTTTTATGACTCCACCACAGCATACCAGGGGTTCGGGCGCAAGAGCATGCCCATCGAGCAGATTCACCAAATTAATGTAGCTGCCACGCACAATCTGGTACCGGATTTTACTTTTTACCTGAGGCTGAGCCTTGAAGAAGCCGCTGAGCGCACAAAAAGCTTTGAAAAAGACCGTATGGAACTCTCAGGAGATTCCTTTTTCAAACGAGTTTTTGAAGGATTTGAGTATTTAGCAAAAACAGAATCGCGTTTTAAGACGATTAATGCCGGTCAGGACAAAGATGCCATTCACGAAGATATTTTTTCAGAACTGAAATCTTCGCTGTGATTTACCCTCTGTTATTTTTTAAACACATTTTTGATGTAACAAGGGAGGAGTAATATGTCTTTTTTAAGAAACTTTACGGTTATCCGATTATTTATCTGCGATGATCATTGAGGCTTAATCTTTTTATCCGTAAATTTAAAGCAATCTGGATGAGTCCTGCCTGTTTCCATGACAACCAGTTCATCAAAAGAATACAATTCTAACGATCATAACTACCAAGTAATAAATTATGGCGCACGAAAGAATCGAAATTGATCTACCTCTTGCCAAAGTATACGAGCTCCTTTCTAATCCAGTTGAATTTCCTAAGTTCTTGGATCGCATCGATAAAGTAGAGAGAGTTAACTCTCAAACTTTCGAGTACAAGACTGACATTGGAGGAGAAGAGTATCAGTGGACAACTAATCTTATCGATAATCTTCGTAACACTCGTTTTGCCTGGATTACTATCAATGGTAATCTGAATCAAACCGGAACTATTCGTTTTACTCCGCTTGATAATGGCGAACGCACACGCGTTGAATTTTCTCTGGACTACCGAACTTTCTTCGGTGATCCTGAAGAAGAATTGGCTTCTTTCATTGAAGATTCACCTGCTCAGCTTAAAAAAGATCTTGAGACATTCAAGAAATTAGCTGAAGGCGGAACCTTCAAAGAAACTCCAATCGAGCCAACCGAAGAGACCGAAGAAGAAGTTACCGCATAAGGTATTTCAATCTTTATATTATTTACATTACTTGATGCGCATCTCAACGATGCGCATTTTTTTTGTCATTATTCAAGGACGTATGGATTTCAGTGAGTTTTTAAAATCAGAGTCAAGCCAAAAACCTCATTATTTATTAATTGGAAGCCCGATAAGCCACAGTGTGTCTCCATTAATGCATAATGCCGCTTTAGATCATCACGGGCTTAAAGCTGAATATCATGCGGTCGCAGTTCGTAATAGTGAGATTTCTACCTTGATTGCTCATTTCAATCGCCTCGAGTTTCTGGGAGCAAATATTACCATCCCTTATAAAGAAACACTTTTTGATGCTATGGACACACTGGGTGTGGAAGCTGCACAAATCGGGGCTATTAACACCATTGTAAAAAGAGACGGTAAAATTGTAGGTGAGAATACCGATGAATATGGATTCCGCGTTCCCATCGAGGACTATGAAGATGACCTGGCCGGAGAAAGAGCAGTAATTTTTGGAACAGGGGGAGCGACCAAGGCTATTTGTTATGCACTTCGTGAAATGGGAATTGAAGAGATTGTAATGGTTTCCCGCCGCCCGGGGCAATATGACGAACACTCTGATATCATCATGTGCAATTATGAGAACTGGACAGCTTATGCCGAGGAAGCGGCTATTATTATTAATGCCACTCCGTTAGGGATGGTACCTAATACAGATGCTTCACCAGTCAAAGATCATGAAGTTGAAGTCTTATCTGGTAAAATCTGCTATGATGCCGTATATAATCCCCGCGAAACCAAGTTTTTGAAACAAGCCAAGAAAGCTGATGGCATTCCAATAGAAGGGCTGGATATGTTGATCTATCAGGGGGCGAAATCTTTTAAGATGTGGACCGGACAGGAATTTCCAACCGGACTCATAAAAATGAAATTGGATGATGTCTTCCCGCATTAATTTTATAAAACCTGAATTGCTGAATGGCGAAGTAATTTCCAGCTGGTTTACGCTTCGAAATCAGGAAGCGGTTCATCCCGGATTGGATATACCGGGCCTGAATCTGGGGCTTAATACCTCAGAGAAAGCTTCAATAGTCTTATCAAACAGACAGCGGCTTTTACAAGAAATTGGAACAGATCAGGAGCGTATTGTATATGGGGTGCAGGTTCACCAAACGGAAATTGAGGAAGTAACACAAGGTGGTATCTACGAAGGTACTGATGGGTTTGTAACCAAAAACTCAGGCTTAACTTTGGCTATTCAGGTGGCTGATTGTGCAGCTGTGCTAATGGGAGATGCTAAAAATAAAGTTATAGGAGCAGCTCATGCCGGATGGCGTGGAGCAGTGGCTGACATAGTCCCAAAAACAATCCAAAGAATGGAAAAGCTTGGAGCTGATGCGAGGCATATTAAAGTATTTGTAAGTCCATGCATATCTCTTCACAATTTTGAAGTAGGAGAGGAAGTAGCAGTTGAATTTCCGGAACAGTTTGTAGACAGAACGAATTATGCCAAACCACATGTTGATTTGAAAGCTTTCATCAGATATCAATTATTGAATGAGGGTATTGAGAGCAATCACATAGAAGTTAATGATTCATGTACCATTGCTGATGAAAATTTCTATTCATACCGACGTCAAAAAGATAAAAGCGGACGGATGATGGGAATTATCAAACTAAACTAAAGAAGTTTTTACGCATTGAGAGTTAGCTACAGTCCCGGTTATGTTGCAGACATTCCAGATGACCACATCTTCCCGATGAAGAAGTTCAGAGGGCTACACCAATATTTATTGGAAAGAAATGTTCTGAAAGATTCCGAAATAGTAGAACCTTCTATGGTTGACCATTCCAATTTGATTATGGCTCATACGCAAAGATATGCTAATGCCATCTGGGAAGGAACGCTAGACCGCAAAGAAGAACGCAGGATGGGTTTGCCATGGAGTAAGTCGCTGGCTATAAGATCAAGGCTGGCCGTGCAGGGGACGATAAATGCCGGTTTGATGGCGCTGCAAGATGGAATTGCAGGGAATTTAGCCGGTGGAACTCATCACGCTATGCCTGATTTGGGAGAAGGTTTTTGTGTATTCAATGATGTGGCCGTTGCGATCAAAGTACTGCAACAATCAAAGTGGGTAAATAAAGTCATGGTGATAGATTGTGACGTACATCAGGGAAATGGAACCGCCTTTATATTTGCTGATGATCCTAATGTATTCACGTTTTCCATTCATGGAGAAAAGAACTATCCCTTTAAGAAACCGCCTTCTGATCTTGATGTTGGCTTGCCCGACAAAACGGAAGATAAAGGATACCATAGAGCTTTGATTACAGCCTTGGATTCTATCCTGACTAATTTCAAACCAGACCTGGTTTATTATTTAGGTGGAATTGATCCATTGGAAGCCGATCATTTTGGCAGATTATCCCTCACATTAAAGGGACTCAGAGAAAGGGAGCGAATTGTGATCGAGTCCGTAACACAACGGAATTTGCCTATGGTATTGTTGTTGTCGGGAGGATATGCACCAACTCTTAATGATACGGTTATTGCACATGCCCAAATGTATGAAGTAGCAAAAGAAATGGGTTTTTAAAAATCATTGCTTAATTTGAAGCAGAACTAAATCAAGAAGTATTTTGAACAAACAAAAACTGGCTATTCTGGGATCAACAGGATCCATTGGGACACAGGCGCTTGAAATCGTCCGTCAGCACCCCGATAAATTTGAGATTGTTGCTCTTACCGCCAATTCCAATTGGGAATTACTTGCTGAACAGGTAAAAGAATTCAGGCCGAAGTATACCCTGATTAGTGATGAGGATCATTATCAGGATTTTAAAAAGACAGTGTCTGATGCAGAAGTTCTTACCGGAGCTGAAAATTTACCCGCTATTGCTTCTTTAGAAGAAGTGGATACGGTTTTAAATAGTCTTGTCGGATTTGCGGGTTTTGAATCTACCCTTGAGGCCATTCGTTCAGGTAAGAAAGTAGCGCTTGCCAATAAAGAGTCGTTGGTGGTTGGGGGAGAGCTAATAATCGCTGAGCTTAAAAAATCAGATGCAGAACTCATTCCGGTTGATTCAGAACACAGTGCTATGTTGCAATGTCTGGTAGGCGAGTCTATGGATGATATTGAAAAGATAATCATCACAGCAAGCGGAGGGCCGTTTCGTGAGCTATCCAAGGAACAGATGCAAAAAGTAACGGTTGAGCAAGCTCTGGATCACCCCAACTGGAGTATGGGAGCAAAGATCACGATTGATTCTTCAACCATGATGAATAAAGGGCTTGAAATTATCGAAGCTCATTGGCTTTTTGATATTCCCGTAGACAAAATTGAGCCGGTTATCCATCCGCAAAGTATTATTCATTCCATGATTACTTTTACAGATGGTTCGAGTAAGGCACAGTTAGGTTTGCCAGACATGAAAGTTCCAATTATATATGCGCTGAGCTATCCCGAAAGGCTACCGCTGGATACACCCAGAATGAACTGGAAAGAGGTTCAAAATCTTACCTTTGAACCCGTTGATTTTGATAAATTTCCCTGCGTAAAATTAGCTATGGATAGTATCACAAAAGGGGGATATGCTCCGGCAGTTTTAAACGCAGCTAATGAAGTTGCCGTAGAGCGATTTTTGAACAAAGAAATTGGTTATATTCACATCCCTGAAATTGTAAAAGAAAGTTTGGCTAACATTGAATTGAATGATAGTTTGAACACAGAGACGTTAAAAGAAATAGATAAAGAGACGCGGAAATTCGCGCATTCAATTATTAAATAATTTACATGGACTGGTTTTTAAGTTTATTAAACACGCTCCTGATTTTTGGTGGAGCATTGATGATCCTGGTTTTTATTCATGAACTGGGTCACTTTTTAGCAGCAAAATTTTTTGGAATGAGGGTTGAACGCTTTTCCATTGGATTTCCACCCCGGGTTTGGGGCTTTCAGAAGGGAGATACAGATTATTGTATAGGTGCAACCCCACTTGGAGGGTATGTAAAAATATCTGGGATGATCGATGAAAGCATGGACACTGACCATCTTGAAAAAGAACCAGAGCCATGGGAATATCGAAGTAAGCCTGTTTGGCAGCGTATCATAACGATTACTGCCGGAGTGATTTTCAATATGATTCTGGCTTTCTTTATCTATTTTGGATTGACATACAGCCAGGGTAAAGCAGTTCTTCCTATTGATGAAACGGAAGGAATTTACGTTCCGGAAACATCTATTTTATATGAAATAGGATTTGAAACAGGCGATAAAATTGTAGGTGTAAACGGACAAAGGGTAACTTACTTCAATGAGTTGGTATCAGCTTCAGAGCTTACTTCAGATAACCTGACCTACATGGTGATGCGAAATGGGCAACAGGTTTCTGTTCCTGTTACTCCGAACTTTTTGGATAGCCTGCAAACCCGTGGCTTTCTTGATCCAACGTATTCGTTTCCAAGTAAGGTGTCATCAGTACCAGCCGGAAGGCCCGCTGCTGAAGCCGGCTTGGAAGCAGGCGATCGCATTGTGTCAGCAAATGGAGATACCGTTAAGTATTGGGTTCAACTGGTAGAGATTATTCAAAATGCAGATTCAGCGGTTAACTTTGGTGTGCAACGCGGTGATTCGCTTTTCTATGCATCTATCACACCCGATCCGGAGACTAAAACTATTGGCATAGCTTCACCTCAGATTCAAACATTGGGCTTAATGCGCATCGAATATGGATTCTGGGAGTCTATAGGCGAAGGATATAATCAAACCATAGAGCAAACAGTGGGTATTGTTCAGGGTTTTGCAAGAATGATTACGGGCGATATTTCCGTCACTCAGAACCTCGGCGGCCCGATAGCTATAGCAAGCATTACCCGTGAAGCTACAGATCAGGCTGGTTGGATTGGATTCTGGAATATAACGGCGCTGCTCAGTATTACGTTGGCTATTTTAAATATTTTACCGATCCCAGCTCTTGATGGAGGTCACCTTGTATTTTTACTTTACGAAGGTATTACACGTCGTGAACCGTCTGAGAAAGTGAGAATGATTGCGCAACAAATAGGTTTTTTCCTGATGATTGGTTTATTCATTTTTGTAATGTTTAACGACGCATTCAGATACTTCGGACTTTAAATATGTTATCTAAAGAAGGTTACCCAACAATAGCTCTTGTAATCACAGTTTCTATTTTGGTCTGTGGTTTTGCATACTATTTCTTAAATCACTGGTTTGCTTATGTGATTTATGCCGGTATGGGAACGTTAACTTGCCTTACTATCTTTTTCTTTCGGGATCCGGATCGTAATATCCCCGAAGATGAGAACTTGATTATTTCACCGGCTGATGGCAAAGTTGTTTTTGTGAAAGAGGTAGAAGAGGAAGTGTATTTAAAGGGTAAAGCAACCCAAATAAGTATCTTTTTGTCACCATTGAATGTCCACGTAAACCGGAATCCTGTTTCAGGTTCTTTGGAGTATGTGAAATATCATCCCGGAGAATACCTGATGGCTTGGACTGAACATGCTTCAGAGCTTAATGAACGCGCAGATTTTGGTGTACTTCATCCCTCTCAGGCCAAAATATTTTTCCGCCAGATTACCGGCTTTCTTGCCCGACGAATTGTCTACAACATTAAAGAAGGAGATCAACTGAAAGCTGGGGAGAGATTTGGAATTATGAAATTTGGCTCCCGAATGGATGTTGTAGTTCCTGCTAATGTAGATGTGAAGGTTAAACCAGGTGATACCACCCGAGCAGGAGAATCAATAATTGGGGTTATTAATTAATGAAATATCCGATTCAGAAAAAATATCATTCTTTCAAACAGCGCAGAAAACGCAGGAAAGAACAAAAACCACCGGTTAACAAGAAGATCGCAGTTCCCAGTTTCTTTACACTGATGAACTTGTTCAGTGGATTCCTGGCTATTATTTCTATCTCTGACGGAGACTTTATCCGGGGAGCATGGCTGATTGCGCTTGCAGGATTATTTGATGTTTTTGACGGATTAATGGCTCGACTTGCCAACGCAACCAGCGACTTTGGTATAGAACTTGATTCTATAAGTGATATGGTATCTTTTGGTGTAGCCCCGGGTTTTCTAATCTATACCTGGAGTCTACACGAACTTGGCTTTGTTGGTATTATCGTGAGTGCTTTACCTCCACTTTGCGGAGCAGTTCGATTAGCCCGATTTAATGTGAATGCCCGTTTACATCCAAGGCCTGATTTCTTTGTTGGATTGCCAATTCCTGCTCAGGCCATTATTTTGGGTGCCTTTTTCCTGACCTTCCGAGATTCTCTTGAACTGTTCTCTTTTCTCGAAAACGGATTAAATTCAGTGCTTATACCATTTATCGTAGTTATTTCATTTCTGATGGTGAGCACCCTTCCTTTTGACAAAATTCCAAGATTTGATCGAAAAACTATTAAGGAGCAAAAGGGAAAGTTTGTACTGTTCCTGATATATCTAATCCTCATTCTGGCATTCAAAGAATATGGACTCATGGCCGTATTTACTCTGTTTATTTTGAAAGGAGTGATTATCGGTGCTATTCAATTTTTCACCGATGATTACGGCCCGGCCGGAGTAGATGAATTCCAGGATTACAGCTGATCTTTAATTGCTTTCTTGATCCTGACTGCTGCATTTCCATCTCCGTATATCATGGACGCATCGAGGATTTCACCGCCGTTTAATAGAGCTTCTGAATGTTTAATAACTACTTCTGGGTTGGTTCCTGCCAATATTCCCAGACCTGATTCAATTAGCTCTTGCCGTTCTGTTTCGTTTCTTAAAACCAACACTGGTTTTCCCAGGGCTGAAGCCTCTTCCTGAATACCACCAGAGTCAGATAGTATTAAATCAGCTCGTTTTAACACGTGGAGAAAGGAAAGGTAGTCAAGAGGCTTTATTTGTAAGAAACGATCACTAGAAATCGCAGCTTTTTCAACGGCTTTTGTCACATTTGGGTTTGGATGGGCCGGAAAGATGACGCACAGCTCCTTGTGATCTTGCAGAAGCTTCTTTATAGCCTCAAATACTTGCATTAAAGGCTTGCCATGATTCTCACGCCGATGAGCAGTTAAAACGAGTAATTTCTGGTTATTGCTTACCTTAGTGAGTACTTCAGGTACAGATTTTTCAAAAATATGAGTGTTGGTGATCTGCTTAAGAGCGTCAATAACTGTATTACCTGTAACCGCAATTGAATTTTTAGAAATGCCCTCACTTAATAAATTTTTCTTATTCAGATCAGTTGGTGCAAAATGAAAATAAGCCAGATGTGAAATCTGCTTTCGGTTCATTTCTTCGGGAAAAGGGTAATAGGGGTCGTGACTTCTTAATCCTGCTTCTACATGAAGCACCGGAATTTTTTGATAGAAAGAGGAAAGTGCAGTAAGGTAAGAAGTAGTTGTATCTCCCTGAACCATAACATAGTCAGGCCGGGTGTCTTCAATTACTTTTTTCAGCTTCGGAAGCAGACTTTGGGTCAGGCTGAACAAATCCTGATTGGGTTCCATGATATTTAAATTAATATCTGGCTCTATACCAAAAAGAGACAGCATCGGCTCAACTAATTCTTTGTGTTGACCTGTATGCAAAACGGTAACCTCAAACTCGTCTTTGAGTTCTAAGATGACCGGAGCCAGTTTAATAACTTCCGGTCGTGTGCCGAATGCGATTAGAATCTTCTTCATGAACATAATCTTTTATATTGTTCTGCTGTCAACTCGGCTACTCTTTCCCACGTAAAATTTGTCAAGATGTGATTCTTTAGTTCTTCGGATTTCTCCTTTTTTAAAGCGTTATTAAGGCCAGTTGAAAGAGATTTCGAAGAATCCGGGTTTATAAACTCAGCAAAACCTTCAAAATAATCTTTTGTTCCACCACGCTCGGTTATTACAATATGAGATCCCGTCAGTGCGGCTTCCATTGCCGCAATGCCGGGAGTTTCAAACTGGGAGGGAAGTACAAATACCTTACTGGCGGCGTAAGCGGAGGTGAGTAATTCTGATTCATGATTCAGTGTTTCAACCAAAGTAACATTTCCGGCTTTCTGAGCTAGTGATAAGCACTTTTGTCCATATTTATCCTGATTAAAGGAACCAATAATTACGACTTTTGCTTCAATTTGATCTGCAATTTCCAGTAATTTAATCACATTTTTACGCCGAGCAGCGGCCTGACCTGCAAAAAGCACGAAATCTTTAATCCCATATTTTTCCAGAAACAAATCTGGTGTTGCGTTAGAAAATCTCTTTTCCACACCATTAGGGATAGTCTCTATCTTATCAGCTGAAATAGAGAACCCTTGTTGTATCAGGTTGGCTTCAGCAGAGGTATTCGGGAGGTTCAGGTCTGCTTTACTGCATAGCTTTGATTTAACACTGAAATCGGATCGAATCCCGGAACCAAATATGGAACTAAGTTTTTCGATCTTAAGGGCTCTTCTAATGAAGGCTGCATTTCTGTTGGAGAAAAAGATGGGAGAAAGGAAAAGAGGAATTCCAAGTGCTTTAACTTGTTCTACGATACCGACATTTTCTATAGAAGCACCAAATACATGCACAAGATCCAAATCAAGGGTTTTGATATCATCCCAGGGAGAAATCAAATAAGGTTCTATCCCAAAAAAAGATATATGCTGTGTAGTCTGTAAAGCCTGGGTTCTTAGCCCTCCGGATACAGCCGCAATGCTCATCGGTGCTACATAGCCTACTTTCATAATCGAATCCTGTTTTTCCAGTCTAAGAGTGATGTTTTAAGTAGTTGTAAGTTCCTTCTTCTCATTTCAGAAGCTTCATTAGGATTAGGAAGATAGGGGTTCGAATACTTTAATTTTGATGATTTTGTAAGGTCTGTCACAGCCTTTTCTGTGGTTACTAAATCAAACTCAAAGTGGTTGAAAGATACTTGGATCAATTTTTCCGGATCCGAAGATTTATCAATAGAAACCCTGTTATCTTTCATATATGCATCAAACGTAAATGCTTGTCGTTCTTTCCAGAAGGTAGCAAACTGAGCAAAAGTCAGGTTTTCAAAATCATGGACATTACTCAGTTCTAAAAGATGATCTATAACGGAAAGTCCGGGCTGAAGTGGATGATGATAGAAAAAAGCTGGCTCAAAACGGGATAATTTATTCCGTAAAATCTGTTCAAAATAACTCTTCATATCTTTAATAGAGTATTGACGCCGATTCAAACTTCCCGTACAAACAGGGTGTATAGGAATTTGAAGCGGGAGATGTTCTTTAGCGGGCTGAAAAGGTAATCCATCATAGCCGAATGTAAATTCCGATGAGTAAGTAAAGTCAGTTTGATGTAAAGCTTTACTAAGTGCTTTGTTCCATATTCCATAAGGCGCGCAAAAACCTGTAGGTTCAAATCCTGCTTTTTCGAGAAGCTGCAGTCCATTATTTATATTATGAAACACTTTTTTGTAAGAATCAGAAGTCCCATGTTCATATCCATGGAGGGCAATTTCCTGGTTTTGAAAGGACTTAAAATGCTCCAGCCAGTCTTCATGAGCCTGAACATGCAAAAACCAGGTAGCTGATTTCTTGTGCTTATGGATAATTTCATATAGCTGATCAATGGATTCTTTATCTCCAAAATCACTATCGATTCGAAAACCAAAAACAGGCTTTGGTGTAGGGGATGTCCACTTTTCGATATAGGGTAAAGACCTGAGAAAGTGAAGTTCTTTTAGTACAGATTTCAAGGTTTCTGATAATTCGTGTTTTGAAACCTGACTTACTATCTCATCCGGATTTTCCTTGTGCTGACTATAAAAATATTTTCTTTTATATCCTGAAGATTGCAATAAATCACCGGCATCAACTCCCAAATAAGCCAGATTGTATTTTGCGTCAGGATCTATATAAACCAGTCCCTCAAGCAAGGATGAATCTTCATGAGTTCTGATTTTCGAACGGATATCTATATGAGATATGTGCGATAAAAAGGATTTCCGGGAGTCATTAATGATCGTTTTCTGATGATAGGAGTGAATTTTTTTGCTTTCATTAAAAACTACATTATCACCAATTTCTAAAAGGCTTCCTTTTTTTTTCAGAAAGCCCTTTAACTTTGACCTTTGATCTTTATCAGGTTTTTTATTTTGAATAATAACACTGTACTGATATTCTAGGTCATAGTTGTAGTTAACCTCTTCAAAGGAAACTCCCAGCTGATCTAATAAGGCAGTCCATGCGTTATTTTTCTCCTGAATTCCTATACACAGTCGCTGCTTCATCCTAAAACCTTTTTCTTTGCCCATTCTAGTTGTTCGGGCTTAAGAATACCGAATTGAATGATAATTGCGATGAATATGACTGAGGCAATGGCAGCGTTTATCAAAGGCATCAACGGACTGAAAAGAAAGATAATGAATAATATAATCGCAGCAGGGTAGCTTATCAGTAATGGTTTTAAATAATTCAGGGGGACAACTTTTCTGAACCAAAAATAGGTGAAAAGGGTGATTATAATTTCAGCTGCAGAAACTGAGATTGCTACCATTGTAGAGTTCCCTAAAGCAGTAAAGCTAAAAATGATAATGGCAGAAATTGTGCCTCCAAAACAGGTGGCCAGAAAGTATTCTTTGTCTTTATTAGTGGCTATTAGTCCAAATGAGAACAGGCTATTAATGAAAGTAGCGGCAATAAGTATCGACAGAATCTGGAGTAATATAACACTCTCTGCATACTGATCTCCATAAAGCAGATGTGTGATTTGTTCAGCCCCGATAGCCGTTATCATAGCAATTAGAGCTCCGCCAGCGGCTACAAATCTGAAGACAGTGTCAATTTTTTTGTTAGCTTCGGCACGATCCATGCTCCATAAAGAGGAAAGATTTGGAAGTAGCAGGTTTACAAAAACACGATCTATCATCATAGCAATGATAACAACTCGAAAGGCTGCTCCATACAATCCTGCATCTCGTAATGATAAAATTCCTCCAATTAGGATAGGTGGCAAAAGATGCACTATTTGGGCAAAAAACTTGCCTAATCCTAAAATAGAGCTTGTTTTAAGCAGGTCAGGATAGATCTGCAGGCCTCTTGAAGGAAGACTGAAAGGTTTATCTTTTATCGCAAAAGTAGCAAGGGTGAGAGCTGCGATGGCAACTCCTGTGGTATACAGAACGGGAACGAGAGTGACATCTTCAACCGAATGCACCATAAAAATGACCAAAAGGAAATAAATAAGTCCATTCAAAATTTTTGAAAGGGCTATTTTCCCGAATTGCTGCTTTCCGGAATAAAACCATTCCATGAGTGCCATATAAGGGATTATTGAATACAGGTAACCTAATATGACTTGCTTTTCTATTTCTCCGGTATTGATTAACGAGACAATTGCAGTGGAGCCAATAAGGACAATGATCCCCAGAAAGAGCTTCATTCTGAATATTTCCAGTACTCTGAAAATTCTCTTAGAAGGCTCTTTGGCTGTTTCTCTGGTTCCTATACTAATTAATCCCATATCGGAAACCCAGGTAGCATATCCAAGAATAGAAAGCGCAACCGTAATAAGTCCATAGAATTCTGAACCTAAAGTACGGGCAAGATATATTGAGGTAAGAAAAGAAAGCCCGCGGCCAGCTATATCACCTACAACAATCCAAAACGCTTTTTCTTTCAGTTTAGCCATTCTTATTTGCTTGTAATTGCCGTTGCAACAATTGGCTTAGTTCATCCTGAGTGGTAAATAAATCAACATTTGTTTCTTTCCCTTCTTCACTCAAACACCCCATATCTGGTGCTATAATCTTCTTATGATATGCTTTTGCCATATGATATCCACCGGAAGAAAGAATTTCACGATAGTTAAAAACACAAAGATCGGCAGCACTGTAAAACCAGGGGACTTGTTTCTCATCGATAAAGTGAGGAATGACCTTAATACGGTTACTTTTCTTTTGCCTTGCCTCTAGCTGATCGAACAACTTCATATTTCCTTTTTTAACAGGGCCTACAACCAAGAGTTTACATTCCTGTTTCAGTTCAATAACTAAATCAGATACTTTCTCTATCTGTTTGTAGCGGCTTATGTTACCAAACATTAATATGGTCGTTAAATCTGGTTTTAGCTCGCAATTATAGTGCTCGTTCAGTTTATCTCTGGCAATATCTTTATCGATAGGTTCTGCCGGAAAATCCGGATGTGGTATTAGTCTGAATTTGTCTTCAGAAACTTCCAGTCGATTACTCATTAGTTTCACTGCCTTTTCGCAATGAACATGAAGAACTTTAGACCAGCTTGCCATTTTCTTATGCAGGTAACTATGCAGACCAAGATATTTTTGGTCATGTGGAAACTCATTATGCAGCGTCCAAACAATGTTTCCGCCAAGCTTATGGAAAAAATATAGGCACAACATTTTCCAGGGCATACCCAGCAAGGATTTAAAATCCTGGAATTCCAACCAATGATAATGAAGAATAGCCTGACGGTTAGAAAGTATACCCGCTACCAGTTTAAAATGATTAAATACACTTATAGACTGAATATCATACTCTTTGCCTTCTATCAACTCTTTGTAGAGCAGATATAAATAATCAGATTTTTTATGCGAAAACCGAATTAAAGGTACTACATAGACGATACGCGCATCTTCATTTACTGATGCGTAAATCTCTTTAAGAGATGTTACCTCCATAAAAAAGTCCTTATTAAAATTTGTACTGAATCCCGATGGAATGTACTGTTCCGTAACCGGTATTGAAAGGAACTAACGCATAATTAAAGGTGATTTCATCGGTTGAGAAGGCTGCTCCAAATGAAATCGGACGAACATTATTCTGGGTTTTGTACCCGCCACTGATCTGTAATACCTCAGCTACTGTAAAAGAGAGCCCCAAATTAAAATATGAGCCAGGGACAGTATAGTCAGCATAATCTTTATCATCGGTTTCTACTAGGGGATGTACAAAATCGGCATAGGCAGTTAAAAGAACGGGTAAATCATCATTTTTTGGAGGCGTGAAGTTAAGCACATCAACTGATGTGCCTGCTTTGAAATTTGTCGGAAGAGGGGTAGCGTTGATATTTAACTTCTCCATCTCTCCCAAATTAGTCACAGAAGCTCCCACACGAACCATCTCGTCCAATAATTCACTTGCAATTCCAAAGTTGAACGCATAACCATTGGCCTGATAAGTGAAGTTTTCCTCATTCAGATATTGAAATGCGCCACCCAGGGCAAAGTATTTAAAATCATATGAGTATGCGGCAGCAATAGAGATATATTGAATGGAAAATTCACCGTTTGGAGGACCGGGATTATTTCGGGATTCATAGTCGTCGGCCCCGGAAGTATAAAAAGAAAAAGCTATGGCCCTTTGTTCATTTCTGAAGTTAACACCACCGAAAATATTATTCACGTTAGCAATCCAAAAAGAATATCCCAGATCAATAGAGGAATGATCATTGAGCGAAAGTAACGCCGGATTGGAGAAAATCGATGCTGAACCTTCAGAAATAGAGGTTGTTGCTTCCGCTTTGGAAAGAGAGTAGGGAGTTGGTGAAATACTAAGTACTTCAAATCCGCTGCCCTGAGCAAAAAGAACAGTACTGCTTATCGAAAAAAAGAGGACGAAAAATCCGGTTTTCATAAATTCAGTCGTAAAGAGAATACATGCATGTTAGAAATTCGGTAAGGTTCCATCACAAAAGCATAGTCGATGGAAGGAGAAAATACATCAAAAGGAAGATGAATGGAAAAGCCACTGCTTAATGACCAGCTGTCAAATTCGGTGGTCTCTGGTAATTGCCATCCTGCCCGCAGGGTAAAGCGTTCATGAGCTTTCCAGGAACCCCCTAAACGAAATTGAGTTGAACTCGTGGTAATTGTCTCGGTTTCCATGATTGTAATAGGATTACCCTGATCAATAAAGATGCGCTGCCGTTGTAATTCTGAAGTATAGGTTTGTATCTCAAAATCACTGGATATGGTATATTTATCCCGTTGGTAAGCAAATCCAAATACAATGCGGGTAGGAAAATCATTTGCTTCATTTCGGCCTTGGTCTAAACCATAAAGCTGCTGCGGATTCCATGTATAGTTAGCTAAAAGATCCTTAACTGACACTCCTATGCTGGTATAATTTCCGGGGAAATATAAAAACCCGAGATCTATTCCAACTGTAAAGGCATTATCTAATTCAGCATGGTAATCAGCTAAACTGAACTTAAGTCCAATTCCTGCATGAAATCTTTCACTCATCCTGATACCAAAATTACTCGCCAGCTGATATTCATTGATGTTAAAAAGTTCGGTGGGATATCCGCTGACCGTTCTTCCATCAATATCCTGTACGCCAGACCTTAATAAATTAATGGAAATACCTGCAGAAGGAGGTAACTGAAGGTGAATTCCTGAACTTTGGAATACCCGGTCAAATTTTAGTGCACCAACGGTTAAATCTGCTTGTCTGATATTTGAAAAAAGAGCAGCTTGTGCCGGATTGTAATAAGCAAAGACCCCTTCAGATGTAACTGCACTCATAGCATTGCTCATAGCCATTCCCCGTGCACTGTATCCTATGCGATGCGATGCACCGGCAAATCCTCCATTTTGTGCAAATAAGGAAGGAGAGATTAATCCAAATAAAAGAAGTACAGACAGAATTATATTCTTATTGATATCTGGGAATTTATAATTCATTAATCCACCACTAAAATTTTTCCGGTTGTTTGTTTATTACCGGTTTGTATTACATAAATATAGGGTCCGTTTGCTACTTTTCGTCCTTTTCCATCAATTCCATCCCATATAGCTTCGTAGGTTCCTGGAGTAAAAGAGGCATTTTCAATTTCCCGAACTAAATTCATTCCGAAATCAAAAACCCGGACTTTAACATTCACTTGTTGATCGACTTCAAACTTGATGCGAACCAATTCGTGAACTGTAGGAGAGAAGGGGTTGGGATAAGCATAACTGTTAACATTGCGTCCTTCTTCATGAATATTACCACCATCAAGCGGGAAATCTACACGTGTAATTTGCCAATTGTCAAAAACCTGGTTTGTAACACAACATTCATGTGATGCCAATCCGTCGCTTGTTGAAACCCATACGCGATCCGTTGTAGAAGTAGCAGAGTAAAAAATAGCCGAGGACTTAATAAATGTATTTGGGCTTTTTATTTGTGGTGATTTTATCCAGGTATCGCCACCGTTGGGAGATATGAATAGTCCATTATCGCCGGTTGCAAAAACGTATCCATCTTTAAAGCCGATATCGTTGATACGTTCTCCAATCAACATTTGCTCAAACGTTTGTCCACCGTCATCGGTATAAACCAGACCCTGGTTCTCTTGCCCCGATTCAATTACTCGATTAGTCATCCAGATTTTTCCTGTACCGGGTTCTTCTTTGATTTCAATGACCCAGTTTCCAATTAATCCATTTGCAGAGCCATCATAAGTAATATGATTCCATCTGATGCTATCTGTTGGTGCTGAAAGTGCATTATCAGATACATTAATGCCATTTCCAGTTCCCACCCAGACTCTGTTCTGAGTATCAATATGCACCCCAAAAGCACGGATATTAAATCCAACGCTGCTTATAGGATCATACCTGTTAATCTGAACAGCATTACCGGAAGCAAGTATTAAGCTAGAGCCCCAGGTATAATCGTCATCCGGAGTCATTTCTGAAACATTATCAGGGGGAAGAATTACTCGCTCCCATGTTTGACCAAAGTCAGTACTTCTAAGCAACCCTCCGGCAAAATTTGTAGAGAATACAACGTTATCCTTGAAATCAACTTCGTACGGTGGCGCTTGTTCAGGAACTGTAAATCTAATACGATTATAGGTAACACCACCATAAGTAAACTGGATATCACAATCCGGATCGTAATCTTCAGCAGTGGCTGGCCGTTGATAATCGGGATCAGTTGAAAAACATTTGGCGGGTGGATCAGGATCCAGAACCGGAGGTTCAAATCTCCAGGAATCTCCACCATCTATTGAAAAATAGTAACCATAAGCGGTCTGAGGATTACTTTCGGCATCAGTATTTGTAAATCCTAAACCAGCCAACACGGTATCTTGTCCGAGTTCAAGTGAGTATACTCTGCCAATTCCACTTACTACACTATCTGCATTTTCTGGAGTGAACCATTCTGCCACATTGCCAATGTTTCGATTCAATGATGGGCTAATCCACACTGTATCTCCATAAGCAAGGATAGTACTTACACCATTTACCCTGATTGAGTTGAAATTATCCTGGTTTGGATCAAGTGGTCCGTAAACCTGAGATAATCCAGCTAAAGGAATGAATAAAAGAGTTAGAACAGCTAAAAATTTCTTCATTTACTCTACTATACTAAATGTTGTTTTAACGGTATCGCTTACTAAGCCACCTTTATCAATTGCGTAATAGTGAAGGTCAAAAGTTTGAAGCTGGCTTCCAGAATTTACGGGGAAGGCCGCGGTAAAAACCGAGTCGCTGGCACTTATATCTTCTCCATTTTCACCATCATCGTACAAAGTGAAGGGGGAGCTATTGACCTCCCCGGAAGAACGATTAAAAATTCGCACAAAAACACCTTCAATGGTATCAATGCCTTCTTCATCGGTAACCTTTGCAGTAAACCGGTAAAGGTTTGTTCCAGAACTTGGTCTTTGTACGGTTTCAGGGTTTTGGGCAGATAAAATCTCAGGCCGAACTTCAGAAAAGCCAGTGATCTTTAATGAAGCAGTGGCATAGTTAAAATCACTTCCGTCAGATTCCTCTACAATTACATTTACTTTATAATCCAGAAAAAATGTTGTCTTCGTCTCAAAAGGTATTTCAAGTTGATACTCATCATCAGAAGATGTTCCGTCCATATTCTGATGTAATACAACCTGTTCGGATACTCTGTCAGTAATAGTGATTGTCGGTAAAACTCCATCGGCAAGGTTCTGGGTAATGGCGGTAAAACTTACTACAACAGTTGTATCTTTAACTCCGTCGGTTCCGGATGTGAATTGTACGTTCTGAGGTGAAACATCAAAATTTAAAATACTTGGTTCGTCCTCAAAGATATCTTTAGGGGAAGTAGTCGAATCACAAGAAAGTGCCGCCAAGCTTATAAAGAGCAAAAGGGTGTAGATGAATAGTTGCTTCAAAATATAATTTACTGCTAAAAGGTTAATGCATAATGGTAAGGATTCATTGTTCTTAAATCCAATACGGTTTTAAACTAAATAAATTGTGGAACTTCATATTGCATGTACTTATCGATGCCGTTATATTCGACGCGTTATGAGAAAACAAATCGTTCAACTTAATGCTTGGTGGTGGCCTGTTGTAAGAAATAACAGTGGGTCTCGTATGTGATTGAGCGAAAAAGGAAAGAATGTAACCAAACCCACTGTTCCGTCGGAATTGTGGGTTTTTTTATTTAATCAAACTGCCACAAAATCTCTAAAGCACAAATTTTAGTGGCTAAGTAAATGGACAAAGAAAGATTTTTAAAGCTTAGTGAAGAATACACGGTCGTCCCGGTATACCGAAGGCTGCTGGCTGATGTACTTACCCCTGTATCTTTATTTATGAATATTCGGGAAGGAGCTGAATTTCCATTTCTGTTGGAATCGGTGGAGGGCGGAGAGCAGTTGGCTCGTTATTCGTTTATAGGAAGAAATCCATATCAAAAGTTGGTTTTTGATGGAAAAAGAACCACCCTTGAATCAGCAGGAGAAATCAAAGAAGCAGAGAAGGGATATTTTGATAAGCTTAAAGAACTCACTACTGCCTATTCTGAACCTACGCTTCCTGAACTTCCACGTCTAAAAGGGGGTGCCGTTGGTTTTTCTGCTTATGATACGTTCCGCCTCGTAGAAGAACTCCCAAACGTTCCGGATGATGATTTGAATCTGCCGGAAGCAATATGGGCTTTTTATGATGAAGTCTTCGCTTTTGATCATGTGAAGCATCAGGTGGTACTTATTAAAACTATATTTGTTGAAGAAGAGAGCAATTTAGATGAAGCTTATGAAAAAGCTCAGCAGTGTCTCGATGAGATGGAAAAGGCAGCTCTGAATTCAAATTATCAAAACCGTTCTTTTAGTATTGATACGAATTCACTGTCGAGTAATATGGAACAGGAATATTTTGAACGAATTGTAGATAAGGGCAAAGAATACATTTATGAAGGTGATATTTTCCAGGTAGTGCTATCCCAGCGATTTGAAGCTGATATGAGTGGGGATCCTTTCATGCTTTACAGGGCATTGCGAATGGTGAATCCATCTCCTTATTTATTCTACCTGGATTTTGAGGGTTTCCAGCTGGTTGGCTCATCACCGGAAGTACTGGTTCGAGTTCAGGAAGGAGAAACAAGAGTGCTGCCTATTGCCGGAACCCGGCCAAGAGGAAAAACCCGCCAAGAAGATCTGGATCTTGAAGAGGACCTTAAAAACGATCCCAAAGAAGTAGCAGAACATATTATGCTGGTTGATTTAGGACGTAATGACTTATCACGTGTGTGCAAGGCTGGTACCGTTAAAATGGAACGAAATCAGGTGATCGAGCGATATTCACATGTAATGCACATTGTAAGCGATGTGGTTGGCAAACTTCGGGATGATCAAACTTCCGTGGATGCATTGATGCAATGTTTTCCGGCCGGAACCGTGAGTGGTGCTCCAAAAATAAGAGCAATGGAAATTATCGATGAATTGGAACCATCCAAGCGAGGTATATATGCGGGAGCTGTTGGCTACTTCGATTTCTCCGGGAATATGGATACCTGTATTGCTATCCGCACAATGGTAGTAACGAATAACAAAGCCTATATTCAGGCCGGTGCAGGGATTGTAGCAGATAGCAATCCCACCAAAGAATTTGAAGAAACACAAAACAAAGCGGGCGCTTTAATACAGGCGCTTAGCGTAGCTTTAGATATTCAATAAAATAGATCAATGAGTAAAAATAAAACCATTTTATCTGGTATCACCCCTTCAGGAAAACTCCATATAGGCAACTATTTTGGAGCCATTCGTCAACACATTGCCACTCAGGATAAGGGAGATGCGTTCTACTTCATTGCCAATTACCATTCACTCACATCGGTTAATAATGGGGAAGAGGTGCGCCAAAACACGAGGGATATTGCACTTGATTACCTTGCATTAGGGTTGGACCCGGAGAAATGTACCTTTTTTGCTCAAAGTGATGTGCCTCAGGTCACTGAACTTGCATGGATATTAGGTACCTTAACTCCAGTGAGTTTAATGGAAAAGGGGGTTGCTTATAAAGATAAAGTAGCTCAGGGTATGAACCCCAACATCGGACTATTTACCTATCCGATTTTGCAGGCCGCTGACATTCTGATTTATCACTCCGATGTGGTTCCGGTAGGGCAAGATCAAAAACAAAATATTGAGATTTGCCGGGATCTGGCTGGTAAGTTTAATCACACTTACAATGGTGAATATCTCAAACTTCCCGAAGAGCACATTGTTGAATCTGTAGCCGTAGTTCCTGGTATTGACGGGCGCAAAATGAGTAAAAGTTATGGTAATACCATTAATATTTTTGCGGAAGGAAAAGCGTTGAAAAAGCGTGTCATGTCTATTGAAACCGATTCAACACCACTTGAAGAGCCCAAAGACCCCGAGACGGATAATGTGTTTGCTCTCATAAAGCTCTTTGCAGATAAAAGTACACAGAAGCAGATCGCAGATAAATACAAAGCGGGAGGTTATGGGTATGGCCACGCCAAAAAAGAGTTGTTGGGCATGATTGAAGAATATTTTGCTGAAGCCCGTGAAAGACGACATAAACTCGCCGAGAATCTGGATTATGTACACGATGTATTACGAGAAGGGGGTAAAAAGGCCAGAGAACGCGCAGAATCTGTAATGGAGCCTATCAGAGAAGTAACAGGAATTGTTCGGCATTTTTAAATTATGATTCTGATTATCGATAATTACGACTCGTTTACCTATAACCTGGTACATTTGGTAGCAGCAGAAACGGATAATTATAAAGTCATCCGTAATGATGCTATGACACTGGATGAAATCAGGGAATTAAGACCTTCAAAGATTTTAATCTCTCCTGGTCCTGGGCGACCTCATGAAGCAGGAATCACAGAAGAAATTATCCGTGAACTCGGAAAAGAGACCCCTATTTTGGGAGTGTGCCTTGGCCATCAGGCTATAGGGGAAGTATTCGGAGCTAAAGTTATTCATGCACCTAAATTGATGCACGGCAAGGTTTCCAAGGTATCACATGATGGAAGGTTTATATTTAAAGGGGCTGAAAAAGATTTTGTAGCAACGAGATATCATTCTCTTGTATTAGATCCTGATACCATCCCCGAGGTACTCGAAATTACAGCTCAATCAGATGATGGGGTAATACAAGGAGTTCGTCATAAAGAGTTCCCGATACAGGGAATCCAATTTCACCCCGAAAGCATTTTAACCACTGAAGGACCCAAACTCATTCAAAACTGGTTACGTCAATAATGGATTTTAAAAGTATACTTAATAAACTTTCTTTTTCTGAAAACCTGAGTCAAATTGAAGCTGAAACGGCCTTAAATCTTATTATGACAGGGGAGGTTTCTGAGGAACAAATTGCTTCCTTCCTCACGGCCATGCGTTTAAAAGGTGAAACGATTGAAGAACTCACCGCTTTCGTTAAAGTAATGCGTTCAAAAGCCGTTAAAGTAGATGTGGACATAGAAGGAGCTATTGATTTAGTGGGAACCGGTGGGGATAAATCCGGAACGTTTAATATTTCTACTGCCTCCTCCTTTATTACTGCCGCTGCCGGAGTTTCGGTTATAAAGCATGGAAATCGCAGTGCATCCAGTAAATGTGGTTCTGCCGATGTTTTAGAATATTTAGGGGCTTCTATTGAACTGGGTAAAGAAGGGGTTGAACAGGTTTTTAAAGAAGTAGGAATGGCTTTCATGTTTGCTCCTATGTTTCACCCGGCTATGAAATATGTAATGCCTACAAGAAGGGAATTAGGCTTCCGAACCTTCTTTAATATCCTTGGGCCTATGGTGAATCCTGCCGGAGTTCAGCGCTATGTGATTGGTGCATTTAGCAAAGAAGTGGCGGAAAAAATGGTGCACATTCTTGCGAACCTGAACACTGATTTTGCTTATACCTTTAATGCTCACGACGGTCTTGATGAAGTCAGCCTGACTTCCCAGTCTGAAGTCTTTGAATTGAAAGATAAAGTGGTTTCAACTTCGATACTGTTTGATCCGGAGACCATTGGGTTTAAAAAGGTGAATATGGAAGCATTGATGGGTGGTGGTAAGGAAGAAAATGCTAAAATCTTAACCAGCATCATGGCTGGAGAAGCAACCGAAGCTCAACAAAATATTGCCCTGTTAAATGCTACATTTGCAATTCAGGCTTCCGGAAAAGTAGATAAGCTGGAAGAAGCGAAGGAATTGGCTACAGAAGCACTCGAATCAGGGAAGGCGCGCAAAATGCTCAATGATTTTATAGATGCTACAAACGACGCTATGGGGACGTTTAAGTACTGATGAGTAATATACTTGACCAAATAGTAGAGAAAACGGCTGAAGACCTCTCAAAACGCAAAAAAAGGATTTCCTTCAATGACTTTAATTCATTTGAAGGATTTGAAAAGAAGCCGATTTCATTTAAGAATGCATTACAGAAAAAAGACTCTGTTTCCATCATTTCTGAAGTTAAAAAAGCTTCTCCTTCCAAGGGTATTATTCGCCCAGATTTTGATCCGGTTGATATTGCAC
Source organism: Gracilimonas sp. (assembly GCF_040218225.1). NCBI lineage: Bacteria > Pseudomonadati > Balneolota > Balneolia > Balneolales > Balneolaceae > Gracilimonas > Gracilimonas sp. The sequence continues at coordinate 298,610 of NZ_JAVJQO010000008.1, forward strand.
TCCGGTATGAAGAGGGTGGAGCTTCTGCGATTTCTGTCTTAACTGACCAACCGTTTTTCCAGGGAGATTTAGATTATCTTGAAGCCATATCGAAACGGGTACAGCTTCCTCTGCTTCGTAAAGATTTCATCATCGATCCATACCAGATGAAAGAAGCAAAAGCTTATGGTGCTGATGCAGCCTTAATCATTGTTGCAATTACAGAAGGTGCACAACTCGAAGAACTTCTTCATGCTGCCAAAGAATTTGAATTGGATGCTCTCGTTGAATGTTATGATGAGGAAGATTTTGAAAGAATCGATTTCAGTCTGGTTGATATTTTAGGTGTAAACAATAGAGATTTGAAAAATTTTGAAGTAGATGTGCACCGCGGCATCAATATTCTTCAGAAATCACCAGAAGGGACCATATTAGTTTCTGAAAGCGGATTGTCATCAGGAAAAGATTTGGCACTGTTGAAGAAAGAAGGAATCCATTCGGCCTTAATCGGTGAGTATTTTATGAAACAAAAAGACCCTGGTCAGGCCGTAAAAGATCTACTGGAACAAACAGAAGAAGAATTTGAGAAGTTGATTACTCATGAGTAAACGAGAAAAAACAAGAATAAAAATTTGTGGGATTACAAACCTTGAAGATGCCCGGTTTGCAGCAGGAGCTTTGGTCGATTATCTGGGTTTTATTTTTTATGAGAAAAGTCCCAGGTATATTGAACCCGGAGAAGCCGGAGCGATTATTAACTGGCTGGAAGGCCCTGAGAAGGTGGGTGTTTTTGTGAATCAGCCACTGGATGATGTCAATAGAATAGCCAAAGAAACAGGTTTGGATTATGTTCAGCTTCACGGTAATGAATCCGTGGAATACTGCGAATTGGTTGAGAAACCAATTATTAAAGTTATTCATATTGAAGAGGAGACGGTGCCTTACTTGCTAGAGCATCAAATTGATCAATACTCGTCAGTTGCTGACTTTCTTCTTTTTGATACAAAGATTGATGGTTTATGGGGCGGAACCGGAACTACATTCGACTGGAGTATGCTTACAGAAGCAGATATAGATATTCCATTTTTCCTGTCCGGCGGGTTAAACGCTGACAATATCGGCAAGGCAATCGAAACAGTTCATCCTTATGCTATTGATGTATCAAGTAGCCTGGAACAGAAGCCAGGACTTAAAGATTTTGAAAAAATTGAAGCTTTCATGGATCAAATGAGAGCTTTGGAAGCAAATTAGTTAATCATGTCATCCAGAGGATACTTTGCTGTCGCTTTGAATGACCAGTTTAGATTCATATGAATGAAGTAAAAACAAAGAAATACACCTTTCCCGATGCAAGGGGATATTACGGTAAATTTGGCGGTAAATTCGTTCCGGAGATTTTGATTCCTGCTATACAGGAGCTGGAAGAGGAGTTTCAAAAAGCTAAAAACGATGAAGATTTTCAGAACGAATTCAAATCATTGCTCGATGAGTATGTCGGCCGGCCTACAAAGTTAACGTATGCGAATAGACTAACTGAACATTACGGAAAGGCAAAAATTTACCTGAAAAGAGAAGATCTGTGCCACACAGGAGCTCATAAAATTAACAATGCCATCGGGCAGGTGCTGCTGGCCCGAAGAATGGGTAAGAAACGCATTATTGCAGAGACTGGAGCCGGACAGCATGGGGTGGCTACTGCGACAGCCTGTGCTAAGTTTGGGCTTGATTGTGTGGTCTATATGGGCGAAGAAGACATGGTTCGTCAAAAGCTCAATGTCGATCGAATGACGTTACTCGGAGCTGAAGTAAGGGGGGTAAGCAGCGGATCTAAGACTTTGAAAGATGCTACCAATGAAGCCATCCGTGACTGGGTGACCAATGTAGATTCCACTTTTTATATCATCGGTTCGGTGGTTGGGCCTCATCCTTACCCTATGATGGTTCGATATTTTCATGAAGTAATTGGGCGTGAAACCAAACAACAGATTCACCATTACGAAGGCCGAAACCCTGATCACCTCATTGCATGTGTGGGTGGTGGATCTAATGCAATTGGCTTTTTCTATCCATTTATCGACGATGAAGAAGTGAATATTATTGGGATTGAGGCGGCCGGTTTTGGTGTAGAATCTGGTAAAACAGCAGCTACCATGAGCAAAGGAACGCCCGGAATCCTCCATGGGTCGCTGAGTTATCTACTTCAAAGTAATGAAGGACAAATTGAGCTTGCTCACTCCATTAGTGCCGGACTTGATTACCCGGGCGTAGGCCCCGAACATGCCCATCTTAAAGATTTGGGCCGAGTTAATTACTATGCCGTGACGGATGATGAAGCTATGGAAGCCGTAAAATTATTATCCAAGACTGAGGGTATTATACCAGCACTTGAAACCGCACATGCTTTTGCATGGCTCGAGAAGATGATGCCAGAAACAACAAAAGATGAAATTGTAATTTTAAATTGCTCAGGTCGGGGAGATAAAGACATGGGTACCATTTCAGAAAATCTTTGATAGAAATATGAACAGAATTCAAAAAGTATTTAAAGAAAAAGGAAAAGACTCAAAGCTAATGAGTCTTTTCCTGTCGGCAGGTTTCCCGGACTTGGAATCGTCAGTAGATTTGATTCTTGGACTAGAGCAAAATGGTGCAGATATGATAGAGCTTGGAATTCCGTTCAGTGATCCACTTGCTGACGGACCAACCATTCAATATTCCAGTGATGTAGCCATAAAGAATGGAATTACCATGAACAAGATTTTTGGAATGGTAAAAGAAGTTCGTGAACATTCTGAAATTCCGATTATTCTGATGGGGTATATGAATCCGATTTTGCGATATGGAATCAAAGAGTTTTGCCAAAAGGCCGAAGAGGCTGGTGTTGATGGACTTATTATTCCTGATATACCCATAGAAGAGGGAGGTATCATTGAACATCAAGCTATTGATTCTAACCTGTCTCTTATCTATTTGGTAGCCCCCAACACTTCAGACAAGCGTATGCAGCAAGCTGATGAAAAGTCGGAAGGATTTGTATATTGCGTTTCCGTTACCGGCGTAACCGGAGCCAGAGATGGTGAAGAAGTATCGAAGTCTGTTAACCGGTTTATTGAGCGCGTTAGATCAAACATTACCAAGAATCCGGTTATGGTAGGATTCGGTATTAAATCTTATAAAGATGCTGTGGATATCGCATCAAATGCCGATGGTTTTATAGTTGGTAGTGCCTTAATTGATACCATCAAAAAACACTATCCGAATGAAGGCTGGAAATCAGAGCTCTTTTCCTTCGTTCACTCACTTAAATTTGGAAATTAATTATTCATTATGCGATTAACCTTAGGTTCTTTTTTAGTCTCAGCTTTAGCTTTACTCTTTATTTCATGCAATGGTGACTACCGGCCACTTGCAGAAGGTAATACAAGAGAAGTAGTTGTAGTAATGGATTCAACAAAATGGGAAAGCCAGACTGCTGAAGCCATCAGGGATGTATTTGGTAAATGGGTGCTTACCGTGCCAAACGGAGAAGCCTATTATGATCTTCAGTTCACCCAAATTCGTTCTCAGTCTCATTTAGACCGACTTAAAAGCCAGAAAAATGTCATTTTTGCTGCGCAAATTGACGAAGATTCCAATACCGGACGTCAGGTTCGGGGTTTTCTTGATGAATCTGTTGAAGAGCGTGTAAGACAAGGAGAAAGCTTTGCCTTTCCAGTTGAAGACCAGTGGTATCGTGATCAATATGTCTTAATACTAAGTTCTACATCCGATTCACTACTCGCACAAAAAATCAGGAATACCGAAAATTCATTGCTAAATAATATGCTCCAGAAAGAGCTGCAGCGCTGGGAGTATTTTGTATACGAGAAGAAAGAACAAACCCAGTTATCCGATTCACTCTGGCAAAACAGAGGTTTCACTGTTCGTTTCCAGCACGACTACATCAAAAACATTGATACGCTAAACTTTATAAGTTACAGGCGATTTCTTCCCCAGAACGACCGCTGGATGTGGATATGGTATAAGGATGATGTGAAAGATATTTCATTTCTGGATGACGAGTGGATTATTAATACACGGGATTCTCTGTCTCAGGAATATATAAAAGGGGCAAGGGATTCCATGTACGTTCAAACTTACACAAACCGCCCTGAAATCAGACCCGTTATTACAGAAAGCTTTCAGAAAGGTCGGTTGCTTGCTTATGAAACCCGAGGAACATGGTATATGGTTAATGGCTTAATGGGTGGTCCATTTGTCAACTTTACCTATTACGACCCGGATACCAATCGCTTATTCATGATTGATTACAATCAGTTTGCACCTGGAGTAAGAAAGAAACTACCATTTGTACGTCAATTCAGGGCAATGGGTCGTACGTTTGAGTCTGATTCTACCTGGACGTCTACATCTAAGCCAGAACCAGCTTCATAAACCTTGAGTAAAAACTCCGACAAACTGGATTTTATTTCAGAGGCTCTTGCTCAACGAAAAGCTGAACACCGCTTTAGAGAATTAGTACGGGTTGAACCGGAACCTCAAGGGGCTTCAATAAAGAAAGAAGGGAAGAGTATACTTAACTTCTGCTCCAATGATTATCTGGGTTTAGCTACCCATCCCAAAGTTATTAAGAAGAGTTTGGAGTATGCCAGACGCTATGGCGCTGGTTCAACAGCATCCAGGTTGGTAAGTGGAAACTTCACTATACACGAAGAACTGGAATCCAGGTTAGCCCTGGTATTTGATGTGGAGGCAGCCCTGGTTTTCAATACTGGTTTTCAGGCCAATGCTACCATATTGTCAACGTTAGCCGATCGAAACTCACTCATCCTAGCCGATAATAAAGTTCATAACAGTCTGCTGCAAGGTGCAATTCTGAGCCGGTCTGATTTGCAGCGTTATGATCATAATGATTACCTGCATCTAGAGAAATTACTGGAGAAGGCGCAAAAAAAGTCATATAACCGCATTTGGATCGTCTCAGAAACAGTATTCAGTATGGATGGAGATCAAAGCGATGTGAAGCGGCTGATTGATTTAGCTGAAAAGTATGATGCTTTGCTATTTTCGGATGATGCCCATGCTCTGGGAGTTTTAGGTGAAAAGGGGTTAGGGTTGAACTATGGAAAGAAAGGAATTCATGTGTCGCTGGGTACTTTTGGAAAAGCATTTGGAGCTTTTGGTGCCTTTGTCGCTTGCTCTCAACAATTAAAAGACTACCTCATTAACTTTTGTCCCGGCTTTATTTATACGACAGCATTGCCTCCGGCTGTAATTGGAGCTTTGGAGGCTTCTTTGGAGCTAATACCCACCATGGATGCTGAAAGAAAACACATTTATGAGCTAACGCAATATTTCAAAAAAGAAATTCAGCAATCAGGATTTGAAACAGGTGATTCTAATTCCCAAATTATACCTGTAATTGTTGGCGATGAAAAGGAGACAATTTCCGTTTCACACCAACTGGAAAATAACGGCATACTTGCTACTGCAATACGTCCGCCAACTGTATCCCCGGGATTTTCCCGCATTAGAATTACGATTACTGCAAAACATCAAAAAGAAGACTTAGATAAACTTTTACGTGCATTCGGAAAAAGAAAATAAGCTTGATTTAGAAATCATTGCGTATCACGGGTGGGGTTTCGATTCATCTTTTTGGAAGAATTGGAAAGATATCCTGCCTCCGAACGTAATGTTAAAGACAGCAGATAGGGGATATTTTTTGGAAGAAAAGCTTCCTAAGTTTTCTAATGAATCAAAGCATAAGGTGATATTTTTGCACTCCTTTGGACTCCATTGGTGTCCAAAAGAGCACATCGAACAGGCCTCATGTGTTGTGATTTTCAATGGGTTCAAAGAATTTCATCCAAAAGATACAGCTGACAGGAAAAGATCTTTAAAGGTGCTCAAAAAAATGATTAAGCAATTTGATGAAAACCCTAAAGAAGTTCTTAAAAATTTTTGGGTCAATGCCTTTCATCCGGATAAGAAAAAGAATATCCCAAAAGGGAAACCAGATATTGATTTTCTATTGAAAGATTTAAAAAAACTCAGCACTTCTGTTTTTGATCTTACACACCTGCAAAAAGGTCAACCTATCATCAGTCTGGATGGTGGAAGTGATAAAATTTTGACTCACAACAGAGGGAAGGAATTCACAGAATTAACCGATGGAAATGCAGTATATCATTTTATAAAGCAAGCTGGGCACGGAATGCCGGTTACACATTATAAAGATTGCTGGTCGTTTATAAATGCAATGATTCCTATTTTCCAACACAATGGAAATTACAGAAGAAAAAGAAATCAACAGAATAGCCAGTAATTTTGGTCATTCTGCTGAAAACTATCATCAGGAAGCAGAAATTCAAAAGAAAGTAGCCGATGGACTCATCTCCTCGCTGCTGCCATGGCGTGAGCTTTTACCCTCCGGACCTATTCTGGAAATAGGTTGTGGAACGGGGTTTTTAACCCGTAAACTGATAGAGCATTTCCCTGAAAAGGAATTCATTATTACAGATGCTTCTCCGTCTATGCTTCAATTCTGCAAAGAGGAGCTGGATAATCAAGGGCTTGTAAATGATAAAATTAAGTTCAAAGTGCTTGATGCGAACGAATTTAAAGAGGAAGATGAGATGTATTCGATGGTAATAAGTAACTTTGCGCCACAGTGGTTCAGGGATACTTCCATAGCCTTAGAAAACCTATCTCGTGCAATACAGCCAGGCGGGTTGCTACTCTGTTCCTTTCCGGGCAATCACACGTTTGAGCAGTGGTATGAGAACTGTCTTGAACTGGGACTTCCCTACACTGCGAATCCTTTACCTGATGTAGAAGAAGTTGTCGTCAAGCTTTCTATGGGGCCTTTGCAAATCGATTATTACGAGAATGATCTGTTTCAGGAATTCGATACTTCACTTGATTTCTTTCGCCATTTGAAACGAATAGGGGCAAGTGAAAATTTAAAAGGTAATTCTTTGTCATCTAAGCAATTCAAGCTCTTACTGAATCACTGGGACGAAAAAGCAGGCGACAGAATTAAAGTTAAATGGCATGTCGTTTATTTGGCAGCCAAAAAAGATTTTAAATAATGAGTATGGATTTACCAGAAAAACTATTTATAACCGGAACAGATACTGGTATTGGTAAAACATTCATTTCAGCTATGTTGATGAGCAGTCTGGATGCAACCTACTGGAAGCCAGTGCAAGCCGGATTGGATGAAGAAACCGATACCGAATTTGTAAAACGAGTTTCGGAAGTTGCAGATCAACGAATCATCCCAGAAAGATATCGCCTGAACACCCCGATGTCTCCTCATGGTGCTGCTGATATCGATAAAGTAGAAATATCGCTGCACGATTTCAGCCTTCCTGATTTTGAAACCAAACATCTTATAGTTGAAGGAGCCGGCGGACTGTGGGTTCCTATTAACTGGAAGGAGTCTATCCTGGATTTAATCACCCAATTTGATATTCCGGTATTACTGGTTGCAAGAAGTGAATTGGGCACTTTAAATCATACATTATTATCTCTTGAAGCCTTGAGAAGCCGGAGTGTTGAAGTTTTTGGGGTGATTCTTAACGGTCCGCATCACCAAAGCAATAGAGAGACCATAGAGCATTTCGGAAAAGTACCGGTTTGGGAAGTCCAAGAGTTAGATACAATAAACAAACAGACTCTCATAAAATCATACAAAAGCTGTTTTATTTAAATAATAGAGCCATCAACTAATCTTAAATTCTAACTAATTATTAAAGAAAGTGCATAAAAACCTCTGGCATCCTTTCACAATTTTAAAAGACGCTCCGGATCCTATTAAAGTAAAAAGCGGAAGAGGATCCTGGCTTACCCTGGAAGACGGAACCGAAGTTTTAGACGCTATTTCAAGCTGGTGGGTGAATATTCATGGGCATACCCATCCTGAAGTAGCAGATGCCATCTATAAGCAAGCCCAGACTCTAGAACATGTTATCTTTGCTGGTTTTACTCATGACCCTGCAGAACAACTTGCAGAAATGCTGGTCGAAAAGCTCCCTAAGAACTTAAAGCGGGTTTTCTATTCTGACAATGGTTCTACAGCAGTGGAAGTTGGGATGAAACTGGCCTACCAATACTGGAAGAATAAAGGAGAAGACCGAAAAACTTTTATCTGCTTTGAAGGGGCCTACCATGGAGATACTTTCGGAGCCATGTCGGCCGGCGAACGTTCTGTTTTTACGGATGTTTTTAAAGACTTGTTGTTTGATGTAGAAGTATTGCCTTTTCCTGAAACCTGGATGGGTGACAAAGAAAGAGCACAAAAGGAGGATGAAGTTATAGAGCAGTTGGAAGACCTGCTTAGCAATCACCCCGACAAATATGCCGGTATTTTGATGGAGCCCATGGTCCAGGGAGCAGGCGGAATGCGTATGTGCAGCGAGGAATTTATGCAGAAACTGCACTGGGTGAACCGACAGTTTGGAGTATTACTTATTCTGGATGAAGTAATGACTGGGTTTGGCAGAACCGGAGATTATTTTGCCTGTCAAAGAGCTCAGGTTGAACCAGATATTATTTGTTTGTCAAAAGGTATTACAGGGGGCTTTATGCCTTTAGCAGCCACTGTTTGCTCAGACGATATCTTTCAAACCTTCAATTCATCAGATCCAATAAAAACTTTTTGGCATGGCCACAGCTATACTGCAAATCCATTGGGTTGTGCTGCCGGAGTAGCTTCGATGAAAGTTTTAGAAAGGGAAGAAGCTTTTAGAAAGTTTGAATCTATTCATTTGGAAGAAATTGACAAACTTAAATCAAATCCAAGGCTTGAGCACTTTAGAGTTACCGGAACCATTGCTGCAATGGACATCAAAAATGATGAAGAGGGAGGTTATCTTAATTCGGTGGCTAATGAAATTAAGAAGAAGTGTGTTGATTATGGAGTTCTGTTACGTCCCCTGGGAAATGTTCTTTACCTGATGCCTCCTTACTGCACTACAGAAGAGGAATTGAGAAAAATCTATAGTACGATTTCAGAACTTATCGAATAGTGCCTTTTTTGTATTCGTGCATATTGATCTCAAGTCCTCTAATTAAGAACAAGTCCAAATAGAAAGTACCTTAAATGCATAAATTAATTATGATTAGTCCTTACGATTCTTTAAAATCTACCTGAGGACAGGGTTTGGGTTTTTGGGGTACTTTTTTCTAATTATATCCCGTCCGTAAAAGATCGCTTGTAATTATTTAAGCCAACCTTTGGATATTGAATGCCGGGCTATCCAGATGAGTCCAATTCCGAATAAAAAGACCATAATCGGCATTATTACTCCTCCAGGACCGTAAACTTCAATTGAGTTGCTCATAAATAGTGAGTGATACAACTGCACAACAATCCCAACAAAGGAAACAATGAAAAGTGGAAGGGCTAGTTTTCTTTTCATTAAAAGTGCCAAAGACCCAAAAGCACCACCAAATACTGCGAATGCAAAAGCTCCCGTAGCCCATGCAGGTGTATTATTCATAAGTTCTTGTTGAGCTTCAGGTAGTTCAGCCATTATTTCAGGGCTCATGGTTACGGTCATGATATAAGACATGACGCCAAGTAAGTTCCAAACCAGGGCTCCCCATCCAATAACCCAAAACCAGGTAGTTATTCCATTATTATTTTGTTCTTCAGTCATCATAAATCAATTAGGTTAGTATTTATAGATATCTCTGGAATAGAATAGCTTTCAAATAGTAATAATTATTCTGGTAAAAGTAGAATAATTTTAACTGCGGCGTTCTCTGAAAAAAGCTTTCAATAAATGCTCACATTCAGCTTCCATCACGCCTTGTATCACTTCTACCTGGTGATTGAGCTTTTTATTTGATGAGATATTGAAAACACTGCCACAACCACCGGCTTTGGCGTCTGCTGCTCCAAAAACAATTCCGCCAAGTTTACTCCATACAGCCGCTCCGGCACACATAGGGCAGGGCTCAAGAGTTACGTACAAGGTACATTCGCTGAGGTATTTCTCATCCATGGTTTCGCAGGCGGCTGAGATGGCAATCATCTCAGCATGCGCCGTCGGATCGTTTAATCGCTGAACTTGATTGTAGCCCTTCCCAATGATTTGATTATTCCGAACAATGACGGCTCCAACGGGT